>NZ_JALMFA010000006.1:0-323876 GCF_023242545.1 Pseudomonas sp. MWU13-2517 | reverse complement strand
CTCTTTCCTATCAAACTCTTGAGACTGGCCAAAAAAACACCAAGCGCACTGACTCCAATCTCCCTCTATATAGAGAGGAAGGTTCAGATAACCCCCGCCTCCCTTAAAGCCGCGACGCTAGCCGGCATCAATCCCAGAACGTCTTGCAACACCTTGAAGGTATGCTCCCCCAATAAAGGAGGCGCACTCCGGTACTCCACTGGAGTCTTGGACAACCGGATCGGGCTGGCAACCTGAGGCACAGTCCCCGCCAAACCATGAGGTAGCGTGATCGCCAATCCACGCGCCTTGACCTGAGCATCGGCGAACACCTGTGCCAAATCATTGATCGGCCCGCACGGCACACCCACTTGCTCCAGCTGTGATACCCACTCAGCGGTCGTCTTGAAGACCGTAGTCTGGCGAATCAACGGAATCAGCTCGGCACGGTTAGCCACTCGCGCCTTATTACTTGAAAAGCGCGGATCATCAGCCCACTGCGGCTGGCCAGCCACTTCAGCGAATTTACGAAACTGACCGTCATTGCCCACGGTCAGGATAAAGTCGCCATCAGCCGTAGGGAAATCCTGATAAGGCACGATGTTTGGGTGCGCATTACCAAGACGCTTTGGTGACACTCCGGTCGCCAGGTAATTCATGGCCTGGTTAGCCAGGCATGCCACCTGTACATCCAGCAGCGCCATGTCGATATGCTGCCCGCCACCGTCATGGTCCCGATGAGCCAGCGCAGCCAGGATCGCTACCGTTGAGTAAAGCCCGGTCAGGATGTCAGTCAACGCCACGCCAACCTTCACCGGCCCGGCTCCCTCATCACCCTCAGGCAGACCGGTCAGGCTCATAAGCCCGCCCAACCCCTGAATCATGAAGTCGTAGCCTGGCCGCGTCGCATAAGGCCCCGTCTGACCAAAGCCTGTTATCGAGCAATAGATCAGTTCCGGATTGATCTCCTTGAGCGACTCATAATCCAGCCCATACGCTGCCAGCCCACCCACTTTGAAATTTTCGATCAGGATATCGGACTTGGCCGCCAGGTCGCGCACCAGCTTTTGCCCCTCCGGCCGCGTGAAGTCGATGGTCACCGACTCCTTGTTACGATTCGCCGACAGATAATACGCCGCCTCACTGGTGTTCTCGCCGTCAGCATCCTTAAGGAAAGGAGGCCCCCACGCACGCGTATCATCACCAACACCTGGCCGCTCGACCTTGATCACTTCTGCCCCAAGGTCCGCAAGAATCTGCCCGGACCAAGGCCCCGCCAGTACTCGCGATAAGTCCAGCACCCGCAGATGGGAAAGCGCGCCCATGCCGTGCTCCTATTAATAAAAGGCCTGAAGACCCGTCTGCGCACGCCCCAGGATCAAGGCATGTACGTCATGAGTACCTTCATAGGTATTCACCACCTCCAGGTTGACCAAGTGGCGCGCCACCCCGAACTCATCGGAGATACCGTTGCCACCCAGCATGTCTCGCGCCATACGCGCAATGTCCAGGGACTTGCCACATGAGTTGCGCTTCATGATCGAAGTGATCTCGACCGCCGCCGTACCTTCATCCTTCATACGTCCCAGACGCAGGCAGCCCTGCAGGGCGAGCGTGATCTCGGTTTGCATATCGGCGAGCTTCTTCTGGATCAGCTGAGTTGCCGCCAATGGGCGGCCGAACTGCTGACGATCGAGGGTGTATTGACGCGCGGTATGCCAGCAGAATTCGGCCGCCCCCAACGCCCCCCAGGAAATACCGTAACGTGCAGAGTTAAGACAGGTGAAAGGCCCTTTCAAACCTCGCACATCCGGGAAGATGTTCTCTTCCGGCACAAACACGTTGTCCATGACGATTTCGCCAGTGATGGAGGCGCGCAACCCAACCTTGCCGTGAATCGCCGGAGCGCTCAGACCTTTCCAGCCTTTCTCCAGGACAAAACCACGGATATCACCGGCATCGTCCTTGCCCCACACCACAAAAACATCGGCAATGGGGCTATTGGTGATCCACATTTTGGCGCCCGTCAGGCTGTAGCCGCCATCCACCTTGCGCGCACGGGTGATCATCGCACCCGGGTCAGACCCATGATTGGGCTCGGTCAGACCAAAACAGCCAATCCATTCACCAGAGGCCAATTTCGGCAGATATTTCTGCTTCTGCGCTTCGGTACCAAATTCGTTAATCGGCACCATGACGAGTGACGACTGCACACTCATCATCGAGCGATAGCCGGAGTCGACACGCTCCACTTCACGCGCAATCAACCCGTAGCTGACGTAGTTCAGGCCACTGCCACCGTACTGCTCAGGGATCATCGCGCCCAGCAGACCTGTCTCTCCCATCTCGCGGAAGATCGCAGGGTCGGTTTTTTCATGACGGAAAGCTTCGAGCACACGCGGCGCCAGCTTGTCCTGAGCAAATTGCTCAGCGCTGTCACGCACCATGCGTTCTTCTTCAGTGAGCTGTTGATCCAACAGCAGTGGATCGATCCAGTTGAAGCTTGCCTTGCCAGCCATGAATGAGTCCTCGTGGAAAATCAGAAGTCGTGGATGGAGCCTAGGCCGGGCAGGCGCAGAGGGCAAACGAGGTTTCCGCATAGGGTTGTGCTAATTTCTCACTTCGAAATAGCCAAAAACGTCGCCCACGCGTTTGAGAAGTGAGTACAACGTACATGCGCAGAAAAATTCCCAGCACCACTGCCCTCGTCAGTTTTGAAGCTGCGGCCCGCCACGAGAGCTTTACCAAGGCAGCGCATGAGCTTTCCATCACCCAGGGCGCCATCTGTCGCCAGATCGCAAGCCTTGAAGAGTTTTTAAGTGTCGAGCTGTTTCGGCGCTCTCGGCGAGGGGTAAAACTGACGGAAGCGGGGCTGTCCTATAGCCGTCGCGTCGCTATGCAGTTGGATGCCGTGGAGCGCGACACCTTGTCTGTCATGGGGCAGCAGGGCGCCAACGTCATCGAATTGGCCGTGGTCCCCACTTTCGGCACCCAATGGCTGATCCCCCGGCTCAAAGACTTTCAACGCCAGCACCCGGAGGTCACGGTCAACCTTACCAACCGCACACGTCCCTTCCTGTTTGCTGATACCGAGTTCGACGCCGCGATTTACTTTGGCGATGCCGATTGGTCAGGCACCGAATCCCATCGACTGATGGGAGAAAACCCGGTTCCCGTGTGCAGCCCGCGCTTACTGGGCTCCCGTGATCACTTCAGCCCTCAGGAGATCGCAGAACTGCCGCTGCTGCAGCAAACCACTCGACCCTACGCCTGGCGCCAATGGTTTAACGCTCAGCACCTGAATATACCTCGCGACATGACGGGCCCGCGTTACGAGCTATTCTCGATGTTGTCCCAGGCAGCCATGCATGACATGGGTATCGCTCTGATTCCGCCTTTCCTCATCCAGCGCGAGCTGGACGAGAGCCAACTGGTGATTGCCAGCCCGGAAGCACTGAGCAGCTCGAAGGCCTACTACCTGATGATTCCTGAGAGAAAAGTCGAATCTGCATCACTTCACGCATTCAGGGACTGGTTAATCGATCAATCAAAACGCTACAGCCCCTGTAACTAAAGGCCACAGATGGATTGCTGACCTTGTAGTCAAATATTAAAAATAACTACAGATATACGTATATGTCGCATTCAAGCAGACTGTACCGATTAATCAAAAATAGGCTTCAAAGTCATAATCCACATGGCTTACAGCGACTATTACCGGCCAATACGCGACCATTCACAGCAACGATGCAAAATGACTCTATAAATCCATGAAGGCCTATAAACACCTGTATTTAAAGCGGTTATTTCCTGGCATTGCGACAATCAGTCACAGGGTGACTTGTAGTTAATTTTTCGTCACCCGTCATAATCCCTTGAAGGCCGTAAAGTTCGCCTGCAAAATGCCGCGCCCCGCTGTCATTTCAGCGGGATCGTGCTGATCGGCCGCCCCAGATGCACCACTCACGGCGCACTGGCCTTTTTACAAAAAGATCAAAAGCAAAAAGATCATGCAGGAGATTTGACGTGCACATTGGTGTTCCTCTCGAAACCCAGACCGGTGAAACGCGGGTGGCTGCCACCCCGGAAACCATCAAGAAGCTGATCGGCCAGGGCCATAAGGTCACTGTACAAAGCGGAGCAGGCATCAAAGCCAGCATCGTCGACAGTGCCTATGAAACGGCAGGTGCAACCATTGGCAGCGCCAACGATGCGTTTGGTGCCGAACTGATTCTCAAGGTGGTTGCCCCCAGCGACAGCGAACTGGCGCTGATCAAAAGCGGCACCGTATTGGTGGGCATGCTCAATCCGTTCAGCAACGAAACCATCGCCAAGCTGGCCGAACGCGGCATTACCGCATTTGCACTCGAAGCTGCTCCGCGTACTTCCCGGGCTCAGAGCCTGGATGTGTTGTCCTCCCAAGCCAACATTGCCGGCTATAAAGCCGTGTTGCTCGCCGCTCATCACTACCCGCGCTTCATGCCCATGCTGATGACCGCCGCAGGTACCGTGAAGGCTGCCCGCGTGCTGATACTCGGCGCTGGCGTTGCCGGCCTACAGGCTATCGCGACGGCGAAACGTCTGGGTGCGGTGATCGAAGCGTCCGACGTGCGCCCGGCCGTGAAAGAACAGATCGAATCCCTCGGCGCCAAGTTCGTCGACGTGCCGTACGAAACCGATGAAGAGCGCGAATGCGCCGTCGGTGTAGGCGGCTATGCGCGTCCGATGCCGAGCAGTTGGATGCAACGACAGGCTCTGGCTGTGCATGAACGCGCCAAACAGGCCGACATCGTCATCACCACCGCTTTGATTCCGGGCCGTAAAGCCCCCACTCTGCTGAGCGCCGAAACCGTTGCACAAATGAAACCCGGCTCGGTGGTCATCGACCTCGCCGCAACCCAGGGTGGCAACTGCCCGCTGACCGTCGCCGACCAGGTGGTGGTGGAGAACGGCGTGATTATTTGCGGCCCAACCAACCTCGCCGGCGCCGTCTCCGCCGACGCTTCCGCTTTGTATGCGCGCAACCTGCTGGACTTCCTGAAGCTGGTCTTCACCAAGGAAGGGCAGTTTGAAATCAACCTCGAAGACGACATCGTCGCCGCGTGCCTTATGTGCCGCGACGGCCAAGTCATCCGTAAAAACGCCTAAGCAGGGATTCAGACGATGGAAGAGCTTATCTCCCCCGGTATCTACAACCTGATCATCTTTGTGCTGGCCATTTATGTCGGTTATCACGTGGTCTGGAACGTAACCCCCGCGCTGCACACGCCACTGATGGCGGTGACCAACGCGATCTCTGCCATTGTGATTGTTGGCGCCATGCTGGCCGCGGCACTCACCGTCACGCCATTGGGCAAGACCATGGGAACCCTGGCCGTGGCGCTCGCAGCAGTCAACGTGTTCGGTGGATTCCTAGTGACCCGCAGGATGCTTGAGATGTTCAAGAAGAAAGCCCCGAAAGTAAAAGAAGAGGCGCCCAAGTAATGAGCATGAATCTCGTCACGACGCTCTACTTGATCGCGTCGATCTGCTTCATCCAGGCTCTCAAGGGCCTGTCGCACCCAACCACCTCGCGACGCGGCAACCTGTTCGGCATGCTTGGCATGGCACTGGCAGTGCTGACCACTGTGGGCCTCATCTATAAGCTTGGCGCTGAGCTGGCCACTGCGGGTATTGGCTACGTGATTGTTGGCTTGCTGATTGGTGGCACCGCTGGGTCGATCATGGCCAAACGCGTTGAAATGACCAAGATGCCGGAGCTGGTCGCCTTCATGCACAGCATGATCGGTCTGGCTGCAGTGTTCATCGCCATTGCCGCCGTGGTCGAGCCGCAATCCCTGGGTATCGTCAAACACCTGGGCGACTCGATCCCTGCCGGCAATCGCCTGGAGCTGTTCCTCGGTGCAGCTATCGGTGCGATTACCTTCTCTGGCTCGGTGATCGCGTTCGGCAAGCTGTCGGGCAAGTACAAGTTCCGCCTGTTCCAGGGCGCACCCGTACAGCTCGGTGGCCAGCACAAGCTCAACCTGGTACTGGGCCTCGCGACGCTGGGTCTGGGCCTGGCATTCATGTTCACGGGCAACCTCACAGCGTTCGCGCTGATGCTGGCCCTGGCGTTCGTGCTCGGCGTGCTGATCATCATCCCGATTGGCGGCGCGGATATGCCGGTGGTCGTGTCGATGCTCAACAGCTACTCAGGCTGGGCGGCGGCGGGTATCGGCTTTTCCCTGAACAACTCGATGCTTATCATCGCCGGCTCCCTGGTGGGCTCCAGCGGTGCGATCCTGTCGTACATCATGTGCAAAGCGATGAACCGCTCCTTCTTTAATGTACTGCTGGGCGGTTTCGGCAATACTTCGGACGCAGCGGCGGCGACTGGTTCCAAGGAAGCGCGCCCAGTGAAGTCCGGCTCGGCCGACGACGCGACGTTCCTGCTGACCAACGCCGACACCGTGATCATCGTTCCGGGCTACGGCCTGGCGGTAGCTCGGGCACAACACGCGCTCAAGGAACTGACCGAGAAGCTGACCCACCATGGCGTAACCGTGAAGTACGCGATCCACCCCGTGGCCGGTCGGATGCCAGGGCACATGAACGTGCTGCTCGCCGAAGCTGAAGTGCCTTACGACCAGGTGTTCGAGATGGAAGACATCAACTCCGAATTCGGCCAGGCCGATGTGGTGTTGGTGTTGGGTGCCAACGACGTGGTCAACCCGGCCGCCAAGAACGATCCGAACTCGCCGATTGCCGGCATGCCGATCCTCGAAGCGTTCAAGGCCAAGACGATCATCGTCAACAAACGTTCGATGGCCAGCGGTTATGCCGGCCTGGATAACGAGTTGTTCTACCTGGACAAGACCATGATGGTCTTCGGCGACGCCAAGAAAGTCATCGAAGATATGGTCAAGGCCGTCGAATAACACTGCGCCAGCGCAATACCCAAAACCCTGGCCTCCGGTAGGCTGGGGTTTTTTATTGGTGTGATGAAACCCGACCAAAGGCTCTAAATCGCCGCCCGGCATTCGACCATGGTAGCGGGCCGAATTTTTTTGAAATCACTAAACTGCGCACCTTGCTTCCGTAGCCTGAGATAACAATTCATGTACCGTGATCGTATCCGCTTGCCTTCGCTGTTGAATAAGGTCATGAGCCCGGCAGATGCCGCCGCACTGATCGAGGACGGCATGACCGTCGGCATGAGCGGCTTCACCCGTGCCGGTGAAGCCAAGGCCGTACCCCATGCCCTGGCGGAACGCGCCAAGACCTCGCCACTGAAAATCACCCTGATGACCGGCGCCAGCCTGGGCAACGACCTCGACAAACAATTGACCGAAGCCGGCGTACTGTCCCGCCGCATGCCATTCCAGGTCGACAGCACCCTGCGCCGCGCGATCAACGCAGGCGAAGTCATGTTTATCGACCAACATTTGTCGGAAACTGTCGAGCAACTGCGCAACAACCAGCTCAAGTTGCCGGACATCGCCGTGATCGAAGCCGTTGCGATCACCGAACAAGGACATATCGTGCCCACCACGTCCGTGGGTAACTCGGCCAGCTTTGCAATTTTCGCCAAGCAGGTCATCGTCGAGATCAACCTGGCGCACAACCCGAACCTGGAAGGGCTGCACGACATCTATATCCCGACCTACCGGCCGACGCGCACGCCGATCCCGCTGGTCAAAGTCGACGACCGCATCGGCAGCACTGCGATTCCGATCCCTCCGGAGAAAATCGTCGCCATCGTGATCACCAACCAGGCCGACTCTGCCTCAACCGTGACTCCGCCCGACAGCGACACTCAAGGCATCGCCAATCACCTGATCAACTTCCTCAAGCAGGAAGTGGACGCTGGGCGCATGACCAACAAACTCGGCCCTCTGCAGGCCGGCATCGGCAATATTGCCAACGCCGTGATGTGCGGCCTGATCGAGTCGCCGTTCGAAGAACTGACCATGTACTCGGAAGTGTTGCAGGATTCGACCTTCGACCTGATCGACGCCGGCAAGCTGAGTTTTGCATCCGGCAGTTCGATCACGCTGTCGGAACGACGCAATGCCGATGTGTTCGGCAACCTGGAACACTATAAAGACAAGCTGGTATTGCGCCCGCAGGAGATCTCCAACCACCCGGAAGTGGTGCGCCGCCTGGGCATTATCGGTATCAATACCGCGCTGGAATTCGACATCTACGGCAACGTCAACTCTACCCACGTCTGCGGCACGCGCATGATGAACGGTATCGGCGGTTCCGGGGATTTCGCACGCAACGCACACCTGGCGATCTTCGTAACCAAGTCGATCGCCAAGGGCGGCGCGATTTCCAGCGTGGTACCGATGGTCAGCCATGTGGACCACACCGAACATGATGTCGACATCCTGGTGACGGAAGTCGGCCTGGCCGACCTGCGTGGCCTGGCGCCGCGGGAGCGGGCCCGCGTCATCATCGACAACTGTGTGCATCCAGCCTACCGCGATGCGCTGAACAGTTACTTCGACGCGGCCTGCGCCGTCGGCGGGCATACTCCGCACATCCTGCGCGAAGCACTGAGTTGGCACATCAACCTGGAAGAAACCGGGCATATGCTCAAGGCTTGATCGATACACACCTGAGCTGATGCAAACACAGTTTCATCAGCTCGGCATGTCCACAAGCACATCTTTAAAAAACTGTACTACTGTACCGTTCTTTTCCTACCGATTTATCCTACCTACTCCACCTAAAATGCCTATTTCGCACTATTTCAGGGCAGACAGGTACAGTTGCCCCATTTCCGTACAGTACAGCACCTATAAACAGTTAACTGGCCTCTCACAATACAGGTGAACTGTATCTACAGAGTCTTGCGCAGGAGGAGGATCATTGGCATCAGTTAAACCACTACCTAATCCCGCCACAAGCGGAAGGATGTCATCATGGAACGTACACTCAGTTCCGAACTGTTCTTCGAAGAAAAAGCTGTAAACACCCAGGCTTCCCTGCCTCTGCGCGTTCTTGCCAACCTGATGCTGTGGCAGCGCCGCATCTCCAGCCGCCACCAACTGGCTCGTCTGGATTCGCGTCTGCTGGCTGACGCCGGTATCAGCGAAGCTCAACGCTACGAAGAGCTGAGCAAGCCGTTCTGGCGCTAATTGGCGCCCGCTGGCCCTGACCCGCCGGGTCCACCGCCAGCACCCTGATTTGTAAAGCAAAGCCCGCCCCGGGAAACCGGAGGCGGGCTTTGTTATTTCCGGGCCTTTGCTGGCCGGTCTGAGGCGGATTGGTACAGTTTCAATAAAATTAAAATTGACCAGTACAGTTAAATCGCACACTTCCGAACGGACAGACGACGGCTTAATATCCACCCACCACGTGGCGAACTTTGTAGAACAGGCGTCTGATGCCCAATAGCACCCATGTCCGTTTCACAGTGGCCGCTCTGCGCCGCCTTATTTGTTTATCTACAGGAGTTATCCCATGTCCCGTCTACGCCTGCTGAGTGCTGCTGCCTTGTTGGCCCTCGCTGCCAACGCCAACGCAAGCAGCCTCATCGTGACCACCGACTCGATCGTCGGCGCGCTCAAAGCCACTTCCGATGCCAGCTCCGATGCAACCTCCTCCCTGCGTGACCACAAGGTGGTACAAGCCGCCCGTGACGATGCTGCCAGCTTCGTCGCCAGTGAAGGCGCCATCCGTGGCGTGAAACTGGAGAGCGCTCTGGCCCATATCCGCCAACAAGCGCCACAGTTGAATGCGGCGACTGATGCTCAGTTGGCCCAGGCGATCCTGGCGATCTGATAACAGATGAAATCCCGGCAGCGCGAGCCGCTGCCGGGCGCCTCGGCGCTGGCTCTCGCCCGGGCATTGCGCTAGCCTTGGCGCTCGCTTTCAGTTGTCGAGACCCATGGCTTTTTCATACCGCCTGCTGTTTGTTCCTATTTTGATCTGCGCTTGCTGGCCACCACTGGCTTCAGCCTTTGATGTGTCCACCCAGAGCACCGTCATAAGTGCCTATGCCACCAGCAAGGTGACATCAGCGCCCTTTGACAGAAAAAGGTTACTGGCCGCCCAGGACGACGCTGCCGTGTTTATAGCCACAGACGGCCAATGGCGGGGCGCACGACTGGAATCCGCGCTGGATTACCTGCGCCGCACCCGGCCAAAACTTAACGCCAGCGACCTTGAACTGGCGCAAGCAATTCTCGTCCAATAATCATCTTTGTATTCTGGAGTTATTTCATGCGTAGCCCGCTGATCGCCGCCGCTCTCGGCCTGCTGTTGTTGGCCGATGTTGCCCACGCACAAACCCTGAAGGCCACCAGCAACATCATCGTACGTGCGTCGGCCCGCACCATTGATTTCACCTCGGACACCACCACCTCGATCCGCGACTCCAAGATCGTGCGTGAAGCCCACGATGACGCCGCCAGTTTCGTCGCCTCCAATGGCGAGATCCGCGGCGCACAGCTGGAAGCCGCGTTCGATACCCTGCGAACCCGCGTGCCGGAAGCCCGCGATGCCAGTGACCAGACTCTCGCCGAAGCCATCCTCGCACTGTGAGGCGCGTCGCCGCCTGGCTATTGGCCGGGGCTGTACTGTTCTGTGCAGGCGCCGCCCAGGCCAGCCTGCAACTGCGGCTCATAACCGATGGTTTGAGCCCGGCCGAACAGCAGGCCAGCCAGGCGTTGCTCGATGAAGCGATGCGCTCCTTGCCGCCGCGCTTTGTCGAGCAGTTGGACCGGCGCATCGATGTCGGCTGGACCGACAAAATGCCTGAAAACGCCTACGGCCAAGCTTCTCTGGTGTCCGAACTGGACCTTAACCGGAACCTGCTCGCCAGCCTGACCGATGGCAGCGCCGCCACCCAGAAAACCAATCGCCCCCACGGCACCGTGCGCCGCGAAATGCTCGCCACCGTGCTGCATGAACTGACCCACATCTATGACCGCGCACGTCTCTGGTCCAAAGACGACCGTGCACTGATCAATAGATGCAGTCGCCAAAACAGCATCACCGGCCTGATCGGCCTGCCCGACCAGTGCCGTGGCCAGCATGACCGCCGCTTTACACTCAGCGACGACCCACGCCTGCTGGACCTTGCCGGCTGGCCGCAATACGTCGGCCGCCGTGGCGAGCGAGAACAGCACAACCATCAAGTTGCCCGCAGCCCGGATATCTACGAAACCACCAGCCCACTGGAGTTCGTGGCGGTCAACATGGAGTATTTTCTCCTCGACCCCAGCTACGCCTGCCGCCGACCCGCGCTGTTCCGCTACTACAAGGAGCACTTCGGCTGGGCGCCATCTGCGCAGGACACCTGCGCCAAGACCTACGCGTTCCTGAACGCCGGCAACGACTTCGCCAAGACGCCGCTGGGCCAGATCGACCCCGAGCGCGTCTACGAAATTGACTACCTGCTGGCCGAAGCCAACCAGAACCTGGTGAGCCGCTGGGGCCACAGCATGTTGCGCCTGGTGATCTGCGCTCCCGGTCGCCCGCGCGGCCCGGACTGCCGCCTGGACCTGGACCAGCACTTGGTACTGTCCTATCGCGCCTTCGTCGGTGACGTGCAACTCTCGAGCTGGGACGGCCTGATCGGCAAATACCCGTCGCGCTTGTTCGTACTGCCCCTGGCCCAAGTGATCGATGAATACACCAAAACCGAGCTGCGCGGTCTTGCCTCGGTGCCACTGAAGCTCAACCGCCAGGAAATCAACGACACCGTCGAGCACGCTGCCGAAATGCACTGGAGCTACGATGGCAACTATTTCTTCATTTCCAACAATTGCGCGGTGGAAAGCCTGAAACTGTTGCGCAGCGGCAGCGCCAATCCACAGTTGACCGGCCTGGACAACATCACCCCCAACGGCTTGCTGGAAGTGCTCAGCGCCCGTGGCCTGGCCGATACCAGCGTACTCAACGACAAGCGCGAGGCGCTGCGCCTGGGTTATCACTTCGACTCGTTCCGCGAGC
Source organism: Pseudomonas sp. MWU13-2517 (assembly GCF_023242545.1). Classification (NCBI taxonomy): domain Bacteria; kingdom Pseudomonadati; phylum Pseudomonadota; class Gammaproteobacteria; order Pseudomonadales; family Pseudomonadaceae; genus Pseudomonas; species Pseudomonas sp. MWU13-2517. The sequence continues at coordinate 311,948 of NZ_JALMFA010000006.1, read as the reverse complement.
GCTACCAGGCCATGTTCGATGTGTTGCGCAAGCGTCTGCCGATCAAGCAGACCCAAGTCGAAGACTGGCTGTCCCTCGATGCGGCCGAACGACGCCAGTGGTTCAGCCAGGCCGACTTGCGCACCAGCGCCGCGCTGCTATTGCTGGAACAAGCCAGCTATCGCAGACAACTGATGCTGGCCCAGGACGAGGTCAAGCAACGCTATCTCAACGCCCGCGAGCTGAAAAATGGCGGCATGGAAAAAGCCAACAATACCCTGCAGCAAATCCTCGCCAACAGTGGCTTCCTCAGCCGCCCGGCTGAACTGCTGGACAGCGGTGGCTACGGCCTGCCGCAACCGTCGGAAGCCAAACGCCTGGAATCGGAAAGCGCCGAGCGCCAGAAGCAACTGCAATCGTTGACCGGCGATCTGGATAAAGAGGTGAGGGCGCTTCTGGATCCTTCCCGTGCCGACGAGATTGCCGCCTGCGAAGCCAACCTCAAGCAGATGGGCGAGCATCTTCGCAAGCTGCACAAGGCCGCCGGTGGCCTCGAACTTCCCTGAAACCTCTTACATTCTGATCTGCATAAACTTCAAGACCGTGTGTCATTCCCCTACCCAACGAAAGCTGGCTGAAAGCTTACGCGTCTAGGATCGCCCCACTGTCGGCAACAGACCGACTGTTAACAACAACAATGGTGATTCCCGATGTCCGTCCGTACCCGCCTGTTCAGCCCGACTCCCCCCGTACGCCTCGTGCTTTTCGTTCTGCGCTGACCCCACCCGGTTCGCCATTCCCTAGCCGCGCTACGCCTGGAGTTTTCCCTATGCTGACTTTCCTTGGCTTTGCCATGGTCATCACGTTCATGTTCCTGATCATGACCAAGCGCCTGTCCGCGCTGATCGCCTTGATCATCGTGCCGATCCTGTTCGCCCTGTTTGGGGGCTTCGCACCGGAGATAGGCCCAATGATGCTCGCGGGCATCACCAAGCTCGCGCCGACCGGCGTGATGCTGATGTTCGCCATTCTCTACTTTGCTCTGATGATCGACTCCGGCCTGTTCGACCCGGCCGTGCGCAAGATCCTCAAGATGGTCAAAGGCGACCCACTGAAAGTCTCGGTCGGCACCGCCGTACTGGCCCTGGTGGTGTCCCTGGACGGTGACGGCGCTACCACTTACATGATCTGCGTGGCCGCCATGCTGCCGCTGTACCAGCGCATCGGCATGAGCCCGCGAATCATGGCCGGCCTGATTATCCTCGCCGGTGGCGTGATGAACATGACCCCTTGGGGTGGCCCGACTGCGCGCGCCGCCAGTGCGCTGCATGTGGACCCATCGGACATCTTCGTACCGATGATCCCGGCCATGGCCGCCGGCGTGGTAGCGATCCTGGTGATTGCCTACTTGTACGGCAAGCGTGAGCGTGCCCGCCTGGGTGAACTGCACCTGCAGGGCGACGAGATCGACCACAGCGAGATCAGCGTCTCGCAATACCCGGACGCTCGCCGTCCAAAGCTGATCTGGTTCAACGGCGCGCTGACCTTCGCCCTGATGTGCACCCTGATCGCCGGCCTGTTGCCGCTTCCCGTGCTGTTCATGGTGGCGTTCAGTATCGCCATGATCGTCAACTACCCGTGCCTGCAACAGCAAAAGGACCGCGTCGCGGCCCACGCAGGAAGTGTGCTGGCAGTCGTCGGACTGATCTTCGCCGCCGGCATCTTCACCGGCATCCTGTCGGGCACAGGCATGGTCGACGCCATGTCCAAGAGCCTGCTGGCAGTCATCCCGGATGCGCTGGGTCCGTACCTGGCCGTGATCACTGCACTGGTGAGCATGCCGTTTACCTTCTTCATGTCCAACGATGCGTTCTACTACGGCGTACTGCCGGTACTCGCCGAAGCCGCTAGCCACTACGGCATCACCGCCGTGGAAATGGCCCGGGCCTCTATTGTTGGTCAACCCGTACATTTGCTGAGCCCGCTGGTACCCTCGACCTACCTGCTGGTGGCCCTGGCCGGCATCGAGTTTGGCGATCACCAGCGCTTCACCCTCAAGTGGGCAGTGCTGGTATGCCTGTGCATAATGTTCGCCGCTTTACTGATGGGGATTTTCCCGCTGTTCAGCACTCTATAACCGTGACACCCCTGCCGCGCGGCACTGCAGCTGGCGCGGTTTAACACTCGCTCAAAGGAATACACATGGAATGGCTGACCAATCCGGAGATCTGGATTGCCTTCTTCACCCTGACGGCCCTCGAGATCGTCCTGGGCATCGATAACATCATCATGATTTCGATCCTGGTCAGCCGCATGCCCAAGCATATGCAGGCGCGCACCCGGATCTTCGGCCTGGCCCTGGCCATGGTCACGCGAATCCTGTTGCTGCTGTCGATCACCTGGGTGATGCAACTCACCGCCGATCTGTTCGTGGTGTTTGGCCAAGGCATTTCCGGTCGCGACCTGATCCTGTTCTTCGGTGGTTTGTTCCTGCTGTGGAAAAGCTCCCAGGAGATGTACCACGCGCTGGAAGGTGAGGACGAAACCCACGACGAGCCAACGGGCGGCGGTGGCAAGTTCATCTACACCATCATCCAGATCGCGATCATTGACATCGTGTTCTCCCTGGACTCGGTGATCACCGCTGTCGGCATGGTGTCCCATGTGCCGGTCATGGTTGCTGCAATCATCGTGGCCGTACTGGTAATGATGATGGCTGCCGGCACCATCAGCGACTTCATCGACAAGCACCCGTCGCTGAAGATGCTGGCGTTGTCGTTCCTGCTGGTAGTGGGTACGGTGCTGATCGCCGAATCCTTCGACGTGCACGTGCCAAAAGGCTACGTCTACTTCGCCATGGCGTTCTCGCTGGCGGTGGAAGCGATCAACATCAAGATGCGCACCGCCATCGCGAAAAAGAAGAAACAGCAGGATCCGGTGAAACTGCGCAAGGACATTCCGGGTCAATAAACCTGTAGGAACGAGCGTGCTCGCGAAGAACGCCAACGATAAAGCGTGTCATCTGACTAAACGCGGTGTCCTTGAGTTTTTCGCGAGCAAGCTCGCTCCTGAAGATGACAGTTTTGTTTCAATCCTCACTTCAGCTATGCGATGCTGGCGCAGAACCCATTCGCCAACTACAGCTTAACTACAAGACGTAGAACGGCACGCGGCAACTTTCCTTCGCCCCGGTTGGGGTGCACCCACACGGGGGGCCGAGCATGCTGACCTTGCTCAATCTGCTTTCCGCCGTGACCCTGCTGATCTGGGGCACGCACATCGTCCGTACCGGCATCTTGCGGGTCTACGGTTCCAACTTGCGCCAAGTCATCGGGCAGAACATGTCCAAACGCTGGCTGGCATTTGTCGCCGGTATCCTGGTGACGGCCATGGTGCAGAGCAGTAACGCCACGGCCATGCTGGTGACGTCGTTTGTCGGCCAGGGCCTGATGGGGCTGACGCCCGCCCTGGCAACCATGCTTGGTGCCGACGTCGGTACTGCGTTGATGGCGCGGGTACTGACTTTCGATTTGTCCTGGCTTTCGCCGCTGCTGATTTTTCTCGGGGTGATTTTCTTCCTGTCGCGCAAACAGACACGGGCGGGGCAGATGGGTCGCGTCGGCATCGGCCTGGGCCTGATCATTCTGGCACTGCAATTGATCGTCGAAGCCGCCGGGCCGATTACCCATGCCCAGGGCGTCAAAGTCATCTTTGCCTCGCTGACCGGCGATATCTTGCTCGATGCCTTGGTCGGCGCCCTGTTCGCGATGATTTCCTACTCCAGCCTGGCCGCGGTGCTGCTGACCGCCACCCTGGCCGGCGCCGGCGTGATCGGCTTGCATGTGGCCATCGGCCTGGTGATCGGTGCCAACATCGGCAGCGGCGTGCTGGCCTTCCTCAGTACCAACATGCAGAACGCCGCCGGGCGCCAGGTGGCCCTTGGCAGCCTGCTGTACAAATTGATCGGCCTGTTGCTGATCATTCCGATACTCGACCCCCTCGTACGCTGGATGGACGGTTTGGACTACAGCGCCCAGGGCATGGTCATCACCTTCCACCTGCTCTACAACGTCAGCCGCTGCCTGATCCTGTTGCCCAGCATCGGCCCGATGGCCCGTCTTTGCGCCTGGTTGCTGCCGGAACAACCGGAGACCAATGGCAAGGCCAAGCCGCGCCACCTGGACCCGGCCTCCCTCGCCACACCCAGCCTGGCCCTGGCCAACGCCGCCCGAGAGACGTTGCGCCTGGGCGACCTGATCGACAACATGCTCACCGCAATGCAGGAAGTGCTGCGCGGCAAACAGACCGCCATCACTCAGGAAATGCGCAGCCTCAGCGATGACGTCGAAGCGCTCTACAGCGCGATCAAGCTGTACCTCGCACAAATGCCCCGTGAAGACCTCAGTGAACAGGACAGCCGTCGCTGGGCCGAGATCATCGAGTTGTCGATCAACTTGAAACTGGCCGGCGACCTGATCGAACGCATGCTGCGCAAAGTCCAGCAGCAGAAAACCTCACAACGCCGACAGTTCTCTGAAGTGGGCCTGGAAGAATTGACCGACCTGCACGGCCAGTTGATCGCCAACCTGCGCCTGGGCCTGTCGGTGTTTCTCAGCGGCGACCCGGAAAGTGCCCGGCAATTGCTGCGTGAGAAGCGCCGCTTTCGCGCCCAGGAACGGCGTTTGGCTCACGCCCATGTCAGCCGCCTGCAACGCAAAATCGTACAAAGCCTGGAGACCAGTTCCCTGCACCTGGAACTGATTGCCGACATGAAACGCCTCAACTCGTTGTTTTGCAGCAGCGCTTATGTAGTGTTGGAAACCTCTGACACTGGTGCACTCTCCGCCGAAGAAATTGCCGACATCACCCATTCGCCCTGAACGTACGATGGCCCGTGAAGTCAGTTAACAGTGGACCTCACCCGCCGGGAAGCTTGTTATGCGTCGCCTGTTATTCGCCTGCCTGCTCATGGGTTCGGCATACACCTTTGCCTTTGACCGCCTGCACGTCGAGGGCTACACCCTGCCCAACGGCCTGCAGGTGCTGCTCAAACCGGGCACCGAGCGCGGGCACGTGGCCATCCGCCTGGTGGTGGGCGTCGGCCTGGATGATTTCAGTTGTGAAGACAAAGAGCTGCCGCACCTGCTCGAACACTTGCTCTTCAGCGGTATCGACGGTGCAGGCGAAGGCGACCTCGAAGACCGTATGCAAGCCCTCGGCGGCGAGTGGAATGCCTATACCAGCAACGCCGACACCACCTTTGTGATCGAGGCCCCGGCACAAAACCAGCGCAAGGTGCTGGACCTGCTGCTGGCGATCCTCACCCGCACCCAATTGACCGACGCACACATCAATGCCGCCAAACAGGTAGTGGAACGCGAAGACGGCGGTCATTATTCGCACCTGCAGCGCCTGCTCGACCGCCAGGACCTCGGCCACAGCGCCAGCAATCAACTGGCTGTCGAACTGGGGCTCAAGTGCGCCGAGCGGGCTCAGGTCAACCACCTGACACGCGATCAGCTGGAGAAACTGCGCAAAGATTGGTACGCGCCCAACAATATGACTCTGATCATCGTAGGCGAGCTCGACAAGTTGCTGCCGGCTTATCTGGAACGCACCTATGGGCAGCTTGACCCGGTGGAGCCGAGCGAGCATCGGCCACTGCCGGAAATCCAGCATGCCGCCGCCAGCCAGCGTGATTTGATCCATGGCTGGGTCGGTGACGGCGCCAAGTTGCACTGGCTGTTCCCGGAGCCGGTGCTGGACGATCAGCATGATGAAACCTACGACCTGCTCAAGGACTACCTCGACTGGGCGTTATACCGCCAATTACGCCTCAAGCACGGTTTGTCCTACGGCCCGTGGAGTGAGCGCGAAGTGCTCGGCAGCGTAGGTTTTCTGAGCATGAATGCCGACCTTGAGCGGGACAACCTCGGTAAAGCGGAACAGGTGCTGCAAGACCTCAAGGCGCAATTGCTCAAGGACGGTCTCGACCCCGCCACCTTCAACCGCCTGCAACAAGCCGCCATCGCGCGCGAAGCCTGGGCCGTGCAAGGCAACAGCGCATTGGCCGACTATTACTGGAGCGCATCGGGTGACTACGCCGATGGCCACTTCAGCGACCCGGTCAAACGCATCAAGGCGGTTAACCTTGAGCAGGCCAACCAGGCCATGCGTCAAGTGCTCAACCAGCCGGGCTACTGGCGCATCGAAAAACCCCTATTGAGCTATGACGCCCTGACGTGGATCGGTGCCGGCGTGCTCGGGCTGATTGCCACGGTGTTGATCGGCCTTCGGCGTTATCGCACACGAGTCGCGCAATGAAACACCGGACATACGGCTAAGACGTTATTCTGTCTGGGATATTTCCTACTTCAACTGTGAATCGCCCATGCCAAACCTGCCACCCCTTATCCAGCGCATTCTCGAACTGATCAAGCGCTATCCTGGGGTGATCGCACTCGGCGGCTTTATCTCGGGCGTATGCAGCTTCATCCTGGTGGATCGCCAGCAGGGCATGGCCAGTTGGATCGCGGTGATCATGCTGGTGAGCTGGTTGTGGCTGATGCTGGAGAACAGCTTTAACCAGTTGTTTGCCAAGGTCTTCAACCGGGAAATCCCCGAACCCCTGCTGCGTTACGCCACCCAGATGATCCACCAGGAAAGTCTGTTTTTTGTGTTGCCGTTTTTCTTCATCACCACCACATGGAACAGCGGCCAATCGATCTTCACCGGTTTGCTCGGCGCGGCGGCACTGGTGTCAATCACCGACCCGCTTTACTACAAGTGGCTGGCCCCCAAGCGTTCGCTGTTCCTCGCGCTGCACACCTTGACCCTGTTCGCTGCGCTGCTCACTGCGCTACCGATCATCCTGCACCTGACCACCGCCGAAAGTTACAAATTGGCCCTGGGCGTGGCCATGCTGCTGTCGATCCCAAGCCTGGCCGCCAGCTTGCCGCTGCGCAGCGCCAAAGGCTGGGCGATGCTGCTGGGGGTGACGGCAGCCATTGGTTGCGCCGGCTGGTTCCTGCGCACCTGGGTGCCGCCGGCCACGTTGTGGATGACTGAAGTGGCGATCAGCACCCAATTGCAAGACCGCACGCCAGGCGATGACCTCAAGGACGTCAGCGCCGCCCAACTGCGCAGCGACGGGCTGTACGCCTACACCGCGATCAACGCGCCGCGAGGGCTGGATGAGCGGATCTACCATGTGTGGAAATTCAACGGCAAAGAGGTCGACCGCATTGCCCTGGATATCCATGGCGGGCGCAAGGAAGGCTATCGCGCCTGGACCCACAAGCAGAATTTCCCGGCAGATGCGGTGGGCCGCTGGCAGGTACGCGTGCTGACCGAAGACGGACAAGTCATCGGCGTGTTGCGTTTCAAAGTCACTGACACCGCACAAACGGACAACCCAAAGTAGGGTGGATCGTGCTATTACGTAGGAATTGTGGATAACCAAACAAGCTCGGAGCTTATGACCACCAGTACGACGGCCGGCACAGCCCACCTCGATACGTCCACCACTCCGCCGTTACTAAGGGTCACGGGGGACTGGACGCTTGCCCACTACACAGACCTGAAAAAGTTGTCGAACACGCTCGACGGTCAATACGACGCCGGTGCCCGCATCGACCTCAATGGTCTCGGCGCTCTGGATACCGCCGGCGCATCGCTGCTGGTGGAACTGTTGGGCCCGGACCGGATCGGGCAATCCGCCGAGCAGGCCGATTGCAGCCTGTCCGCCGCCGACCGCGCCTTGCTCAGGACCGTCTACCACTCCTTGAATGATTTCTGCGTGCCGATCAAAGAACCGGAAGAGGCCGCCGGCATTCAAGTGCTGGCGCGCATCGGTCGTGCGGTCGACACGGTGTGGCAGGACGCCATGAAATTGCTGGGCTTTATCGGCCTGATCCTCGAAACCTTCGCCCGTGGCATTTTTCGACCCAAACGCTGGCGCCTGACGCCCATGGTCGCGCATATCGAACAAACCGGCCTCGACGCGGCGCCTATCGTGGCCTTGCTGACTTTTCTGGTGGGAGCTGTGGTGGCATTCCTCGGGGCCACAGTGCTCAAGAGTTTCGGCGCGACGGTGTTTACCGTGGACCTGGTGGCATTCTCATTTCTGCGCGAATTCGGCGTATTGCTCACCGCGATCCTGATCGCCGGCCGCACCGCCAGTGCCTTCACCGCGCAAATCGGCTCGATGAAGGCCAACGAAGAAATCGACGCCATCCGCACCCTGGGCCTGGACCCGATGGAGCTGCTGGTATTGCCTCGTGTGTTGGCGCTATTAGTGGCACTGCCGATGCTGACCTTCCTGGCGATGCTCTCGGGGATCGTCGGCGGTGGCGTCGTGTGTGCGGTGGCGCTGGATATTTCGCCGGCGATGTTTCTCTCTCTGCTGCAATCGGATATCGGGGTGCAGCACTTTTTAGTGGGCATGGTGAAGGCACCCATCTTCGCCTTCCTGATCGCGGCCATCGGCTGCCTGGAAGGTTTCAAGGTCAGTGGCAGCGCCGAGTCGGTCGGTGCCCACACCACCTCCAGCGTGGTGCAATCGATTTTTGTGGTGATCGTGCTGGATGCGGTCGCAGCGATGTTCTTCATGGAGATGGGGTGGTGAGTCGTCTACACCGTGCGCCCACCGAGGCGGTGATTGAAGTGCGGGGTCTGTGCAACCGCTTTGGCAGCCAGAGCGTGCACGAGAACCTCGACCTGGATTTGTATAAGGGCGAGATCCTCGCGGTGGTCGGTGGCTCCGGCAGCGGCAAGTCGGTGCTGTTGCGCAGCATCGTCGGCTTGCGCCGGCCCAACGAAGGCGAGGTGCGCGTATTCGGCAAAAACCTGCCGAACCTGTCGGAACATGAACGCTCACTGGTGGAACGACGCTTTGGTGTGCTGTTCCAGAAGGGCGCGCTATTTTCTTCGCTGACCGTCACCGAAAATGTCGCCCTGCCATTGATCGAACACGCAGGCCTCAGCCGCGCCGACGCCGAGCATCTGGCGGCGGTCAAACTGGCGTTGGCCGGGCTGCCGTTGTCGGCGGCCGACAAGTACCCGGCCTCGCTGTCAGGCGGCATGATCAAGCGCGCGGCCCTGGCCCGGGCACTGGCGCTGGACCCCGACATCCTGTTTCTCGACGAACCCACCGCCGGCCTCGACCCGATCGGCGCGGCGCAATTCGATCAATTGATCCTGACCTTGCGCGATGCATTGGGGCTGAGCGTGTTTCTGGTCACGCACGACCTCGACACGCTGTACACCATCACCGACCGCGTGGCGGTGCTGGCCCAGAAGAAAGTGCTGGTGGCGGACGCCATCGATATCGTCTCGGAAACGGACGACGCCTGGATTCACGAATATTTCCACGGCCCCCGTGGCCGCGCGGCATTGGATGCCGCTCAATCGCTCAACGAGGTATGACATGGAAACCCGAGCCCATCATGTGATGATCGGTCTGTTCAGCGTAATCGTGGTGGTCGGCGCGATGCTGTTTGGCCTGTGGCTGGCCAAGTCCAGCGTCGACAGCGCCTTTCAGGATTACGAGGTGGTGTTCAACGAGGCGGTCAGCGGGCTGTCCCAAGGCAGCTCGGTGCAGTACAGCGGGATCAAGGTGGGTGACGTCACCAGCCTGCGCCTGGACCCCAAAGACCCACGCCGCGTCCTCGCGCGCATCCGCCTGGCCGGGCAGACGCCGATCAAGGAAGACACCCAGGCAAAGCTGGCCCTGACCGGCATCACCGGCACCTCGATCATCCAGCTCAGTGGCGGCACACCGCAAAGCCCGGAACTCAAGGGCAAGGACGGCAACCTGCCGGAAATCATCGCCTCGCCATCACCCATCGCGCGCCTGTTGAACAACAGCAACGACCTGATGACCAGCGTAAACCTGTTGCTGCACAACGCCAACCGCGTGTTCTCCCGCGAGAACGTCGAGCGCCTGAGCAACACCCTGGACAACTTGCAGCAAACCACCGGCGCCATCGCCGACCAGCGTGGCGATATCAAGGTAGTGATGCAGCAATTGCTGCAGGTGAGCAAACAGGCCGGCGCCGCACTGGAGCAAACCACCACGCTGATGCGCAACGCCAACGGCATGCTCAATGAGCAAGGCAAGCAAGCCTTCGGCAGCGCCGAGCAGGCGATGAAATCCCTTGAACAAAGCACCGCGACCATCAACACCTTGCTGACCAACAATAAAGACTCGGTGAACAGCGGCATGCAGGGCCTCAACGAACTGGCGCCGGCTGTGCGTGAACTGCGCGAAACCCTGGGTTCGCTGCGCGCCATCTCCCGTCGCCTGGAAGCCAACCCCAGTGGTTACTTGCTGGGCAGCGACAAGAACAAGGAGTTCACGCCATGAAGCGTGCTTACCAAATGATCGCCCCTCTGGCCCTGGCGCTTGTCAGCGCGTGCTCGATCCTGCCCAAGCCCGACCCTTCGGACGTGTACCGCCTGGCGTCGGCCCAGACGGCGACCCAAGGTGCAGCGGTCAGTTGGTCGCTGCGTGTGTCCAAGCCGCAAACCAGCGAATTTCTCGACAGCCCACGCATTGCCGTAGTGCCCAATGGCAACCTGATCAGCAGCTATGCCAACTCACGCTGGAGCGACCCATCGCCAGTGTTGCTGCGCAATCGCTTCATGGACGGTTTCCAGCGCGATGGGCGGGTGACGCTGCTGAGTACCGATGAGACCAACTTGCAAGCCGACTATGAGTTGGGCGGACAGTTGCAGGCGTTTCAGAGTGAATACCGCGGCAATATGGTAGAGGTGGTGATCCGCCTGGATGCGCGGCTGGTGCGTGGGAGTGATCAACGGATTATTGCCAGCCGGCGATTTGAGGTGCATCAGCCGGTGAGTGATACCAAGGTGCCTGCGGTGGTTACCGCGTTTGGGCTGGCGGGGGACCAGTTGAACAGGCAAATGGTGGATTGGGTCGTGGCGCAGGGCAATGCAGCGTCGAAACGCTGAGCGCCTTATCGGGAGCTAGCCGCCTCCCACAGTTGACCGCATTCATCCTGAAAAAACGCGATCAATTGTGGGAAGGGCTTGCTCCCAATAGTTATCTAGGCCTCAACCGAAGAACCAGTAGCACACCGAAATAGCCGCCACTACACCGGCAAATTCTGCCAGCAGCGCACACCCCACCGCATGCCTGGCGCGCTGAATCCCCACCGAGCCGAAGTACACCGCCAACACATAAAAAGTGGTTTCCGTACTGCCCTGAATCGTCGCGGCCACCAGTGCCGGGAAGCTGTCCACGCCCTTGGTCTGCATGGTCTCGATCAATAGCGCCCGCGCTGCGCTGCCTGAGAACGGCTTGACCATCGCGGTCGGCAAGGCATCGACAAAGCGCGTGTCCATGCCCGTCCAGGCCACCACATGACGAATGCCTTCCAGGCCGAAATCCAACGCTCCGGAGGCGCGCAACACGCCAACGGCACAGAGCATCGCCACCAAGTACGGCAGCAGGTTCTTGGCGACATCGAAGCCTTCTTTGGCACCTTCGACAAACGCTTCGTACACCTTGACCTTGCGCAACGCGCCGATCACCAGGAACAGCATGATCAGGCCAAACAGCGTCAGGTTGCCGAGGATCGAAGACAAGCCCGCCAACGCCGTGGCCGACAACGTCGCCAGCAACGCCATAAAGCCACCCAACACCAAGGCGCCGGGAACCAGATAGGCCAGCACCACCGGGTCCCACAGGCGCAAGCGCTGCATGACCGCCACCGACAGCAGGCCGACGAGGGTCGAGGCGCTGGTGGCCAGCAGGATCGGCAGGAACACCAGCGTCGGGTCGGCCGCGCCTTGCTGGGCGCGGTACATGAAGATGGTCACCGGCAGCAGCGTCAGCGACGAGGCGTTGAGCACCAGGAACAGGATCTGCGCGTTACTCGCGGTGTTGGGGATGGGGTTGAGTTCTTGCAGCGCCTTCATCGCCTTGAGGCCAATCGGCGTGGCGGCATTGTCCAGGCCCAGGCCGTTGGCGGCGAAGTTGAGGGTAATCAAGCCAATGGCCGGGTGGCCGGCGGGCACCTCGGGCATCAGGCGGCGGAACAGCGGGCCGAGAGCCTTGGCCAACCAGTCGACGATGCCAGCTTTTTCGGCGATGCGCAAAAAGCCCAGCCACAGCGTCAAGGTGCCGAACAGCAGCACCATCACTTCCACCGACAGTTTGGCCATGGCGAAAATGCTTTCCACCATCGCTGCGAAAATCCCGGCGTTACCGCCGACCAGCCATTGCGCCAGTGCCGACACCATTGCTACGACAAAGAAGCCAAGCCACAGGCCATTGAGCATCAGTTGAATCCCCCGAAAGATGGGGCGAATGATAGCGGGGCTGACAGAAACGACAAACCCCGGATTTCCCGGGGTTTGTTTTAGATGATAGTGCTATCAGCTACGGCTGGTCTCGCCGACCGCCAGTGTTTCCTTGCTGCGCCAGTGCGGCAGGGAGTTCCAGTAGCGCTCGCCCTTGGCGTCGTCGTACATGCCTTCCCAGCGGGAGATGACCAATACGGCCAAGGCGTTACCGATGACGTTGAGTGCGGTACGCGCCATGTCCATCACACGGTCGACACCAGCGATAAACGCCAAGCCTTCCAGCGGGATACCCACGCTGCCCAAGGTGGCCAGCAGCACGACGAAGGACACACCCGGCACGCCGGCGATACCTTTGGAGGTGACCATCAGGGTCAGCACCAGCATCAGTTGCTGGCCGATCGACAGGTCGATGCCGTAGAGCTGGGCGATAAAGATCGCCGCGATGCTTTGGTACAGCGTCGAACCGTCAAGGTTGAACGAGTAACCGGTCGGCACCACAAAGCTGCAGATCGCCTTCGGCGCGCCGTAGGCTTCCATTTTTTCGATCACACGTGGCAACACGGTTTCGGAACTGGCGGTGGAGTAGGCCAGAACCAGCTCATCCTTGAAAATACGGATCAGTTTGAGGATCGAGAAGCCAAACAGGCGAGCGATCAGGCCCAGCACCGCAAAGGCAAAGAAGAGGATGGCGACGTAAACCAATATCACCAGCTTGGCCAGCGGCAGCAGGGAAGCAAAGCCGAAGTTGGCGACGGTCACCGCGATCAGTGCAAAGACGCCAATCGGGGCGTACTTCATGATCATGTGGGTGACTTTGAACATGCTCTCGGACACGCCCTGGAACATCGTCACCAGTGGCTCGCGCAGCTCAGGCTTGAGGCTCGACAAGCCCAGGCCGAACAGCACCGAGAAGAAGATGATCGGTAGCATTTCGCCACGAGCCACGGCGGCAAAGATGTTCGATGGGATCAGGTTGAGGATGGTTTCGATGAACGCATGCTCATGCTGCACTTCAGCAGCGGTGGCGGTGTACTTGGAGATATCGACGGTACCCAGGGTACTCATGTCGATGCCTGCGCCAGGGTGAAACAGATTGGCCAACAACAGGCCGACCACGATGGCAATGGTAGTAACAACTTCGAAGTAAAGGATGGTTTTGACACCAATCCGGCCGAGCTTTTTCGCGTCACCGACACCGGCAATGCCGACGATCAGCGAAGAAATCACAATCGGGATCACGATCATCTTGATCAGGCGGATAAAGATATCGCCCGCCGGCTGCAACACATTGCTGATCCACCAGGCTTTCTCAGCACTGAAATGGTTGAGCACTGCACCGATTGCGATCCCCAGCACCAAACCGATGAGGATCTGCCAGGCGAGGCTTAGCTTTGCCTTCTTCATGTCATTACCCTTACTTCAAGTGGACTTACAGGCGAATGCGCCAGCTGGAACGCTCGAGAGCGAAAAAGTGTGTGCATCAGCCTCCATGGAAGGTCACCGCAGCTTGGCCGAAATGGCTTACTGGCAGGCGAAAAAAGGCGCAACTATTCCGATGCAAGGGAGCGACGTCTAATGCCGTAAACGCCTACCCTATGCCGAATCGGCATGAGTTTTTTTAATAATAACTGTCCGAATGGTCAGTTCAAATGCGACAGATTGTCTGGCAAATATGCCGTGAACCTGCCAAACCCGGCTCGCTCAGAGATGCTGGACGACTTTTGGGCGGTGGCGGAATTACCTGGAAAATCCAATACCTGGCGCCAGAAATGTCCTATGGCGCGCGCAAAATTTTCTCGATAGATGGTCGAGCCGAAATACCAAGTAATGGTTAGCCCGAGGCAAAAGAGAAAATAGTTGCTACGTACGGTATGCGAAGAGGCGACATGCGAGCGAATGATAAGAGGCATAAGCTCGCCGCAAGTTCAGCAAGCATGAGCGCTTGTGAACTTGCGTCGCAGCTTTTCGCCTGACCCGGCCCTTGCGCAGGTACTCCCTGTACCCGTAGGTCACGCCGATCTTGATTAATCAGAGCAACCCGGCCCCTTGGTCATGCATCGCCCTTGGCGAGCGATGCAAACAGAAAGAAGCGAAGGGGCTTCTTTCTATGGATGAAGGTTTCGTAGACGCTGAGAGCGTCAGACGAAACCTAGTACCAATTCGGATCTTTCTTGAGCTGCTCCATCAGCAGCTTTTGCATGCCTTCATCCGGCTTGCCAAGAAAGCGGTAGTCGGCGTGCCGCGTCGGCGACTTGTCCGCCGGTAGACCGGCCGGAACCTGTACCAACATGGCGTAGGCATGCTGCTTGTCATAGCTGAACGCGACGATCAGACGTTTATTCCGGCAGGTGTCCGCTGTTTCACAAAGCGGACCCACCAAGTACTTGTCACCGTCCTCTTCAACGGCGTTCATCTGTTCGGCCGCGCCAGACAAATTCATAACCCAATCCGGCAGGCGCTCTTCTTTCTTCACCACACCTTGCCAGGTGTCGCGAAACTGCGAGTCGGAACTCAGCAGTTCGTTTGCCCGGGTTTGGCCGTCATTGGCGGCCATTGCCCAGGCACTGCCGCCCATGAGCAGGACGGCAGCCAGGGTTTTAAAGGACGTGGTCATGTCAGCCTCGGCCGCGACGACCAAAGAAGAACGAAGCGATGAACATCACCAGGAAAACCACAAACAGGATCTTGGCGATACCTGTAGCGGTGCCCGCGATACCACCGAAGCCCAAGACAGCAGCCACAATGGCGATGATCAGAAATGTGATAGCCCAACTCAACATGGTGATTCTCCTTACGCTTCTTCTATAGGGGGGTAACAGGGGTATTACCGTGCAGCCGCTCAACACGAACGACCTTTTATTGCCTAGAACACCCAACGTTCTTGGACGGGCAGTTCGCCCAGGGTGGAATCCTGGTCGGCTACTCTCAACTGCGGTGCAGTCATGCTGTTAAGAGAACGGCTCTCAAAGGATGAGAAATGGGTCTGCGTCATCATCGGACGTTCGAATTGAGGAGTTTGCTGCGCATGACTCTGCTGCCAATGCTGCATTTGCTGCCCGGCAATCAGCGTGACCATCAGGGCCAGGCTGGCGAAAAGACCTTGCTGCAAACGCAGGGGCGAAATATGCAATTGGCTGAGGCGTTGGCGAGTCATGCTGTATTTCTCCCGCAATTCTGATTATTCGTTCATGACACTGTTGAGAGAGTTATTGCAGAGTGCATGCCAGCTTTTTTAAACAAAAAAACTCAATAAAATCATATAGTTAAAATAGACATCTGGATGCGTCGCCCAGCATCCTGCACGATGCCCCGCTCAGGGCCGTGCGAATTGCACGATAGCCAATGGTCGGGTGAAGGGATCAAAAGCCTTGGTAGAGTTGCCGAAGTGGCACGGAGGCATGAATGCGCTGCTCATTCAGCGTGTTTGTAGGAGGGCGCGCAGATAGCTGCACGAAGATGCTTTTTATCAATCAGAATGAACCATGCAACTTGCCCGATTATTCCGGGACTAATCACCATCATTCATAGTTAAGGAGCGCGGGACAGATGGAATCAGCCAAGGAACTTCAAGGCCGCATTCTTTTAGTGGATGACGAATCCGCAATCCTGCGCACGTTCAGATACTGCCTGGAAGACGAAGGCTACACCGTAGCAACCGCCAACAGCGCCGCCCAGGCCGATGCCTTGATGCAGCGTCAGGTATTCGACCTGTGTTTCCTCGACTTGCGCCTGGGTGAGGACAATGGCTTGGACGTATTGGCACAGATGCGCATCCAGGCACCGTGGATGCGTGTGGTGATCGTCACCGCGCATTCAGCCGTGGATACCGCTGTCGACGCCATCCAGGCCGGTGCCGCCGATTATCTGGTCAAGCCATGCAGCCCTGACCAGTTGCGCCTGGCCACCGCGAAGCAACTGGAAGTGCGCCAATTGTCGGCTCGCCTGGAGGCGCTGGAGGGTGAAGTGCGCAAATCCAAGGACGGCCTGGACTCCCACAGCCCGTCCATGATGGTGGTGCTGGAAACCGCTCGCCAGGTAGCCGGTACCGACGCCAACATCCTGATCCTGGGCGAGTCGGGTACCGGTAAAGGTGAATTGGCCCGGGCCATTCACGGCTGGAGCAAGCGTGCGAAAAAATCCTGCGTCACTATCAACTGCCCGTCGCTGACAGCGGAGTTGATGGAAAGCGAGTTGTTCGGCCACAGCCGCGGCGCATTTACCGGCGCCAGCGAGAGCACCTTGGGCCGCGTCAACCAGGCCGACGGCGGCACGCTTTTTCTCGACGAGATCGGCGACTTTCCACTCACATTGCAACCCAAGTTACTGCGCTTTATCCAGGATAAAGAGTACGAGCGCGTTGGCGACCCGGTGACCCGACGTGCCGATGTGCGCATCCTTGCGGCCACCAACTTGAATCTGGAAGACATGGTGCGCGACGGCCGCTTCCGGGAAGACTTGCTCTACCGTCTCAACGTCATCACTTTGCACCTGCCGCCACTGCGTGAGCGCAGTGAAGACATCCTGACCCTGGCCGACCGTTTCCTGGCGCGCTTCGTGAAGGAGTACGCGCGGCCCGCCCGGGGTTTCAGCGATCAGGCACGCGAAGCACTGCTCAACTATCGCTGGCCCGGCAATATCCGTGAGCTGCGCAACGTGGTGGAGCGAGCCAGCATCATCTGCCCTCAGGAGAAGGTCGAGATCAGCCATCTGGGCATGGCCGAACAACCGACCAATAATGCGCCACGCATCGGCGCGGCGCTGAGCCTGGACGAGCTGGAGAAAGCGCATATCGGTGCCGTACTCGCCACCAGCGATACCCTGGATCAGGCGGCACGCACCCTTGGCATCGACGCGTCGACCCTGTACCGCAAACGCAAACAGTACAACCTGTGAGCTGCACCCTATGAAGCTTGCGATGAAACTGCGCACTCGGTTGTTCCTGAGTATCTCGGCGCTGATCACCGTCGCCCTGCTGGGGCTGATCCTGGGCCTGGTCAGCGTGATGCAAATGGCCAAGACCCAGGAGTCATTGCTCCGCAGCAGCTTCATCACCCTGGACCTTGGGCTCAAGCTGCGCCAGAGCCTGGGCGACCAGCTGATCATGATGCTGGAAAACCCCCGCGACTCCGAGGCGCTGCAAGCCTCGAAGCAACGCTATTTTGAATTGCTGGACCAGGGCATCGCCCATGAACAGCAAAACGGCAGCGGCAACGGTTTCAGCCAGGCGCGCATCGACTACCAGAACCTTCTGCAAGCGTTTGACAAGTACCAGCAGCCATCACCGCCGCCCGGCAGCAAAGAACAACTGACCGAAACCTTCAATGTGTTGCGCAATGGATTGATCGTCGATCACAAGCAGGCATTGGAAAATATCAGCACCAGCGAACACAAATCCCGCGAGCGAGCGCTGGTGATTTCCGGCCTGCTGGGGTTGGTCGGCCTTGCGGTGTTGATCATCGGTTTCGTCACCGCACATGGCATCGCCCGACGCTTCGGTGGCCCTATCGAGGCGCTGGCTAAAGCCGCCGACAAGATCGGGCAGGGCGATTTTGAAGTCACACTACCCATCTCCTCGGCAGCAGAGATGAACCAGTTGACGCGCCGCTTCGGCATCATGGCCGAAGCATTGCGCCAGCATCAGGCGACCAATGTCGATGAGCTGCTGGCCGGCCAGCAACGCTTGCAGGCGGTGCTCGACAGCATTGATGACGGCCTGCTGATGATTGACCGCCAAGGCTGCCTGGAGCACCTCAACCCCGTGGCACAGCGCCAACTGGGATGGGACGAGGAACGTCTCGGCCAGGGTCTGGGAGATGCTCTCGGGCGCCCGGAAATGGATGAACAACTGCAACTGGTGTTGCGCGGCGGCAATCTGGAACGGGCACCGGAAGATCTGGAGGTGGAAGTCGAAGGCGAGTTGCGCCTGCTGACCTACAGCCTGACGCCCGTAAGCCATACCCAGGGGCATATTCTCGGTGCGGTCATGGTGCTGCATGACGTTACGGAACAGAGAGCCTTTGAGCGGGTGCGCAGCGAGTTCGTACTGCGAGCCTCCCATGAGTTACGCACGCCGGTGACCGGCATGCACATGGCCTTCGGCTTGTTCCGCGAGCGGGCAAAGTTTCCTGTTGAGTCGCGGGAAGCGGACTTGCTCGATACGGTCAACGAAGAAATGCAGCGCCTGATGCAGTTGATCAATGACCTGCTGAATTTTTCGCGCTACCAAAATGGCTTGCAGAAACTCACTTTGGCGCCGTGTGATATCACTGACTTGCTGGAACATGCTCGAGCGCGGTTTACGGAACCGGCGAATGCGCAACACATCGAGTTGCTGGTAGAAGCCCAAGCCGATTTGCCCCGACTGCACGCTGACCAGGCTCAACTGGAGCGCGTGCTCGACAACCTGCTGGCCAATGCCCTGCGCCACACGGCCGACGGTGGGCAGATCCGCCTGCAGGCTCGTCGCCACGGTGAGCGGGTGATTATCAGCGTCGAGGACAACGGCGAAGGTATTGCGTACGGCCAACAGGGACGAATCTTCGAGCCCTTCGTACAGGTGGGCCGCAAGAAGGGCGGCGCCGGCCTCGGGCTGGCGCTGTGCAAGGAGATCGTGCAATTGCACGGTGGCCGCATGGGTGTGTATTCACGGCCGGGGCAGGGTACACAGTTCTATATGGCGTTACCGCTCTAACCCCTATCGACGGTTCAACACCCGCAGGATCGCGGCACTTTCAGCATCCGGCGTGCCGTCAAACAATGCTGGCCGGAAATGCATCTGGAAAGCCGCCAACACATGACGCGTGGCGACATCCAGCTCACCGGTTTGTGGTGTCTGGTAGCCCATGCGCGCCAACTCTTCCTGGAACCAGGTCACGCTCGGCAACGCTGCTGCGTACTGCGCCTGGAAACGAGCAACTGCCTGCGCGTCCGGCCACACTCCCACGCCTTCTGCGGCTAAGCGCTTCCACGGAAACAGCGGGCCTGGATCAAGCTTGCGCAGCGGCGCGATGTCGCTATGGCCGATGATGTTCTTCGGATCAATCCCGTTGCGCTTGCTGATGTCCTTGAGCAACACAAGCAGTGACTGTACCTGCGCTTCGGAGTACGGGTACCACACGCGGCCCGTCGGCGTGTCGCGATACCCGGGGTTGACGATTTCGATACCGATGGAGCTGGAGTTGAGCCAGGTGCGCCCCATCCACTCGCTCTCGCCTGCATGCCAGGCCCGCTGGCTCTCATCTACCAGCTTGTAAATGGTGCCCGACGCATCGTCGCCGATCAGGTAATGGCTGCTGACCTGGCCGTGGGTCAACAGGGCGAGGGAACGTTCGAGGTTGGCGGAGGTGTAATGGACGATGACGAATTGCACGCGATTGTCGTGGTTCGCCGAAGGGTGGCTGGTGTTCAGGCGCGGGCCGCTGGCACAGCCGGCGAGTAGAAGAAACACAAAGGCGATGTACAAGGATTTCATGGCAGATCACGTTACGCTGAAGACGATAATGCAACAGTGTAACTGTATGAAGTGTAGCGCAGCGGTCAAATCACAAAATGGAAACATCTTTTAAGCGGCCTGCACGTTGTTACGTCCTGCCGCCTTGGCCCGGTACAACGCCTCGTCGGCACGCTTTAGCGCCAGGTCGCTGCGCTCGCCCGACTGAAACTGTGCAACACCCATGGACATCGTGATCGTCACCGGCTCGCCTTTGAAGTGGAACGGGCACGCCTCAATCGCCGCACGCAACACCTCGCCCACGGCCACGGCATCGGCCAACGACGAATCGGGCATCAGCAGGACAAACTCTTCACCACCAAACCGCGCGATAAAGTCGCTGGGGCGCAGGCGTTTGCGCAGCACGTTGGCGATGATCTTCAACACCTTGTCGCCGGCCAAATGTCCGTAGCCGTCGTTGATGCGTTTGAAATGGTCGAGATCCAGCATGGCCAGCGACAAGTTATTGCCGCGCTGGTGCCAGGCATTGACCTCAAGGTCCAGGCGCTCACTCCAGGCGGCGCGGTTAGGCAGGTCTGTGAGGGGATCAATCAAGGCTTTCTGGCGTTGCACCTCCAGATGCTCGCGATAGCCTTGAGCCTCCTGCTCCATGCTCGCAACCCGCTCGGCCAAACCTTTCAAACGTGCCGCCACTTCCTGCTCACGTTGGTCGCGCTGCCGCTGATGCTCATCCATGGTGCCGAGCAAGCCTTCAAGATGGCTTTCCAGTACCTGCTTGAGGCTGTTCAGGTCGGCCGCATCCTGCACGCTGCTTTGCAAGCCATCGACCTGTTCACGAATCTGCGTATCCAATTCCCGCGCGGCCGAGCGGCTGTCGGCGTGACCTTCACTGGCGACCTGTAAATGACCTTGAAACGCTTCAAGGCGCTCATTGAGTTGCTTGAGGTAAGCCTCGAATTCATGCTGGCCGCTGTCGGTGACCGCCAGCATCAGCACCGCCAGGTCATCGAGGATCGGAAGCAGCTCGTACCAGTTCAAACCATGGGCCAGACGCTCACGCATGGCTTCGGCCTGGGGCCGGTGGCGTTCGGGCAGGGCCAGGTCTTCCAGCAAGCCGAGCAAGGTGTCTTCGATATGTTTAGCGACCGAGCTGTAGGACGGCTCTGGCGAGTCGGGTAGGGCATAGACACCGTCCGCCTGCAGCGCATCAGGGTCGGGCTCGGCGCTTTCCAACACCGGCGGGAGCGACAGGCTGCCGATGGTCGTCGCCTCCACTATGTCGACCGGTACCGCAGGCGCTTCGATAAAAGCGGCGAGTGCACTTTCGGGTGCAGACTCTTCCAGGCGCTGTTCTGGCGCCTCAATGTCAGCCGCCTCGACGGGCAGGGCAGCAGCAACAGCAGACTGCGCAGGCGCCTCGAAGACAAACGTTTCGCTGGCGACCTCCGCCTTCGTGACCGGCAAAACGGGTTCAGGCTGCGGCGTCGCCGGGGCTGACGGTAATGGCTCGAATGCCCGCAGTGCTTGGGCCAGCGCCTCGGATTGCACCTGCTCCTGGGGTTCGGGCGCAGGCTTTGGCGCGCCCGGCAGCGGCGTAACTGCCGGGACGGGCTCGCTGGCTTCGGTTGCGACATCTTTACTGCCAAACAGGCGCTGCAGCAGACCGGGCCCTGAACGCGGGCTTTCGCTGTCCGGCTCCAGGTTGTTCAGTGCCTGACCTTGCAGGCTACTGAGCTCACTGAGTAGCAACGGTATCTCCTGCGCCTGCCCGACACGACCATCGAGCTGCTTGGCGAAGGTTTTCAGCGGGCGCGCCACTTCACGGGGCAGCGGCAACTTCTGCAACTGGGCGACCAGGGCAGTGAGCGCGGTGCTCATCTGGTCGACCCGGGTTTCGCGGCGCTGCTCCGAGTCCAGCACGGCTTTTTCCAGGCGCGGCAGCAAGGCGGCGAGCGCGGCGTCCATGTCGTCGGTGCGCACGACATCGCGCATCTCTTTCATGCATTGGTCGACCGCTCGATCAGTCCCCTCGGCGGCCAGCGTACTGCGCACGAGCCCACGGCGCAGCAGGTCGAGACGGGCGGCCCAGCGGCGTTCGAGCTTGTCTTGTTGCTCGATACTCTTGAGGTATTTCTCTTTCCAGCGCTGGGCGTCGTCGCTCATGCAAGGGGTCCGTGAGGGCCGGGGCTCAACACGGGTAATGCATCAGCCGTGAGTGAACCCGGCAGACGAATCTCTACCGCGACCGGCAGGTGATCGGAGATTGGCTGCGCCAGAACCTGCACACTTTCGAGCGTGAGGGTCGGGCTTAGCAGGATATGGTCCAGACAGCGTTGCGGGCGCCAGCTGGGAAACGTGGCCTCGACTTGCGGCGCCAGTAACGCAAGGTCTCGCAGCGGGGAATTCTGCAACAGGTCATTGGCATGGGTGTTCATGTCACCCATCAGCACCTGGTGCTTGTAGTTGCCAATCAAATCACGCACGTAGGCGAGCTGGAGGTTGCGCGCACGCCCTCCAAGCGCCAGATGCATCATCACCACCACCAAGGCTTCCGGACCTTCGCCAAAACGCACGAGAATCGCCCCGCGCCCTTTAGGGCCTGGCAACGGATGGTCTTCGATGACGGTGGGCTTCAGGCGGCTGAGCACACCATTACTGTGCTGCGCCAGGCGCCCGAGGTTGCGATTGAGCTGCTGATACCAGTAGGGAAAGGCTCCCAGCTGTGCCAGATGCTCCACTTGGTTGATGTAGCCGGAACGTATGCTGCCGCCATCGGCTTCCTGCAAAGCGACCAGATCGAAGTCGTTGAGCAGGTTGCCGATCTTTTGCAGGTTGCCGGCCCGCCCGTTGTGGGGCAGCAGGTGCTGCCAGCCACGGGTGAGGTAGTGGCGGTACTTCTCGGTACTGATACCCACCTGAATATTGAAACTGAGCAGGCGCAAGCGGCTGTCAGCCGGCAAGCCAGTGGATTCCAGGTGGTGTTCGTTGACCTGCGGCTCGTGCAGGCCAACGACGCGTTCGGTACCCCGGCGGCGCATGGTGAGCCCCTTACTTGGCTGCGCGTTCTTTGGCGATCAATTGGTCCGCAACGTTGAGGACGGCTTCCGGACCACCGGCAGTGCCGAGGTCGAAACGGTACTTACCGTTGACGATCAGGGTCGGTACACCTTGCACGCCGTACTTTTGCGCAAGTTCCTTGGCCTGTTTGATCTGGCCCTGGATAGCGAAAGAGTTGAAGGTGGCGATGAACTTGTCCTTGTCGACACCTTGGGTAGCGACGAAGTCAGCCATTTCTTCTGGCTTGGTCAGGCGCTTGCCTTGTTTCTGGATGGCTTCGAATACGGCGTTATGGACCTTGTGTTCAACACCCATGGCTTCCAGGGTCAGGAACAGTTGGCCATGGGCATCCCATGGGCCGCCGAACATGGCCGGAATGCGCTTGAAATTCACGTCGGACGGGAGTTTTTCAACCCAAGGGTTGATGGTCGGCTCAAAAGCGTAGCAATGCGGGCAGCCGTACCAGAACAGCTCCACTACTTCGATCTTGCCAGGCACCGACACCGGTACGGGATTAGCCAATTCGACATAGGTTTTACCGGCTTCAAGCGGCACGTCGGCAGCTTGTGCGGTCATGCCGAAGAGGCTGACGGCGGCGAGAGCGGCGCTGAGGATCAGATTACGCATGCTTTACTCCTAGACAAATAAAGTCGCCTCACGCGACCCTTGTTGTGACAGGTCTACGCGGGCATGAGTTCGTTAGTGTAACGGCACCGGCCACAAAAAAGGGCGACCTAAGCCACCCTTTTTATGCTTGCATCGATGGATTAATCGAGCGTTAACGTTGCCGGGCCGATCAGTGCAGACCCTGGATGTAGCTGGACAGCGCTTCGATATCCTTATCCGAGAGTTTGGCGGCAATGTCGGTCATCATTTTGTTACCAGCGTCGCCATCGATATAGCGAACTTTCTCACGGAAATCCTTCAGTTGCTTGGCCGTGTATTGGGCATGTTGGCCACTCAGGTGGGGGAAGCCTGCGGCGGCGAGACCACCGCCGTCCGGGATGTGGCAAGCCTTGCACGCGGGCATGCCGCCAATAGGCTGGTCTTCAGCGAGTTTGCCGCCGCGGAACAACGCCTGACCTTTTTCGACCAGTTTCGGATCGGCAGCTCCCACGCTGCCTTTCTGGCTGGCAAAATAGGCCGCGATATCCGCCAGGTCCTGATCGCTGAGATTGGTCAGCAAGCCGGTCATTTCCAGCACCGTGCGCTTGCCGTCCTTGATGTCGTGCATCTGCTTGGTCAGGTAACGTTCACCCTGGCCGGCCAGTTTAGGAAAGTTCGGCGCCGGGCTGTTGCCATCCGGCCCATGGCAAGCACCACATACGGCGGCTTTCGCCTGGCCCGCTGTAGCGTCGCCTGCAGCATGGGCAACACCGGTGATGCCCAAGGTCAACAGCAGACTCACGATCAGTTTGTTCATCAGCTAATCCAACTACGGCTAAGGGTTTAAGAGTTATCTACCGGGTTTACTCACCATCAACTCAATGACGGCCTGGTAATCCTCAGTACTGCAGTCCATGCACAAACCACGCGGCGGCATTGCCTTGAAACCCTGGGTTACGTGTTGCACCAGCGTGTCCATGCCCTGCGCCAGTCTGGGCGCCCACGCTGCCTGATCACCCCGTTTAGGGGCGCTGGGCAGTTGGCCGGCATGGCAAGCCACGCAAACTCGGTTGTACACCGCTTCCGGTTCCTGTGTAGCCTGAGCGCCATAAAGCGGAATCAGGACACCAAAAACGAACAACCATCGGGTCATACATCGACCTTTTCAGGGTTTGAGAGCGTTTTGCGTTCTAATGCGCAATGAAGGTCTTTCGCTCCCGTGAACTTCATCCTTCGCTGGGACAAAGCACACACAAAATCTGCGGCATTATATACTGGCGCTACTGAAACGGAAACGACACCGCTTGCCGCACCCTTTATCGGCACCGCCCACATCGGAAATCTCATGCAACTCAAGAATCCCATCCTCGGCCTGTGCCAACAGTCCACGTTCATGCTCAGCGCCGCAAAAGTTGATCAATGCCCCGATGACGAAGGCTTTGAAGTCGCCTTTGCCGGCCGCTCCAACGCCGGTAAATCCAGCGCACTGAACACCCTGACCCACGCCAGCCTGGCGCGCACCTCGAAAACTCCGGGCCGCACGCAACTGCTCAATTTCTTCAAGCTAGACGATGATCGGCGTCTGGTCGACCTGCCGGGCTACGGTTACGCAAAAGTACCCATCCCGCTGAAGCTGCACTGGCAGCGTCACCTGGAGGCCTACCTGGGCGGTCGCGAGAGTTTGAAGGGCTTGATTCTGATGATGGACATCCGTCATCCAATGACCGACTTCGACTTGCTGATGCTGGACTGGGCCATGGCCAGCGGCATGCCGATGCATATCCTGCTGACCAAAGCCGACAAGCTGACCTACGGCGCCGCCAAGAACACGCTGCTGAAGGTCCAATCGGATATCCGTAAAGGCTGGGGTGATGCAATCACCATCCAATTGTTCTCGGCACCCAAGCGTATGGGCCTGGAAGAGGCTTACACCGTGTTGGCCGGCTGGATGGAGTTGGCGGACAAGGGCACTGAAGTCGCGGAATAGCTTTTCTGCGGGCAAAAAAAACCCCGGACTTCGTATGGGGAGGGGAAGTTCGGGGTTCAAGTTCCGGACCGCTAGGGCGGGGTCCAGATATCTGCCAACACTTAACACAACATAGGAGCATTGAAGGGCTTCACCACCCATTCAGTAACTCTGAGTGGCAGTTCACGGGTTAAGTTCCGGCAGATCAAAAAAACTATTGGAAATAACTGGCATCGATTTCCGATCTAAAGCGCTCTGCCATCACGGTTGGTAATGGCAGAGCCGCGATATCAGTGCGCCTCGTCCCAGTTATCGCCCACCCCCACATCGACCACCAACGGCACATCCAACTGTGCCGCCGCGCTCATGTGTTCGCGGATCCCTTCGCTGACTTGCGCCACCAGATCTTCACGCACCTCAAGCACCAATTCGTCGTGCACCTGCAGGATAACCTTGGCGTCCAGGCCCGACTCCGTCAGCCAGTTATCCACCTGCACC
The DNA here is from genome assembly GCF_023242545.1 of Pseudomonas sp. MWU13-2517. Lineage (NCBI taxonomy): Bacteria > Pseudomonadati > Pseudomonadota > Gammaproteobacteria > Pseudomonadales > Pseudomonadaceae > Pseudomonas > Pseudomonas sp. MWU13-2517. Next base: position 286,062 of record NZ_JALMFA010000006.1, on the reverse strand, counting down.
ATGGCTTTCTTGATGATGTCCGCCGCCGTGCCCTGCATCGGCGCGTTAATCGCCGTGCGTTCGGCGGTCGCGCGCTCCTGAGGCTTATTGGAGTTGATATCGGGCAAATACAGCCGACGCCCGAAGAAGGTTTCCACATAGCCTTGGTCGGCTGCCTGGGCGCGGGTGCGCTCCATATATTCGCGAACGCCCGGGTAGCGTGCGAAATACACATCGATGTAGGCCTTGGCGGTCTTGGTGTCGACGCCGATGTCTTTACCGAGCTTCTGTGCACCCATACCGTAGATCAGGCCAAAGTTGATCGCCTTGGCACTGCGCCGCTGGTTGGACGTGACCTCAGCCAATTCCACCTTGAACACCTCGGCCGCCGTGGCCGTGTGCACGTCCAGGTTGTTGCGGAAGGCATTCATCAAGCCCTCGTCCTTGGACAAGTGCGCCATGATCCGCAACTCGATCTGGGAATAGTCAGCCGCCAACAGTTTGTAGCCCTTGGGCGCGACAAATGCCTGACGTATCCGCCGCCCTTCGGCGGTGCGCACCGGGATGTTCTGCAGGTTCGGATCGCTGGAGGACAAACGCCCGGTCGCCGCCACCGCCTGGTGATAAGACGTGTGGATGCGTCCGGTACGTGGGTTGATCTGCTCTGGCAGCCGGTCGGTGTAGGTGCTTTTGAGCTTGCTCATGCTGCGGTACTGCATCAGCACCTTGGGCAACAGGAAGTCGTCTTCGGCCAACTTGGCCAGCACTTCCTCAGCGGTGGACGCCTGGCCTTTGCCGGTCTTCTTCAGTACCGGCAGGCCCAGTTTCTCGTAGAGAATCGCCCCAAGCTGCTTGGGCGAACCCAGATTGAACGCTTCACCGGCGATCTCGAATGCCTGGCGCTCCAGCTCAACCATCTTGTTGCCCAGCTCGATGCTCTGGACGCCCAGCAGGTCCTTATCCACCAACGCGCCCTGGCGCTCGATGCGCGCCAGCACCGGCACCAATGGAATCTCGATGTCGGTCAGCACGCTGGCCAGGCTTGGTAGGGCCGCCAGTTGCGCGTACAACGCCTGATGCAGACGCAGTGTCACGTCGGCATCTTCAGCCGCGTAAGGGCCGGCTTGCTCAAGCGGGATCTGGTCGAATGTCAGCTGCTTGGCACCCTTGCCGGCGATGTCCTGGAAACTGACGGTGTCGTAGTCCAGGTACTTCTTGGCCAGGCTATCCATGTCGTGCCGCGTTGCAGTGGAATTGAGCACATAGGATTCGAGCATGGTGTCGAATGCGATGCCGCGCACGGTAATGCCTTGCGCCGGGTCGCCACCGATGGCGCAGTTGGCCAGGATGTTCATGTCGAACTTGGCGTGCTGGCCGACCTTGAGCTTGGTCGGATCTTCCAGCAATGGTTTCAACGCGAGCAACACGGTGTCGCGATCCAGCTGCGACGGCGCGCCGATGTAGGAATGAGTCAGCGGGATGTAGGCCGCTTCATGGGGCTGCACCGCAAACGAGAGCCCGACCAGTTGCGCCTGCTGCGCGTCGATGCCGGTGGTTTCGGTGTCGAACGCGAACAACTTCGCGTCATTGAGCTTCTTCAGCCAGGTATCGAAGGTCGCCTGGTCAAGGATTGTGGTGTAAGTCGCCTCGACAGGCGCAGCCACGGCAACCTCGATAGCAGTTTCAGCGACGGGAGCGGTGTTGAGCTCCACACGCTTGGCGTCACGCTGAATCTCGTCAAACCAGCTCTTGAACTCCAGCAGCGTGTACAACTCCAGCAGCTTTTCACGATCGGGTTCGATCAGGTGCAGGTCTTCCAGGCCGACGTCCAGCGGCACGTCACACTTGATCGTCGCCAGTTGGTACGACAGGAACGCCATCTCCTTGTGCTCTTCCAACTTGGCCGGCAAGGTCTTGGCCCCACGGATGGGCAGGGTTGGCACGATATCCAGCTGTTCATAAAGCTCTTTGATCCCGCCATTCACGCCCACCAGCAAGCCGGAAGCGGTCTTCGGACCAATGCCCGGAACACCCGGAATGTTGTCGGACGAGTCCCCCATCAACGCCAGATAGTCGATGATCTGCTCCGGAGCGACGCCAAATTTCTCCTTTACGCCTTCGATGTCCATCGAACTACCGGTCATGGTGTTGACCAAGGTAATGTGCCCATCGACCAACTGCGCCATGTCTTTGTCACCCGTGGAAATCACCACCGGTCGGTTGGCAGCTGCGCTGCTGCGGGCCAGGGTGCCGATTACGTCATCGGCCTCGACGCCTTCGACGCACAGCAGCGGGAAGCCCAGAGCGATGACGCTCTGGTGCAACGGCTCGATCTGCAGGCGCATGTCATCAGGCATGCTCGGGCGGTTGGCCTTGTATTCGGCATACATGTCATCGCGAAAAGTCCCACCCTTGGCGTCAAACACCACGGCGAAGGGGCTGTCCGGGTACTGCTTGCGCAGGCTTTTGAGCATGTTCAACACGCCCTTGACCGCACCGGTCGGCAGGCCTTTGGACGTGGTGAGCGGTGGCAGCGCGTGAAAGGCGCGATACAGGTAAGAAGAACCGTCCACCAGGACGAGGGGGGCTTGGCTCATGAGCAGGATCAACCTTTTCGGCGGGTCAGGCGCTAGAATAGCCGGACCAATGACGACAAAGGGACAAGGTTATCATGCGTACATTCAATCGCCTGCTCCTCACTGGCTTGATTGCACTCGCTCCGATGGCTGCCATGGCGGCAGACAGCGCCCCTTCAGGCGATCCGGAAGTTACCATTCGCACGGAAGGCGACAGAACCATCCAGGAGTACCGCCAAAATGGTTTCCTGTACGCAATCAAGGTCACGGTAAAGGGTGCCCCGCCTTACTTCCTGGTGCGCGCGGACGGAACTGACGCGAACTTCATCCGCTCTGACCAGCCGGATATGCTGATCCCGTCATGGAAGATCTTCGAATGGAAATGATTTCTTAACTTCAATTGGCGCCGCGCACCGCGGCGCCCGTACTGGCAGTTTTAACCATGTCTGTGTTTACCCCCCTGGCTCGGCCCGAGCTGGAAACCTTTCTCGCCCCTTACGGGCTCGGCCGCCTGCTTGATTTCCAGGGGATTGCCGCTGGTAGTGAAAACACCAATTTCTTTATCAGCCTGGAACAGGGCGAGTTCGTCCTGACCCTGGTTGAGCGCGGCCCTGTCGCGGAAATGCCATTTTTCATCGAGTTGCTCGACGTACTCCACGACGCCGAACTGCCGGTGCCTTATGCCCTACGCACCACCGACGGCGTAGCCCTGCGCACGCTGGCCGGCAAACCGGCACTGTTGCAACCGCGCCTGGCCGGCAAACACATCAAGGACGCCAACGCCCAGCATTGCTCCCAGGTCGGTGACCTGCTGGGCCACCTGCACCTGGCCACCCAAGGTGAGAAGGTGCTGGAACGCAAGACCGATCGCGGGCTGGATTGGATGCTCAGTGAAGGTGCACAGCTGATTTCGCACCTGAACCACGCACAACAACGCCTTCTGCAGGACGCATTGACCGAGATCGAAGCCCACAAAGCCGGGATCCTTGCCTTGCCGCGCGCCAACGTGCATGCCGACCTCTTCCGCGACAATGCGATGTTTGAAGGCACGCATCTCACAGGCCTGATCGACTTCTACAACGCCTGCTCAGGTCCGATGCTGTACGACGTGGCAATCGCCCTGAATGATTGGTGCTCGGATGCGCACGGCGTGATTGATGGGCCGCGCGCCCGAGCGCTGCTGGGCGCCTACGCGAGCCTGCGGCCGTTTACCGCCAGGGAAGCGGAACTCTGGCCGACCATGCTGCGCGTAGCGTGCGTGCGGTTCTGGCTGTCGCGCCTGATCGCCGCTGAATCATTTGCCGGCCAGGATGTGTTGATTCACGACCCAGCGGAATTCGAGCGTCGGCTTATGCAGCGTCAGCAAGTCACTGTCCAACTGCCGTTCGCCCTCTAAGCGCAAAAAATGTGAGAGGGGGCGTGCCCCCTCCCATGGGTTGACGCGTAGCGCAGGCTGTCAGAGCGACTCCAGGCACCCCGCCAGATCATTGCCCAATTTCTCCAGTACCTGCTCGTAACCCTGCGCCGTGGCCGGCGTGTAGCCCCCCAATGCATCCAGCTCCGCCAGCTTCACCGGCAGGCCTGCCACCAGCGTCTCAGCCAGGCGCGGACGCAATGGCGGCTCACTGAACACACACGTCTTGCCCACTTCCTGCAAACGCGTACGCATTGCCGCAACGTGCTGGGCGCCCGGCTGAACTTCGGCAGCCACGCTGAATACGCCGGCGTGCTTGAGCCCATAGGCGTCTTCGAAGTAATCAAAGGCCTCATGGAACACGAAGTAAGGTTTGTCGCCGATTGACGCCAGGCGCGCCTTCAACCGCGCATCCAAAGCATCCAGGCGCTCATCGAAGGCTTTCACGTTGCTTTGATAACGTGCGGCATTGGCCGGGTCGGCGGCGCTGAGATCAGACGCCATGCGTGCCGCGATCACACGCGCGTTTACTGTCGACAACCACAAGTGCGCATCCAGGCTGCCCGGGCGATGATCATGGTCATGTTCGTCGGCTTCGTCAGCGTGAGAGTGGCTATCTTCGGCAAAACGACGCAGTTTCATGCCTGGAAGGTCCTGCACGGCCACGGTCGGCAGGTTGCGCCCCTTGAGCACGCGCGGCAGGAAGCTCTCCATGTCCGGACCGATCCAATACAGCAGGTCCACCGACTGCACGCGCCGTACGTCGGATGGGCGCAAGGCATAGTTGTGCGGCGATGCGCCAGGCGGCAACAACACCTCCGGGATCGCTACGCCATCCTGCACAGCGGCGGCAATCAGCTGCAACGGCTTGATACTGGTCAACACTTTGACCTCTGCCTGAGCAGCCCCGGCAACGAACAAACTGGTGACAAATACGACAAAAACGGGAAAAAGTCGGAACACGATGACCACTCGATGGCGTAGGAACGGGTAACATAATAACGTCTCTATCAAATGTCTGTCGCCGCCCATGCCTAAAACACCGCTTGCCAGCCGTCCCCATGACCACTCCCACTGCGTGCATACCGCGCTGTCGGAAGCCGACACCCTGTGTGCGCAGAAAGGCTTGCGCCTGACCGCTTTGCGTCGTCGGGTGCTGGAACTGGTATGGCAGAGCCACAAGCCGCTGGGCGCCTACGACATTCTTGGCGTGCTCAGCGAGCAGGACGGCCGCCGCGCCGCACCGCCTACGGTTTACCGTGCGCTGGATTTCCTGCTGGACAACGGCCTGGTGCATCGCATCGCGTCCCTCAACGCCTTTGTCGGCTGCAGCCATCCGGAGCACGCGCATCAGGGGCAGTTCCTGATCTGCCGCGAGTGCCACGCCGCCATCGAGCTTGAACAGAAAAGCATCAGCGACGCCATCATCCAAAGCTCCGCCGACGTCGGCTTCAAGGTTGAAGGGCAAACGGTCGAAGTGGTCGGGCTCTGCTCGGGTTGCCAGGGGGCTTGATGAGCGACGCGTTAATCCGCCTGGAGCAGGTCGCAGTCACGTTCGCCGGGCAAAACGTACTGGATAACATCGCACTGAGCGTGGAACCCGGGCAGATCGTCACCCTGATCGGCCCGAATGGCGCGGGCAAGACCACCCTGGTGCGTGCCGTACTCGGTTTGCTCAAGCCCGACAGCGGCCGCGTATGGCGCAAACCCAAGCTGCGCGTCGGCTATATGCCGCAGAAGCTGCACGTCGACCCGACGCTGCCCTTGTCCGTACTGCGCTTTCTGCGCCTGGTACCCGGTGTCGACCGTGCCCGCGCACAGGCTGCGCTCAGGGAAGTCGGCGCCGAGCAGGTCATCGATAGCCCGGTGCAGAGCATCTCCGGCGGCGAAATGCAGCGCGTATTACTGGCCCGCGCACTGTTGCGCGAGCCCGAGTTACTGGTGCTGGATGAGCCTGTACAAGGCGTCGACGTCGCAGGCCAAGCCGAGCTGTACAGCCTGATCACCCGCCTGCGCGACCGCCATGGGTGCGGCGTTCTGATGGTGTCGCACGACCTGCATCTGGTGATGAGCACCACTGACCAGGTCGTCTGCCTGAACCGCCATGTGTGCTGCTCCGGCCACCCGGAACAGGTCAGCGGCGATCCGGCGTTCGTCGAGTTGTTCGGCAAGAACGCCCAGAGCCTGGCGATATACCATCACCACCACGATCATGCCCATGATTTGCATGGCGCTGTCGTGGATGATCTCGCCAAACCTCATACCCACGTCCATGGAGATAGCTGCAAGCATGGCTGATTTTCTGCTCTACGCCCTGCTGGCAGGCTTGGCTTTGGCACTGGTGGCGGGCCCGTTGGGCTCGTTCGTGGTCTGGCGACGCATGGCCTACTTCGGCGACACCTTGTCCCATGCCGCCCTGCTGGGCGTCGCCCTGGGCTTTTTACTGGATGTGAGCCCGACCATCGCCGTCACCGTAGGCTGCCTGCTACTGGCAGTGCTGCTGGTAACCCTGCAACAGCGCCAGCCGCTCGCCTCCGACACGCTACTGGGCATCCTGGCGCCGAGCACCCTGTCCCTGGGCCTGGTGGTGCTGAGTTTCATGCACGAAGTTCGCATCGACCTGATGGCCTACCTGTTTGGCGATTTACTGGCGATCAGCCCAGGTGATCTCGCATGGATACTGGGCGGCAGCGCGGCCGTACTGGTTTTACTGGTGGCCCTGTGGCGTCCGTTGTTGGCAATTACGGTGCATGAAGAACTGGCCACGGTGGAGGGTTTGCCCGTGCCGGCCCTGCGCATGGCCCTGATGCTGTTGATCGCGGTGGTGATTGCTGTTGCGATGAAGATAGTCGGCGTATTGTTGATCACGTCGCTGCTGATCATTCCCGCCGCCGCCGCCCAGCGCCACGCCCGCTCTCCCGAGCAGATGGCCATCGGCGCCAGCCTGCTGGGGATGCTGGCAGTGTGCGGGGGCCTGGCACTGTCTTGGTTCAAGGACACGCCGGCAGGACCGTCGATTGTTGTAACGGCGGCCGCCCTGTTTCTGCTGAGTTTTGTCCTGCCCCGTCGAGGGGTGTAGACTTGCTCGCTTTTTGCGCAATTAGAGAGTCGCAGGAATGAAGCCGTTCAACTCCCGTTATCTGCTCCTTGCCGCATTTTCCCTGCTGCTGGGCGCCTGCCAAAGCACACCACCGGCCGCTCCCGATGCTCCGGATGCGCGTGCTACGGCCATCGCGCAACTGGAGCAAAACCTGGCCAGCAGTGAGCTGGCCACCGCTGAGGATCAGCTCGCCGCATTGCAGGCACAGTCGCCTGATGACCCGGCTCTGGAACCTTACCAACGCCAATTGGCCGAAGCCTATCTGCAACGCAGCCAGATCGTGCTGCAAAAGGGTGACGTCAACGCCGCCGCCACGGCACTGAGCCGCGCACGTGCGCTGATGCCTAAGGCGCCTGCACTGACAGGCGGCGTAAACAGCGCCATCAGCCACGCCCGCAAAGCCGAACTGGAAAAAGCCGAAGCCGCCCTGAAAGCCGCTGAAACCAAGCCTGCCGCCAAAGTCATCGACCCGGCCGCAGAAAGCACCACCGTGGCGCTGAACCTCACCGATATAGAAGAACTTCGCCACCAACTGGATGCGATCGCCACCGACCTGGTGAATTACCAGTGCGACGTGAGCATTCAAGTGCCGCGCACCCAGGATTACCCATGGCTGGCCACATTGCTCACCAAACGGGTTAAGCGAATTGATTCGGGATATGACCTGAAGATTCACCGGCAGATTTTGAAGAACATTGCCGCGCAGGTTGTGCTGATTCCACGCAAGACGCAGTAAAAGCATCGGGAGCGACCCCGTCCCACACGTGAAGATAATTACATTCAAGTGCGGACGGGCTCGCTTCCGATAGCGATCCGACTAACAGCAGATCACTTAAGCCGGAATAGCCTTGGCCTTCGGCTCACGCTCCCACACGCGATGCTGGGCAATCGCCGCGAAGAAAGCCTTGAATGCCTTGGCATCGGCTCCAACGATCAATCCCGCATCCACTTCAAGCTTGAGCAGGTCCAGCAATGGCTTGGCATCACCGGCAACGGCAATTGCCTTCAGATGCTTGTATGCCTCCAACAGGAAGTGCAACGCGACGCCATCCCCGCTCAGCGCCTTGATCGACTCTTTACCGCCAGGGACAAACACTGCATCAAACGCAATAGATGGCATGCCTTCCATCGACGCATCCACCGCCAGGCTCTTGCCATCAGCGGCCTTCACCGGCGCCGAAGTCGGCCCGAGCAACTTGGCGTGTGCACCTTCGGTTTCCAGCGCCGCCTTCAGCGCCGCAATCGCCGCGCCATCCACACCGTTAGCCGCAAGAATCGCGACTTTGCGCGTCTTGATATCGCCCGACAGCAGGTTCACCTGGCTCAACGCGGGCGACACTTTCAACGACGTCTCACGCGGCGGCACCGTGCCTTTGGTTGGCGCCGGCAGACCCAGGTTCTGCGCGACGCGCTTGGCCAGTTCCAAATCGATATTGGCCAGGATCTCATTGACTTGGCGAGCACGAATGAACTCACGTTCCACCTTGCCCAACTCGAAGCTGTAAGCCGCGATGATGTGCTCTTTTTCGTGATGGCTCATGCTGTGGAAAAACAGCGTGGCTTGCGAGAAATGATCACCAAACGACTCGCTGCGCTCACGTACCTTGTTGGCGTCCACGCGCTCGTAATAGGTCTCGAAACCGCCATCCTGGGCCGCCGGAGGTGTTTCTTTCGGCCAACCACCATCAATCGAATTCGGTTCGTACGCGGCGCGGCCCTTGTCGATCACGGTACGGTGCTGAGCATCGCGCTGGCCATTATGGAAAGGCGTGACCGGGCGATTGATCGGCAGCTCATGAAAATTCGGACCACCGAGTCGGCTGATCTGGGTATCCGTGTAGGAAAACAGACGGCCTTGTAACAACGGATCGTTGGTGAAGTCGATACCCGGCACGATATGGCCTGGGCAAAACGCGACCTGTTCGACTTCAGCAAAGAAGTTGTCCGGGTTGCGGTTAAGCACCATCTTACCCAGCGGCGTAATCGGCACCAGCTCTTCGGGGATGATCTTGGTCGGATCGAGCAGGTCGAAGTCGAACTTGTGTTCGTCCTCTTGCGCGACGATCTGCACACCCAATTCCCACTCAGGGTAGTCACCGCATTCGATCGCTTCCCACAGGTCGCGACGGTGGTAATCGGTATCTTTGCCGGCAAGCTTTTGCGCTTCGTCCCACACCAGGGAACACGTACCCACTTTAGGGCGCCAGTGGAACTTCACGAAGCTCGACTCACCATCGGTATTGATCATGCGGAAGGTATGAACGCCAAAGCCCTGCATGGCGCGCAGGCTTTTTGGAATAGCGCGGTCGGACATTGCCCACAGCACCATATGCGCCGATTCCGGCTGGAGCGAGACAAAATCCCAGAACGTATCGTGGGCCGAGCCGCCGGTGGGAATCTCGTTGTGCGGCTCAGGCTTTACGGCGTGCACGAAGTCGGGAAACTTAATGGCGTCTTGTATGAAAAACACCGGCATGTTGTTGCCCACCAGATCGAAGTTGCCTTCGTCAGTGAAGAACTTCACGGCGAAGCCGCGCACGTCACGCACCGTATCGCCCGATCCACGCGGACCTTGAACGGTGGAGAAACGCGCAAATACCGGGGTTTTATGCTCAGGGTTACGCAGAAACCCGGCCTTGCTCAGCGCCGAGTGGTTTTCATAAGTCTGGAAATAACCATGGGCACCGGTACCACGGGCATGCACGATGCGCTCCGGGATACGTTCATGGTCAAAATGCGTGATCTTTTCACGCATGATGAAGTCTTCCAGCAGCGACGGACCACGGGCGCCGACTTTCAGGGTGTTCTGGTTATCGGCAATCTTCACGCCCTGGTTGGTGCGCAGGGCCTGGCCAGTGGCGTCCGAGCGAAACTCCTCCAAAGCCTGCAGCTTGGCGTTGGTGTTGCCACGGTCCAAGGTATCGGTCCCCGCAAGTTCACTCTTTGGCGGGGTGACTGGCTTTTTAGTACTCATCAGACAAAAACTCCTTCTTAAGTGGCCAGAGCGATCCCTGGCTCTTCTAGAACTATCCCCAGGCACGGCACCTCAGGATTTCGAATTGCTTAAGTAGTGACTGATACCTTTTTTCACCGTTCCCTTTTTATGACCTTTGATCGCGTTATTGCCAAATCGCTGGTTGAATACGAAATAAATGCTAAGAAACGCTATACGGACAGGCTAAAATGCGCGCCCGGCTAACCGCTGATCCCTTTTCCATGCGCCCCACAAGGTTCGCTACGTGATCGAGTTTCAAAACGTCCATAAAACCTACCGCGTCGCCGGTAAGGAAATCCCCGCCCTGCACCCCACCAGCCTGCGCGTCGAAAACGGCCAGGTATTTGGCCTGATTGGCCACTCCGGTGCGGGCAAAAGCACGCTGCTGCGCCTGATCAACCGCCTTGAGCAACCCAGCGGCGGCCAGATCAATGTCGACGGTGAAGAAGTCACCGCCCTGGATGCCAACGGCCTGCGTCGTTTCCGCCAGCAAGTCGGGATGATCTTCCAGCACTTCAACCTGCTGGCTTCCAAGACCGTCGCCGATAACGTCGCGCTGCCGCTGACTCTCGCCGGCGAACTGTCGCGCAAGGAAATCGACCTGCGCGTGGCCGAGCTGCTCGCCCGCGTCGGCCTGTCGGACCACGCCAAGAAGTACCCGGCGCAGTTGTCCGGTGGCCAGAAGCAACGCGTCGGCATCGCCCGCGCCCTGGCCACCAAGCCGAAAATCCTGCTGTGCGACGAAGCCACCAGTGCACTCGACCCGCAGACCACCGCCTCGGTCCTGCAACTGCTGGCCGAGATCAACCGCGAACTGAAGCTGACCATCGTGCTGATCACCCATGAAATGGATGTGATCCGTCGCGTATGCGACCAGGTCGCCGTGATGGATGCCGGTGTGATCGTCGAGCAAGGTTCGGTGGCCGATGTGTTCCTGCATCCCAAGCATCCGACCACCAAGCGCTTCGTGCAGGAAGCTGATCAGATCGACGAAAGCGAGCAGCGTGATGACTTCGCTCACGTACCGGGCCGTATCGTGCGTCTGACGTTCCAAGGTGAAGCGACCTACGCGCCGCTGCTGGGCACCGTCGCCCGTGAAACGGGGGTGGACTACAGCATCCTTGCCGGTCGTATCGACCGCATCAAAGATATTCCCTACGGCCAACTGACCCTCGCCGTTACCGGCGGGGACATGGAAGCCGCTTTCGCCCGCTTTACCGCGGCAGACGTCCACATGGAGGTTCTGCGCTAATGGAAGTCCTGTTGAGTTTCTTCGCCAATATCGACTGGTCTGAAATCTGGCTCGCCACCGGCGACACCATGATCATGCTATTCGGTTCACTGTTCTTCACCGTGCTGCTCGGCCTGCCGCTGGGGGTGCTGCTGTTCCTGTGCAGTCCGCGCCAACTGTTTGAACAGAAGGGCCTGTACGCGCTGCTGTCGTTGATCGTAAATATCCTGCGCTCGCTGCCGTTCATCATCCTGCTGATCGTGATGATCCCGTTCACTGTCCTGATCACCGGCACTTCGCTGGGTGTGGCGGGCGCGATCCCGCCGCTGGTGGTGGGGGCTACGCCGTTTTTCGCGCGGCTGGTGGAAACTGCCTTGCGTGAAGTGGACCGCGGCATCATCGAGGCCACCCAGTCCATGGGGGCCAGTACACGTCAGATCATCACCAACGCATTGCTGCCCGAAGCACGCCCCGGCATTTTCGCGGCGATTACAGTGACCGCAATTACGCTTGTTTCCTACACCGCTATGGCCGGCGTGGTCGGTGCGGGTGGCTTGGGTGACCTGGCGATCCGCTTCGGTTACCAGCGCTTCCAGACTGATGTGATGGTGGTCACTGTGGTGTTGCTGTTGATCCTGGTGCAAATTCTGCAAACCGTCGGCGACAAGCTGGTGGTGCACTTTTCTCGAAAATAACGGCCATTGCCGGCCTCGCCGGCACATGCCCGAACAAGGAGCTTGCTGGATGAAAAAACTACTGGTTGCTTTCGCCGCCGTTGCCGCGTTTTCCGCCCATGCTGCCGAGACCCTCACGGTCGCCGCATCGCCGGTGCCACACGCGGAAATCCTCGAATTCGTGAAGCCGGCCCTGGCCAAAGAAGGCGTGGACCTGCAGGTGAAAGTCTTCACCGACTACGTGCAGCCAAACGTGCAAGTGGCTGAAAAGCGCCTGGACGCCAACTTCTTCCAGCACCAGCCGTACCTGGATGAATTCAACAAGGCCAAGGGCACTCACCTGGTGAGCGCCGGCGCCGTGCACCTTGAGCCGCTGGGCGCGTACTCCAGCAAGTACAAAAAGCTGGAAGACCTGCCGGACGGCGCCAATGTGGTGATCCCGAACGACGCCACCAACGGCGGCCGCGCACTGTTGCTGCTGGCCAAGCACAACCTGATCACCCTGAAGGACCCGACCAACATCCTGTCGACCATCAAGGACATCACCGGCAATCCGAAACACCTGAAGTTCCGCGAACTGGAAGCCGCCACCCTGCCGCGCGTGCTGACCCAGGTCGACCTGGCGCTGATCAACACCAACTATGCCCTGGAAGCCAAGCTGGACCCATCCAAGGATGCACTGATCATCGAAGGCAGCGACTCGCCTTACGTGAACATCCTGGTGACCCGCGAAGACAACAAGGATTCGGATGCGGTGAAGAAACTGGTTGCAGCCCTGCACACACCTGAAGTGAAGAAATTCATCGAAGAAAAGTACAAAGGCGCGATCAAGCCGGCGTTCTGATCTGACACCGTAGATCCAAAATGTGGGAGGGGGCTTGCCCCCGATAGCGATAGATCAGTCAGCGTATGCATCGACTGAAACTGAGCGATCGGGAGCAAGCCCCCTCCCACATTTGTTTGCGCTGCCTGCTATTTACGCTGCAACAACCCCGGCAACTGCGCTACCAACTTCTGGTTGTTCAACGGCGCCCGAATAAACCCACGCTGCGTACCATCCGGCCCAATCAACGCCAGGTTGCCGCTGTGGTCGACGGTGTAGTTCGGTTTGCTGGTATCGGCCGGGATGAAAGGGATGCTCACGGCATTCGAGACCTTCTGCACATCCTCCACATTCGCGCCAGTGAGACCTTCGAATTGCGGGTCGAAGTAGCCCAGGTACTGCTTGAGCTGGGCGGGTGTGTCGCGGTTCGGGTCGACACTGACCAGAATCACCTGCAATTTATCCACGGCGTCCTTGGGCAGCTCACTCTTGATCTGACGTAGCTGGGCCAGCGTAGTCGGGCAAATGTCCGGGCAGAAGGTGTAGCCGAAGAACAACAGGCTCCACTTGCCTTTGAGCTCATTAACCACCACCGGCTGACCGTCCTGATTGGTCATCGTCACCGGCGGCAATTGGCGTGCTTGCGGCAGCAGGATGATGCCGGCGTCGATCAGCGCGGTAGGATCGCCCTGGCCTTTGCTGTTCAGCACTTTGTTGACGGTCAGGCCCATGATCAACGCGACGATGGCCACCAGGATAAAGACGGTTTTTTGAGTTCGAGTCATAGGTTCAACAGTAAGTAGTGGTCTACGAGCAGGGCGATAAACAGCAAAAACAGGTACCCGATAGAGTACTTGAAGGTGTTGATCGCCGCGTGCGGCTTGCTGCCACGGTACAGCACCCAGGCCCATTGCAGAAAGCGCCCGCCCAATACCAGCGCACAGGCCAGGTACAGCAGTCCGCTCATATGAATCACATAAGGCATCAGGCTCACCGCCAGCAGGGCGAAGGTATAGAGCAAGATATGCACCTTGGTGTAATGCTCGCCGTGGGTAACCGGCAGCATCGGGATATCGGCCTTGGCGTATTCCTCCTTGCGGTGAATGGCCAGGGCCCAGAAGTGTGGCGGGGTCCAGGCGAAAATAATCAGCACCAGCAGTAACGGCTCGGCGCTGACATGCCCGGTGACGGCAACCCAACCCAACAACGGCGGTGCAGCGCCGGCCAGGCCACCAATGACGATATTCTGCGGCGTCGCACGCTTGAGAAAGCCTGTGTAGATCACCGCATAGCCGAGCAGCGAGGCCAACGTCAGCCAGGCCGCCAATGGATTGGTAAACACCAGCAGCAGGGCCAGGCCCGCAACCGCCAGAAACAATGCGAACGCCAGTGCCGCGAGAGGCGACACGCGCCCTTCGGCCAGCGGCCGTTTATGGGTACGCGCCATCAGCGCGTCGATCTGCCGATCCACCACATGATTGACCGCCGCCGCGCCACCGGCACACAGGGCAATGCCCAGGTTGCCGAATACCAGCACCGTCCACGGCACACCCGCACGGGTGGCGAGGAACATCCCCACCAGGGACGTGATGAGCATCAGCACCACCACCTTGGGCTTGGTCAGCTCCAGGTAGTCACGCCAGATCGCCTGATCGTGACGTGCGCCGATCAAGGTCGCCATGGCATTTCTCCCTTGAGGGTAATGAGGCCCGACACGTGTTTGCGTGGAATGAAGCGCCAACCGAACGGCAACTGATTGCGTACCCGGACCAGGCTGGTACGCGCGTGGTAATTGACCAGCACCAGCGTCAGCAACAACGCCGCGCCGCCGGCGTTATGCGCGACGGCCACCGGCAACGGCAGATGAAAAAACACATTGCTCAGGCCCAGGCTGATTTGCGCCGCCAGGGCGATCAGCAGCAAGCCCGCCAGCCGGGTCATGCCCACGGCGCGCAACTGCCAGGCCAGGCCCAGCAACGCCACAGTGACGATGATCGCACCGATACGGTGGGTGAGGTGGATGGCCGTGCGCGCCTCGCTATCAAGCTGCCCGCCCAGGTAATTGGGGCCGATGTGCTGGGTCAGATGAAAACCGTTGGCAAAGTCCGCCGCCGGCCACCATTGACCGTGACACGTCGGCAGGTCGATACAGGCCACCGCCGCATAGTTGGAACTGACCCAACCGCCCAGCGCAATCTGCCCGATCACCAGCACCAACCCCGCCGTCGCCCAATATTGCAGGCGCCTGGGCACGATCAAGGCGGGCAGCACACCGGACAAGCGCAACGTCAGCAGAAACAGCAGGCTCAAGGTCGCAAAGCCGCCCAGCAGATGGCCCGTGACCACCTGCGGCCACAGCTTCAACGTCACCGTCCACATTCCGAATGCCGCTTGGGCGAACACCACCGCGAGCAAGAACAGCGGCAATTTCACCGGCTGGCCAGGGTCACGCCGATGGCTCCATGAACGCGCGGCCAGCAGCACGATCAGCAAGCTCAACGTGCCGGCAAAGTAGCGATGAGTCATTTCGGCCCAGCCTTTGTCTGCCTCCACTGGTGTATCGGGAAAATGCAGCTCGGCATGGGCCAACTGGGCTTCGGTCTTGGGCACGCTGATAAAGCCATAGCAACCCGGCCAGTCCGGGCAGCCCAGGCCGGCATGGGTCAGGCGGGTGTAGGCGCCCAGCAGTACGACCAGCAGCGCCAGCAAGGTGGCAAACAACGCGAGGCGAAATCCAGGTTTGGCCATGACGGTGCCCCTATCCGATGTTCGACAGTTTCAGAAGCAGGCGCAGGTCGTTGAGCAGGTCCTTGCCCTTGACCTTGGCGTCGTAGCGCAACACCAGGTTGCCATGGGGGTCGACGATCCACAGTTGCGCATCGCCCGGTGCAGCGGCGTCTTTGGTGAAGGTTGACAGGTCCAGCGCATAGCGTTGCAGTTGCGGGTACTCGGCCTTGAGCTTGGCCTCGTATTCAGCGCTCACCGGCTGGGCACTGGCCAGGGCATGGCTGGCGCGGGAGGCATCGCGCCCCAGGCTGATTTGCAGCTGGCGCGCCAGGTACACCAGTTGCCGGCAATCGGCGGCGCAGGCGGCGGGCGCGGTGACCAGCAGTTGCCAGCGCTGCTCATCCGCCTGCACGCCGATGTCGGCGCGCGTCTGGCCGTTGCCGATCATTTCACCATGGTAGCTGCGACTGTCCGGCACCCAGAACTGCAGCTTGTACATGAAGGTGGCGAGCGCCATCGGGCCGATCACCATCATCAGAATCAACATCAGCTGCCAGCGGCCTTTGCGCCGGTCAGGCGCTTCAGACATGTTGGGTGGATTCATGGCCGCTCCCATGGGACTTCTCCTTTTTGTTGTGCCATCCGAGGTAGAGGTAAAGCGCCAGCAACGCCAGTGCCATGGCGAACCACTGCACGGCGTACCCCAAGTGTTTTTCCGGGCCCATGGCGACCACCGCCCAGGTGGTGTCGTACGTACCGGGACCGGGTTCGGCGCGCAGCTCGTAGGCAAAACCGCTGCGACCCAACTCCGCCCATAAGGCATCCGGGTGCAGGGCCGTGAGCAGGCGTGGCCACTGACTGGTCGCTGGGTCGGCATGCAACTGGAAGGTTTCGCCCGGGGCGACGTACACCCAGGCGTCCAGATTCAACGGTTGTTCAGGCGTCGTGAAAAGCGGTGGCGTGCGCCGGTCCGGCCAGGGCAGCCAGCCGCGATTGAGCAGCAACCACAGGCCACTGGCCTGGTCATGAAACGGTTGCAGCAGTTCCACGCCTGCGCGGCCGTCACGCATGCGATTGTCGAGCAGCACGCTGTGTCCGGCATCAAATTGACCGCGCAGGCGCACGCGGTGAAAAGCGGGATCGGTCATGTCACTGAGCTGCACACTGCTGATCGGCTCAGCTATGCGCCGCTCGGCATAACGGTCCACCAGCAGCTGTTTTTCATGACCGCGAGCCAACTGCCAGAACCCCAGGCCCACCATCAGGGGCAGCAGCACCAGCACCACCAGTGTCGGCGCAATACCGGGACGAAAGCGCTGAATGGCACTGGCTATACTGGTTTTCATCACCCCTCCCGCTATAGCCCTGGAGCCAGACCATGCTCAAAGCCGCCATTGCCCTGATGCTGATCGCGACTGTCGTGAGCCTGTTCAGTGGCTTGTTCTTTCTGGTCAAGGACGAGGGCAACTCCAACCGCCTCGTCACGGCCTTGACCGTACGTGTCGTACTGGCCGCGATCACCGTAGGCCTGATCGCCTGGGGCTTTTTCAGCGGCCAGTTGGTTTCTCATGCGCCGTGGTAAGACGCCTCACAGCACATAAACGAAGAAAAACAGACCGATCCACACCACATCCACAAAGTGCCAATACCAACTGGCCGCCTCGAAGCCGAACTGGTGCTCGGCATTGAAATGCCCACGCAGGATGCGCATCAGCATCACGAACAGAATGATGGTGCCGATGGTCACGTGGGCACCGTGGAAGCCCGTGAGCATGAAGAAGGTTGCGCCGTACACGCCCGAGCCGAGGGTCAGGCCCAGTTCTTTATAGGCGTGCATGTACTCCTCGGCCTGGAAGCCCAGGAACGCCCAACCCAGCAGCACGGTGAGCGCCAGCCAGATCTTCAGCGCACCACGGTGGCCCTTACGTAACGCATGGTGGGCAAGGGTGATGGTCACGCTGGAGCTGACCAGCAGGATCGTGTTGACCAGCGGCAAACCCCACGGGCTGATGGTGCCTTCCGGTGGCGGAAAGAGTTTCGGGTCCGGGTTATTGAGCAGCGGCCAGGTGAACTGGAAATTCGGCCACAGCATGTGCGCGATGCCTTTATGGCCATCACCGCCCAGCCATGGGCCGGACATGTGCCGTACATAAAACAGTGCACCGAAGAAGGCGATAAAGAACATCACTTCGGAAAAGATGAACCAGGTCATGCCCCAGCGAAACGAGCGGTCCATCTGCGAGCTGTACAAACCGGCGCGACTTTCCTTGATCACCGCACCAAACCAGCCGAACAGCATGTAGGCCAGCAGCAGGCCACCGACGAAAAAGATCCACGGCCCGTGGGACTCCGGGCGTGCCGCTTTGAGGTCGTTGAACCACACGCCCAGGCCGTACACCGTGATCAACATGCCAAACGTGGCAATTATGGGCCATTTGCTTTGTGCTGGTACGTAGTACGTATCATGAGACGACATGTATTCGCTCTCCTGATTGAGGGGGCAAACAGTAGCTAGCCGCCGGTATGGACGGCCACCGGCGGTTGGCGCGCAGTGATATCAAACAGCGTGTACGCCAGGGTCAAATGCTTCACATCCTTGGGCATCGCCTGGTCGACAATGAAGCGCACCGGCATCTCGATACGCTCGCCCGGCTGGAGCACCTGCTGGGTAAAGCAAAAGCATTCGGTCTTATGGAAATACATCGCCGCTTCAGCCGGGGAGATGCTCGGCACCGCCTGAGCGGTCATGACTTTGTCGGTAGGGTTGTAGGCCACGAACAGCATCTCGGTGACCGCACCCGGGTTGACCACCACCTCGTCAGCCTTGGAGTGAAACTCCCAGACCATGTCGATCGCGTTGGTAGAGAGAAACTGCACGCGTACCTGGCGCGTCGGGTCGACTACTTGCTCGCCCTCGTACTGCCCGGCGGTCTTGCCGTTGATGCCGAACGCCTTGCACATCACGTCGTAGATCGGCACCAAGGCGAAGCCGAAGGCAAACATCGCCACCACCAGGATCAGCAGGCGGGTGACCAGGCGCCTGATGGGCACGGACTCAGCCATGACGACCACCCAATGTGGGAGGGGGCCTGCCCCCGATAGCGATTTCACAGCCAATGATGATGCCGCCTGACACACCGCCATCGAGGGCGAGCACCCTCCCAGATTGACGGTGTTCGCAACGCAGCCGGATGTTCATTTCACCTCCGGCGGCGTGGTGAAGGTGTGGTACGGCGCGGGTGAGGGGATGCTCCATTCGAGGCCCTCGGCACCGTCCCACGGCTTGGCCGGCGCTGGCGGGCCACCACGGATGCACTTGATCACAATGAACAGGAAGAAAATCTGCGTGGCGCCGAACATGAACGCACCGATGGACGACACCATGTTGAAGTCGGCGAACTGCAGGTTGTAGTCCGGCACCCGGCGCGGCATGCCGGCCAGCCCCACAAAGTGCATCGGGAAAAACGCCATGTTCATGCCCACGAAGGACAGCCAGAAGTGCAGCTTGCCCAGGGTTTCGTCGTACATGTGGCCGGTCCATTTCGGCAGCCAATAGTAGGCCGAGGCGAAGATGCCGAAGATCGCTCCGGGCACCAATACGTAATGGAAGTGCGCCACCACGAAGTAGGTGTCGTGGTACTGGAAGTCCGCCGGAGCGATTGCCAGCATCAGCCCGGAAAAGCCGCCGATGGTGAATAGAATCACGAAGGCCACGGCAAACAGCATCGGCGTCTCGAAGGTCAGCGAGCCTTGCCACATGGTGCTGACCCAGTTGAACACCTTCACTCCCGTCGGCACGGCGATCAGCAGCGTGGCGTACATAAAGAACAACTCGCCCACCAACGGAATACCGACCACGAACATGTGGTGCGCCCATACGATGAATGACAGGAACGCGATGCTGGCGGTGGCGTAGACCATCGAGGTATAGCCGAACAGCGGCTTGCGCGAGAAGGTCGGGATGATCGAGCTGACGGCGCCGAAGGCCGGCAGGATCATGATGTACACCTCGGGGTGGCCGAAGAACCAGAACACATGCTGGAACAGGACTGGATCACCGCCACCGGCCGCGCTGAAGAAGCTGGTGCCGAAGTGGATATCCATCAGCATCATGGTCACGCAACCGGCCAGCACCGGCATCACCGCGATCAACAGGAACGCGGTGATCAGCCAGGTCCAGACGAACAGCGGCATCTTCATCAGCGTCATGCCCGGCGCGCGCAGGTTGAGGATGGTGGCGACCACGTTGATCGCGCCCATGATCGAACTGATACCCATCAGGTGGATAGCGAAAATGAAGAACGTCACGCTTTCCGGCGCGTAGGTGGTAGAGAGCGGGGCGTAGAAGGTCCAGCCGAAATTCGGCCCGCCACCCGGGGTGAACAGGGTCGATACCAGCAGCAGGAACGCTGCCGGCAGCAGCCAGAAGCTGAAGTTGTTCATGCGCGGCAGGGCCATGTCCGGGGCGCCGATCATCAACGGGATCATCCAGTTGGCCAGGCCGACAAACGCCGGCATCACCGCGCCGAACACCATGATCAGGCCGTGCATGGTGGTCATCTGGTTAAAGAACGCCGGCTGCACGATCTGCAGGCCGGGCTGGAAAAGCTCGGCACGGATCACCATGGCGAATGAGCCGCCGAGCAGGAACATGGTGAAGGCAAACCACAGGTACATGGTGCCAATGTCTTTGTGGTTGGTGGTCAGCACCCAGCGCATCAGGCCCTTGGCGGGGCCGTGGGCATGGTCGGCATGACCATGGTCGATCACAGTGCTCATGGCCGTTCTCCTGCACGCGAGGGGGCGGATGGGTTGAGGGCATAGGCGGTGAGGGCAGTCATTGGCTTTGCGCCTGTTTCAGAGCCAGCACGTCTTTGGGCGTAACCATGTCGCCTTTGTTGTTGCCCCAGGCGTTGCGTTCGTAGGTCACCACGGCGGCGATATCCACTTCCGAAAGCTGTTTGCCGAACGCGGCCATGGCGGTACCGGGCTTGCCGAAGTAGACGCGGTGCAGGTGATCTTCCTTGGGCCCGGTGGCGATCGGCGAACCTTTGAGTGCCGGGAACATCGGCGGCAAGCCTTGGCCTTCGGCCTGGTGACAGGCTACGCAGGTGGTGTGATAAATCTTGTCGCCACGGGCCACCAACTCATCCAGCGTCCACTCCTTGGAGGTCAGTTCCTTCAACTTGGCGGCTTCTGCCTTACGCTCACCCAGCCAAGTGTCGTAGTCGGCCTTGGATTTGACATCGACCACGATCGGCATGAAGCCGTGGTCCTTACCGCACAGCTCGGCACACTGGCCACGGTAGATGCCAGGTTTCTCGATACGGGTCCAGGCCTCGTTGACGAAGCCGGGGATGGCGTCGCGCTTGACCGCAAAGGCCGGCACCCACCAGGAATGGATCACGTCGGCGGCCGTTACCAAAAAGCGCACCTTGGCTCCCACCGGCAGCACCAGCGGCTGGTCGACTTCCAGCAGGTAATGCTCGCCTTTGGTGGCCTGGTTATGAATCTGCTCGGCGGGCGTGGCCAGGTTGCTGAAGAACTCCACATCCTGGCCCAAGTACTTGTAATGCCACTTCCACTGATAGCCGGTGACCTGGATATCGATATCCGACTCACTGCTGTCATAGATGTTGATCAGGGTCTTGGTCGCGGGAATGGCCATGGCCACCAGGATCAGGAGGGGCACCACGGTCCAGAGAATCTCCACGGTCGTGCTTTCGTGGAACTTGGCCGCTACCTGGCCCGTCGACCGGCGATGCAGGATCATCGACCAGAACATCGCGCCAAACACGACAATGCCGATCACCACACAGATCCAGAAAATGGTCATGTGCAGGTCAAACACGGCGTGACTGACTTCAGTCGCCCCTGGGGCCATATTCGTTGTCCAGGCGGCGTGCGCCTGGCCGAATACCGACCACAACAGTAGGCCCATCCAAACATGTGGATGTCGCGTCATTGCGGGTTCCCCTTTATGTTTCTTGTTATCCCGCCGGTTTGCACCTGCGGCGAAGGGAGCGGCTTCCATACTGCTTACAACCGCCAGGCCTTGCCTGCTTCATGCAGTTGGGCGTCATCAGCTAATTGCGTACAAACCGAGTATAGACAGCACCTGCAACCCCGCAATGTGTAGGGGCAAATGAACAAAAATCGACGGGCGGGGCCCATAAAACAGGGCGCGCAAACGTTTATCCGACAGACGATGGCAATTCGATATAACCGCGGCGCATAACCATGAAATAATTATGACAAATGCATCTTAGGTGCTCGTATAAACGAGCTACCTTATCCTCTCCCTTTTCCTACGCCTGTTTCACTGGAGCCTTCATGAACACCGCCGCATTGCGCGAGCAGATTTCCCTTGCCCATCAACACGAAGCCACTACGGGCCAGCTTGCCCAGCAATTGGAAAAACAATTGCCGCACCTGCATTCGGCCATCTCCCTGGCTGACGGTGATCGCAACATTGTCATGACTCGCTTCGTGACCGCTTACATCGACCTCGTTCCCGACTTGCTGGAAGCCGCCAACGACGTGGCCCGTGAAGCCGGCATTGAAAGCCAGATCAAGCCGGTATTAAAGATCGCCGAGCACTTCTTCCTGCAGCCTCCTGCGATCCTGGCAGGGCATGAGGGTCTCGATGGCCTGCTGGACGAGGCCTATCTGGCCCATCGCTTGGTGGAGGAGGTCAACGATCTGTATATCAAGCACTTCGGCCAACCGTTGATTCCAACCGATACCACAGTCGCCAATTTGATTGCCCATCAACTGATCGGTGAGCAATTCGCCAACCAGCTGGATGAAGCGGTGCATCTGGCGGTGGATGAAATGCTCAACGAAGAGAACTTTGCGCTGGAGTCGGTGGAGGCCTATCGCGAGACACTCAAGAGCCCGGACACGGAAGCGGCGTGGAAACGCTGGCCGTGCCTGTCAAGGCAGTTGGGGGTTGAGCTGTCGCTGGATCAGCCTGCTTAAATTCCAATCCGACGCAGAACACATGTGGAAGGGGCTTGCTCCCGATAGCGATGGACCAGCCGATGTACGAGCTGATTGACCCACCGCCACCGGGAGCAAGCCCCTCCCGCATTTTTTGATGCGCTTGTGTCAGGTCATTGGAGGTGCGGAGCCGATCCCCACCGTCGTCCGTACCCGACCTTCCAGGCGCCGCTTCAACCCCCGCGCCTCGATCACCAGTTTCGATCCCTTGGCAGCGTTAGCCCGCCCCCATTCCTCCAGCAATTCCAGGCAGGAATGGTCGATATAACTCAGGTTGTTCAGCGGCACGTGCACGGTGGTCCCCGCCGGCACCGTCGACAGCACCTGGGTCAGCATCGGCACCTTCAGGAAGGTCGCCGCGCCGGTCAGGCGCAACTCCATCTCGCCGTCTTGCGGCAGATCGATCAGGCTCACCTTCAACCGTGACGCCTTGAACGCCAGCTTCACCAATGTCAGACCGAAACCCACCAGCACGCCCGTCAGCAGGTCGGTGAAGATGATTGCCAGCGCCGTCGCGGCATAGGTAAACATCGGCATGCGCCCATAACGCCCCAGCGCCTTGAACGCCTTGATGTCCACCAGCTTGATTCCGGTATACACCAGCACACCCGCCAGACTCGCCACCGGAATACTCTGCAGTACGCTCGACAGCAACAAGACGAAGGCCAGCAGCCACAAGCCGTGGAACATGGCCGACAGTCGGGTCGTGGCACCGGCTTGCACGTTGGCCGAACTGCGTACGATCACGCCCGTCATCGGCAATGCGCCGACCAGACCACACAGCATGTTGCCCACACCTTGAGCAGACAATTCCTTATCGAAATCGGAGCGCTGACCGCTGTGCATCCGATCAACCGCCGCTGCAGAGAGCAACGTCTCGGCGCTGGCAATAAACGCCACGGCGAACGCAGCAACCAACAACTGCGGGTCGGCCAGGTTCAGCAAGTCACTGGGACGCAACCAGTCGATGGCGTCGGCAAGGTTTTCCGGGACCTCCACACGCTTGACCTGCAGCGCCAGCATCAGGCTGATAACGGTCGTCAGACCCACACCCAATAAGGCGCCGGGAACGAAACGCAGGCTTTGCGGACGTAATTTATCCCACAGATACATCACCAACATCGTCGACAAGCCGAGCAGGCCGGCTTGCCATCCGAGGCCACCACCGAGGGTTGGAATCGCTTCGCCCAACGCCGCCGGGAAACCTGTCAGGTTAGCCAGCCCCGAAGGTTGGGGCGCGCCGTCGAGCATCACGTGGATCTGCGACAGCACGATCAACACGCCGATCCCCGCCAGCATGCCGTACACCACCGCCGGCGCCGTCACGCGAAACCAGCACCCCAGGCGCAAGCGACCCGCCACCAGTTGCAGGAGCCCTGCCAGTAGCAAGATCGGCCCCAACATCACCATGCCGTGCTGGCGCACCAACTCGAACACCAACACCGCCAACCCCGCCGCCGGGCCACTGACCTGCAGCGGCGACCCCGCCAACCAACCTACCACCAGCCCACCGATAATCCCGGTGATCAACCCCTTGGCAGGCGGCATGCCGGAAGCGATGGCGATGCCCATGCACAGGGGCAGGGCAACCAGAAACACAACCACGGAAGCGAGCAGCTCCCGCGGCAGTACAGCTTTCAATTGAGCAGCACGCATGATCACTCTCCCGAGCTATTCGCCGGTCGCGGCAAAGCCTGGCTGCATCCATGACAGCCACCGCTTGACCCGGCAGGGAAATGTTTTAGAAGCGCGCTTTAGGCGTCGCGGAAGGAATCGGCTCAGTGCCGTTCAACGGTCGAAATGCCGCATTGTCCGCATCGTAGGCCCGGATTTCGCTGGTCTCGATGTTGTAGATCCAACCATGGATAAACAACTGACCATTGGCCATGCGCGAGGCCACGGACGGGTGGGTGCGCAAATGTTGCAGTTGGGCGATGACGTTTTCTTCGGTCAGCACCTTCATGCTCTCGCCCTCACTGGCGCAGTCGCAGTTGTCATGGACCATGGTCTTGGCGACCTCGGCATGACGCAGCCAGGCTTTGACTGTCGGCATCTTTTCCAGGCTGCCCGGGTTGAGTACCGCGCGCATGGCACCACAATCGGAATGCCCGCACACGATGATGTGCTGCACGCCCAGGGCAAGTACCGCGTACTCGATGGCGGTGGAAACACCACCGTTCATCTGGCCGTAGGGCGGCACCACGTTGCCGACGTTACGGGTCACGAACAGGTCGCCTGGGGAGCTTTGGGTGATCAGCTCGGGCACGATGCGCGAGTCGGCGCAGGTAATGAACATCGCCCGTGGGCTCTGGGCCGTGGCCAGTTTCTTGAAGAGTTCTTCCTGCTGCGGGAAGACGTCGTGATGGAAATGCAAAAAGCCGTCAACGATATGCTTTAGCGCTGCATCGGCGGATTCCGCCACCTGAGGCGCTGAAGCCGACGCAGCCAACGGCTGTTTATCCTTGTCACTCATGATTCATCCTCTTGATTAATGCAGGGGAGGTAGTCAGGTCAGATCGACGCTAGGCAGTAAAACTCCTACAGCTGCGACGCAGACTTATCAGTCACTCGCGGAACAAGGTACCCATCGAAACTTAACTCAAACTGAATGGACCGCTCTAGAACGCGGGTTTCATTGATATCAAAACGCGACTATTCCTACAAAATCAGTACGACATTCCTAGGCAGCCTAGAGCAGCGCCATTTGTCGCCCCGGTGGGCAGAACGCTGTGCAGTCCAGGTTGAACCCTTCCCGGCGGTTCAACCCCAGCCGCCGGATCGCCTTGCTGAAGCGCTGCGCCAGCAAATCGGCAAACGGCCCTTCGCCGCGCATACGTACGCCGAAACGGCTGTCGTACACCTCCCCACCGCGCACCTGACGCACCAGGCTCATCACATGGGCCGCGCGTTGCGTGTAATGCGCGGCCAACCATTCCTCGAACAGCGGCGCCACCTCCAACGGCAGGCGCAACATCATGTAAGCGGCACTTTGCGCGCCGGCCGCGTGAGCTTCAGTGAGCAGGCTTTCCAGTTCACTGTCGTTGATCATGGGGATCATCGGCGAACACAGCACACCCACTGGAATGCCCGCCTCACGCATCACACGAATCGCTCGCAACCGCGCCTTGGGTGCCGCCGTGCGCGGCTCCAGGATGCGCTTGAGTTCGTCGTCCAGGCTGGTGAGGCTGATCATCACCGCCACCAGGCGCTGGCGAGCCAGCTCGGTCAACAGGTCGAGGTCGCGCAATATCAGCGAGCCTTTGGTGATGATGGTCACCGGGTGCCGGTAGCGCAGCAGTACCTCAAGTGTTTGCCGGGTGATCCTGTACTCGCGTTCGATAGGCTGGTACGGGTCGGTGTTGGACCCGAGGTTGATCGGCGCACACACGTAACCCGGCTTCGACAACTGTTGCTCCAGCACATCGGCGGCATTGGTCTTGGCGATCAACCTGGTTTCGAAATCCAGCCCTGGCGACATGTCCCAATAGGCGTGGCTGGGCCGTGCATAGCAGTAGATACAGCCATGCTCGCAACCGCGATAAGGGTTGATCGAACGATCGAAGGGCAAATCCGGCGAGTTGTTGCGGGTGATGATGGACTTGGCCGTTTCGATACGCACTTCAGTGCCTTGGGTCGGCGGCACTTCCTGGAACCAGCCGTCGTCCTCGACCACGCTGACGGTGGGCGCAAAGCGGTTGTGCAGGTTGGTGGCCGTGCCCCGGCCACGGGGCGGCAGCGCAGTAGACATGAAAACGCCTCGATACTGTTTTTATATACAGTATCGAGGCGCAAGGTTTCTGACCAGTGCCGTTTGGCGGTCAGGGCGGATCAGTTTTTCTTCGTCACCTGCCCCAGGTCATCACCAGAGGTGGTGCGCATATCATTGTTGCGCAGGTTTGCCACGTCGCTGGCCTTCACAGGGGCACCTTTATTACCCCAGCTGCCGCGAACGAAACTGACCACATCCGCCACTTCCTGATCCGACAGACGCCAGGCAAAGGCCGGCATGGTGAAGGTGGACGGCGCTGTGTGGGTCGCCGGCAAGGTGCCCCCATTCAATACGATGTTGATCAATGACGTGGCATCCGCCGTCTGCAATACCGGGTTGCCTGCCAACGCCGGGAACACCCGCGTATAGCCATGGCCGTCAGTGCGATGGCAGGCCGCGCAGTTGTCGATGTATACCGACGCGCCCGGCTTGCTGTCGTCGCCTTTCCACAACGCCTCAGCCACCTGTTTGTCGTACTGGTGCGGCTGATCCTTGGGATCGACCGCCGGCAGGCTCTTGAGGTAACGGGCGATTGCAGTCAGATCATCTTCCGACATGTACTGCATGCTGTGGACTACAACATCACTCATGCCACCAAACACTGCGCTGCGATCACTGCGGCCAGTCTTGAGGAATTGCACCAGTTGCTCTTCGCTCCAACTGCCGAGGCCGTCCTTGTGGTCGCCGCGCAGACTTTTGGCGATCCAGCCTTCCAGCGGTGCACTGCCGGACAGGAACGCGTTGCCGTCGGTGGCACTCAGGGCTTTTTCCTGCATGGTCAGGGCGCGCGGTGTATGGCACGCGCCGCAGTGGCCGAGGCCTTCCACCAGGTAAGCGCCACGGCTGACCACCGGGTCGGCAGCAGCTTGGACCACGGATTCCTGCACAGCCGGGGCGAACATCCAACGCCACGCCGCCAAAGGCCAACGCATGCTCAAGGGCCAGGGAATATCGCTGTCCTTGTTCGCTTGAGCGACCGGCTCGACCCCCTTCATGAAGTACGCATACAACGCCTGCATATCGCTGTCACTGACGCGCGCGTAAGACGGGTAGGGCATCGCCGGGTAAAGCGTACTACCGTTCTTGGCGACGCCATGGCGCACGGCCTTGTCGAAGTCTTCGAAGCTGTAGTCGCCCAAACCAGCCTTGTCCGGGGTGATGTTGGTGGAATAAATCACGCCGATCGGGGTTTCCATCGGCAGGCCGCCGGCAAAGGGTTTGCCCCCCTTGGCGGTGTGGCAGGCCACGCAGTCGCCGGCGCGGGCCAGGTATTCCCCCTGTTTGATCAGATCAGTTTGAGCCGCATTGACCGAGCAGCTGCTGAGCAACCCCAGAGAGGCCGTCAGAGAGGCGATAACGATTGCTTTCATGGTCATCGCTCCTTATGCCTGAACCAGCGGGCCGGGGTTTTTCAGGTACTGCTCGCGGATCGCCCGCGCCGACCAATAGGTCAACGCCGCCACCAGGCCGGTAGGGTTATAGCCCAAGCCTTGTGGAAACGCGGAAGCCCCCGGGACAAACACGTTGTGCACATCCCAACTCTGCAGATAGCGGTTCAACGCGCTGGTTTTCGGGTTGGTGCCCATGATCGCGCCGCCGTTGAGGTGGGTCGTCTGGTAGGACGCCGTGTTGAAGTGCTCACCGACCTTTTTGCCGAGTACGGCAATGGCTTTGGGGTTCATCGCTTCGGCGACCTTGCCCATTTTTTCGATCATGAATCGGTTCATCTTGATGTCGTTTTCCTGCCAGTCGAACGTCATCCGCAGCAGCGGCAGGCCGTAGGCATCACGGTATACCGGGTCCAGGTCCAGGTAGTTACCCCGGTAGGATTGATGGGCACCATGGGCATCCATCGACACCTGGTGGGTGTAGTAATCGGCAGTGGCGCGTTTCCATGCACTGCCCCAGGCGGGGGTGCCCGGCGGGTTGGAGGTACCGGCAATCGGCCGGCTGCCCGCCTGGTTGACCCACATCGGCGAGCCGCCCACAAAACCGTGTGGCCCGTGGTCGAAGTTGTCCGCGTTGAAATCATCGATGGCCACGCCATTGCCGCCCGCACCAATGAAGTTGTTGGTGTGGGTGTCCTTGTCGAAGAAGGCCTTGATGGTGCCCATGTTCTGGTAGGCGAAGTTCCTGCCCACCACGCCCTCATTGGTAATCGGGTCGTAGGGTTTACCGATGCCCGACAGCAGCATCAACCGCACGTTATGGAACTGGAAGGCTCCGAGGATCACCAGGTCCGCCGGTTGCTCGCACTCACGGCCCTGGGCGTCGATGTACGTCACGCCCGTGGCTTTTTTCTGGGTGCTGTCGAGGTTGACCTTGAGCACATGAGAGTTGGGCCGCAGCTCAAAATTCGGCACCTGGCGCAGCGCCGGCAGAATGTTCACGTTCGGCGAGGCCTTGGAGTACATGTAGCACACATAACCGCTGCAGAAACCGCAGAAGTTGCACGGGCCCATCTGCGCGCCGTAGGGGTTGGTGTACGGCCCCGACGTATTGGCGGACGGCAGGTTGTAAGGCTTATAACCGACCTCCGTAGCTGCCTTCTGAAACAGCTGTGCGGAAACGGTATTTTTTTGCGCCTCCAACGGGAACGGGTTGGAGCGATCCGGCGCATAGGGGTTGCCGCCACGGCCTTCGCCTACCAACTGGCCTTTGACGGTCCACGCCTGGCCGGAGGTGCCGAAGACTTTTTCCGCGTAGTCGAAAAAAGGTTCCAGTTCTTCATAGCTGACGCCGAAGTCCTGGATGGTCATGTCTTTAGGAATGAAGTTCTTACCGTAGCGCTCTTCGTAGTGACTGCGCATGCGCAGCTCAATCGGGTCGACACGGAAATGCACCCCCGACCAATGCAGGCCCGCGCCGCCTACGCCATTACCCGGCAGGAACGCACCCAATTGACGGTTAGGCAGGGCGACATCATTCACGCTGTGGCGAATAGTCACCGTCTCCTTGGAGATGTCTTGGAAGAGTTTTTTTCGCACGCTGTAGGTCAGTTCGTCGATGACCTGGGGATAGTTGCCGTCCGGGTAAGTGTCCTGCATCGGGCCGCGCTCCAGCGCTACCACGTTGAGGCCAGCTTCCGTCAGCTCCTTGGCCATGATCGCGCCGGTCCAGCCAAAGCCTACGATCACTGCATCCACTTTCTTCATGATGGTCGCCACGTTTATGCCCTCTCGCCGCGGATGGAAACAGCCGGGAAGGGGTATTGCTCGTTGCGTTCCACCCAATCCATGAAATCAGCGCGGGCGCCAGGGAAGCCAATCATGGTCCAGCCGACCATGCCTTTGTTGCCACCGTGGATCGGGTCGCAAAAGAAGCCTTCTTTGGTGTTTTGTAGCAGCAGGTTGAAGAACATCTTCGCCGGCACCGCTTCAAAATGGGCGCTCACTTCGCTACCGCCCGCTTCCAGACGACGCAGCATGTCATCCTGGGTAGCGCTGTCTTGCCCAGCAAAAACTTTACCGTTGAACGCTTTCGACCATGCATCCGTCGCGGCAATGCCCAGGCGATAGATCTCCTTGGGCACCAATTTACTCTGCCAGCCCATTTCGGGGGCTGCGTCGGCATTGAACGGACCTTGCATGAACCACAGCGCGCCACTGGCGTACGGTGTGTTCATCTGGCGGTCGATATATTCCGGCGCACCCGCTTCCAATGCGCCAGGGCCTTGGGCATCGGCGGGGATCAAACGCGCGACGGCAGCGTTGATAAACGCCCATTCTTCGGCGGTGAAATAACTCGGCTCGTAGGCTTTATCGCTCGCAGGTGTTTTGGCCGGCGCAGCTTGGGCGGGCTCAGGCGTGGCCATCAGCATCGAACCGCCAAGGCCAGTGCTGGCAACCGTGACCACCGGGATCAAGGTCAAGGATTTGCGCAAAAAGTCGCGCCGCGGGTTGTCTTGATCTTGATCAGACATGGGAGCACCTCATCATGTGGTCACGGGTTTATCCGCCGCTTCTGGGAGCAACGTGAAGGCATGGATTTCCAAGGCATGCGACACCTTGGCAACCAATAGTTACAAATGATAGCAGCCTAAGGATTTGGAAGAGTCAGTTCTGCTGCAAAAAACAGCAGATCAGTGCCGCCTGTTCACAATTCTTTGACGAGGACCTCACGCCTTGTTGACCGTCCGTAGACGAATCTGTGGCCCATCAGCCATTTCCCTATTCGGTTACAAAGCGCATGTCCAAGACTCGATTGCTTCCCGCCCTCGGCCTGGCGTTCATGGCACTGTTCGCAACCGTTCACGCTCAAGCCGAGGATGTGGCTTCGACCCGCTCGCCGGAATGGGCCCAGCCTGTGGGCGACCAATTCAATCTGCACCAGATGACGCCCACGCTTTATCGCAGCGCGTTGCCGGACAGCAGTGCGCTGCCGGTGCTGGAAAAACTCAAGATTGGCACGGTGATCAACTTTCTGCCGGAAACGGACGCCAGTTGGTTGAAATCGACGGATATCAAACAGGTTCAGCTGTCTTATCGCACCAACCATGTCGACGACTCCGATGTCCTCGCGGCCTTGCGTGCCATTCAGGAGGCCCAGGCAAACGGCCCGGTGTTGATGCATTGCAAACACGGCACTGACCGCACCGGCCTGATGGCAGCGATGTATCGTGTGGTGGTACAGGGGTGGAGCAAGGAAGATGCGCTGAACGAAATGACCCAGGGCGGCTTCGGTACCAGTAATGGCCTCAAGGACGGCGTTCGCTACATGATGAAGGCCGATATCGACAAATTGCGCACCGCCTTGGCAAATGGCGATTGCAGCACCAGTGCCTTTGCCCTGTGCTCGATGAAAAGTTGGGTAACCACTTCGGGAAAAGACGAGAAACAACTGTAACGACCAGCATCTGAGTAGCTGAAGAAAAAGCGGGGCACCCAGTGCCTAATGCCAGTCAGTTAAGCGATAGAGCGGACAACCAGTAACCTGTGGCGAGGGAGCTTGCTCCCGTTGGACTGCGTAGCAGGCCCAGTCTTTTCAAGCCCAAAGCTGGGGCCGCTTCGCGACCCAGCGGGAGCAAGCTCCCTCGCCACAGTGACTGTGCTGCTCCTTAACTGACTGGCATTTGGCTCCCAGTGCCCCGCTTTT
Source organism: Pseudomonas sp. MWU13-2517 (assembly GCF_023242545.1). Lineage (NCBI taxonomy): Bacteria > Pseudomonadati > Pseudomonadota > Gammaproteobacteria > Pseudomonadales > Pseudomonadaceae > Pseudomonas > Pseudomonas sp. MWU13-2517. The sequence continues at coordinate 254,678 of NZ_JALMFA010000006.1, read as the reverse complement.
TTTCAGTCTTTTTTCAGCTTCGGATTCGGAAAAAACTGCACCGCCTGTACTTTCGGGTCCGGTGCTTTCAACGCCGATGTATTCACCCGCGTGCCCAACTCCTTGGGCACCGACAGCCCTTGATCATTCAGCGTATCGGTATACCCGCAGGCCACGCATTCACGGTGTGGCACGCTGTCCTCGGTCCACATCTTCAACTTGTCCGGCTCGCTGCACGCCGGGCAGACCGCCCCGGCGATGAATTGCTTTTTGGTAATCACAGGCCCTTCGCTCATGCTGCCGCGTCCTCACTCAGGCCGCTGTGGCGCAAGAGTGCGTCAATCGACGGCGCACGTCCGCGGAAATCGACGAACAGCACCATCGGCTCCTGAGAACCGCCACGGGCCAGAATGGCCTCGCGGAAGGCACGGCCGGTCTGCGGATTGAGTACGCCGTCTTCTTCAAATTTGGAGAAGGCATCCGCCGACAGCACTTCGGCCCACTTGTAGCTGTAATAACCCGCCGCGTAACCGCCCGCAAAGATATGCGCGAAGCTGTTGGGGAAACGGTTATAGGCCGGCGGGCGCATCACCGAAACCTCATCACGCACGCCTTCCAGCACCTGCGCGACCGTACGGCCATCGCCATGGGTGGCGTGCAGTTCGAAGTCGAACAGCGAGAATTCCAACTGGCGCACCATCATCAGGCCCGACTGGAAGTTCTTCGCCGCGAGCATTTTCTCCAACAGGTCCTGAGGCAGCGGCTCGCCGGTTTCATAGTGGCCGGAGATCAACGCCAGGCCTTCCGGCTCCCAGCACCAGTTCTCCATGAACTGGCTCGGCAACTCCACCGCATCCCAGGCCACGCCGTTGATGCCGGACACGCCCGCATGTTCAACGCGGGTCAGCAGGTGATGCAGGCCGTGGCCGAACTCATGGAACAGGGTGGTCACTTCATCGTGGGTCAGCAGCGCAGGCTTACCGCTGTCGGCCGGGGTGAAGTTGCACACCAGGTTGGCCACCGGGCTCTGCAGCACGCCGTCAATCGTGCGGCGGCGGTCGCGGGCGCCGTCCATCCAGGCGCCGCCACGCTTGTTGGCGCGGGCGTACAGGTCAAAGAAGAACCGGCCGACATGCTGGCCGTTTTCCTTGATTTCAAACAGGCGCACGTCCGGATGCCAGGCGTCGAAGCCTTTTTGCTCGGCGATCTCGATGCCGTACAGGCGCTGCACAATGGCGAACAACCCGCCCAACACTTTGTCGATCGGGAAGTAGGCGCGCAGGGCTTCCTGGGACACGCTGTAGCGCTGCTCACGCAGTTTTTCACCGTAGAACCCGCTGTCCCAGCTTTGCAGGTCGGCGCAGCCTTGTTCGGCGGCGTAAGCCTTGAGCTGTTGCAGGTCCTGGGCGGCAAACGGCTTGCTGCGCTTGGCCAGGTCACGCAGAAAGCTCAGCACCTGGTCACTGGACTCGGCCATCTTGGTGGCCAGGCTCAGTTCGGAGAAAGACGCGTAGCCCAACAGTTGAGCAAGCTCCTGGCGCAGATCGAGGATCTGTTCCATCACCGGCCCGTTATCGTTCTGACCGGCATTCGGGCCTTGGTCCGACGCGCGGGTGCAATAGGCCGCGTAGACTTCTTCACGCAGGGCGCGATCCTGCGCGTAGGTCATCACCGCGTAGTAGCTTGGGAACTCCAGCGTAATCAACCAGCCGTCGAGCCCCTTGGCCTGGGCGGCGGCGGCCATTTGCGCCTTGGCCGAGTCGGTCAGGCCGGCAAGCCTGGCTTCATCGGTAATATGCTTGGTCCAGGCTTGAGTGGCGTCCAGCAACTGGTTGGAGAATTTGCTGCCCAGCTCCGACAGCTTGCTCTGCACTTCGGCATAACGCTTCTGCTGCTCAGGCGGCAAATCGATACCCGACAGGCGGAAGTCACGCAGGGAATGTTCCAAGATAGTTTTCTGCGCCACGTCGAAGCCGGCGGCTTCCGGGCTGTTGGCCAGGGCTTCGAAGGCCTGGAACAACGCACGGTTCTGGCCCATTTCGGTGGAGTAGGCGCTCAACGCAGGCAAGCACGCCTCGTAGGCTTCGCGCAGTTCGGCGCTGTTGCATACGGCATTGAGGTGGCTGACCGGGCTCCAGGCGGCCCCCAGGCGGTCGTTCAGTTCATCCATCGCCAGGACCAGCCCGGCCCATGTCGGATTTTTACCTTGGCTTTGCAGGATGCCTTCGATGGCGACACGGTTGTCGGCGAGGATCTGTTCGATGGCCGGTTGCACATGCTCGGCACGGATCGCCGAGAACGGCGGCAGGTCGTAGGACTGCAGAAGTGGGTTGTTCGCGCTCACGGTTGGCACCTTGGCTGAAGAAACGGATGAGACAAAGATGGGGCCATCTTAATTACAATCAATGCCCACCGCAGCTATCAGCAAAAGAGAGAGAGGCTATCGTGACCCTTCGCAGCTATCAGAACCACACGCCAACCCTGGGCGCCGGGGCGTTCGTCGATATTTCGGCGGTGGTGATCGGCGATGTCGAAATTGGCGCCGACAGCTCGGTGTGGCCACTGACCGTGATTCGCGGCGACATGCACCGCATCCGCATCGGTGCGCGCACCAGCGTGCAGGACGGCTGCGTGTTGCACATCACCCATGCCGGCCCCTTCAACCCGGAGGGTTTCCCGCTGCTGATCGGCGATGACGTGACCGTCGCCCATAAAGTCATGCTGCACGGCTGCAGCGTGGGCAACCGGGTGTTGATCGGCATGGGCAGCATCGTCATGGACGGTGCCGTGGTCGAGGATGACGTGATCATCGGTGCCGGCAGCCTGGTGCCGCCGGGCAAGAAACTCGACAGCGGCTTTTTGTATGTGGGCAGCCCGGTTAAACAAGTCCGTGCGCTGACTGACAAGGAGCGCGCCTTTTTCACCTACAGCGCCGCGAACTACGTGAAGCTCAAAGACCTGCACCTGGCCGAAGGATTCGATCAATGACCTTGCATTACCCCACCGTACTGTTCGACCTGGATGGCACCCTGACCGACCCACGCGAGGGCATCACCCGCTCGATCCAGTACGCCCTCGGCAAACTCGGCATTGATGAGCCGGACCTGACCAAGCTGGAACATTTCATCGGCCCGCCGCTGCTGCAGGCGTTCATGCAGTACTACAGTTTCGATGAAGCCAAGGCGTGGGAAGCGGTGAACTTCTACCGCGAGCGGTTCAAGGTCACCGGGCTGTATGAAAACCGCGTCTTCGACGGCGTAATGCCTTTGCTCGAAGAGCTGAACGGCCAAGGTCGCCAGTTATATGTGGCGACCTCCAAGCCGTGGGTATTTGCCCGCGAGATCGCGCGGCATTTCGACTTTGCCAGGCACTTCAAGGTGATCTATGGCAGCGAGCTGGACGGTACGCGCACCAACAAGGTGGAGCTGATCGCTCACTTGATGCGCGAAGAAGGGCTGGACCCGGCCACCACCCTGATGATCGGGGATCGCAAGCATGACTTGATCGGCGCCCGCAGCAATGGCTTGGATTCGGCGGCGGTCGGTTACGGATTCGGCAGTTTTGATGAGTTGAATGCCGAGGCTCCGACTTGGCACTTTGAAACCGTGGATCAGATGCATCAGGCGTTTATGCAGCGCCCCTGAGGAAGCCATTGGAGGCAAGCCCCTCCCACAATTGATTGGCGTATACGGTCAAATGTGGGGTTTGCTCCCGATGAAGCCCTGACGCCTACCTGCTTCCAACTGCTTCAGTGCCGCTTTGCGCTGCTCCGCCGGCAACCCACCCAGCTTTTCCACCGCCGCGAAGAACCTCACCCAATCGCCACCTTCCTGCCTGAACAACGCCGCAAACGCCGGCACCCACTGGTCATATAACCCGAACGGCAACAACCGTGCATTGTTCATCGGCTGGTTGATCCACGCGTCATACCGCTTATCGCCGCCCCATTGGCTGTCGCGCATCCGCCGGTACTCACTGCGCAGGCGTTCGAACTCCGATGCTTTGGCCTGGCGCATCACATCCGTTGCCAATGGCTGCGCGTAGAGTTTTTCCAGGCGTTTGCGGGTGTCGAGAATCAGCCGGATAAATTGATCGCGTTGCTGCAGCGCCGCATCACCCAGCGGCGCCAGACCACGTGCTGTCCGCCATTGGCGGGTGCCTTCCTGCTCAACGAAGTTGGCGTAGGACTCATTGAACTCGGTATCGTCCTTCACATAAAAGCGCTGGTGTGCCAGCTCATGGAAGATCAGCGTGGCCAGGCGCTCATCGCCCCAGTTCATCATCGAACTCATGATCGGGTCGTTGAACCAACCCAGGGTGGAATAGGCTTCGACACCGCCAATCGACACATCCATGCCACGTTGCTGCAACAACGCCGCTTCGCCTCGCGCCGCGCCTTGGTTGTAATACCCGCGATAAGCCACGCAACCGGCGATAGGGAAGCAATGGGTTTCGGGCGAGAGAGAAAATTCCGGCGTGGCGAAGACATTCCAGACCACGTAAGGCCGACCAATGTCGGCGTACAGCCTGTAACTCCGGTTGTCAGGCAGGTGCAAGTGCTCGCTGGCAAAGGTCCGCGCCTTCTGCGCTTGCATCAAGTGATCTCGGAGCACCTGAGGGCGAGAAGGGTCTGCGATGACCTCGAAAACCGGCTCCCTGGCCCGCAATAGTTGCCACTGGCCGCTGGCCAATTGGCTGTAATAACTCACGCTGGAACAGCCGCTGAGCAGCACAACCATCAACCCTGGAAGAAAACGCCTGACCATGCCCCGATGACTCCTGGGTAAATTGCCCGCCAGACTAGCCTGCCTGCGCAGAATTTTTCCATGGCGTCGCGTGTTTATACTGATAGCAGAGTCTGTCCTACGCTTTCCTACCGCCGGAGTGCCCTCCATGCGCCAGCTTTTGCTTTGCCTCACTGTCTTGTTTCTCAGCGCCTGCGCTTCAACCCCGGTTCCACCTGCCGACCCACATCAGGCCTGGATCGATTTCGCCACGCCAACGCCGGGCGCCAAGCTGGTCATGGCCCAGCGCCTGGATGGCAAGAACCTCAACGACGGGCGTTTTTTCCAAGTGCCGCCCGGCAGCCATGAGCTGATGGTGCGGTTTGATTTTGAGGTACCCACGGGTGGCAGCTTCGGCGGGCTTGGGCAGACAACTGACCGTACCTGTTTCATTACGCTGCAATACGATCACTTCGAAGCCGGCCAACGCTATCGCCTGGAGGGGCGCTCGTTGGCCTACACGCCGAATATCCGTTTATATAACGCCGCCCGCCAATTGCTGGCTGAAGAGCGCAGCGTCAACTGCCTGTGATCAGTCGTTGTTTTTTTGATAGATGATGCGCTTGGTGCCGTTTTCACAGGAGCCGACAATCATGGCAATGTCATGATTCTTGGCTTCTTCAGCGGTGATGATTTCCAAGGTGTAGGACGGAATCGCCTTGGCCTGGATCTTCACTTCGATCTCTTTCCTGAGCTCTTCACAATCTTTTGGCGCGGCCACAACCGAAGTGGCCAACGCACCGCAAATGATCGCCAAGGCAAAACGTTTCATGTGTGAAGCTCCCTGAATGCCTGCGCACGGGTGTGCGCCTAAGGCTGCATAGCCTATATGACCACATCCGGGAAATACGAGTTCTGATTTTGACGCAGAACAAATGTGGGAAGGGCGCTGCGACTTGGGCCTTCCCACATTGGATTGGCCGCGTTAGTTAACGAGCGTCGCATCCAGGCTGATGGTTGCGTTCAGCACCTTGGACACCGGGCAACCTTCCTTGGCCTTCTTGCTCAACTCATCGAATTGCGCCTGGCTGGCGCCCGGGATCTTGGCTTTCAAAATCAAATGCACGGCGGTAATCGCAAAACCACCCTCCACCTGGTCCAGGGTCACTTCCGCCTGGGTGTCGATGCTGTCAGCCTTGAGGCCGGCGTCGCCAAGAATCATGGAAAACGCCATGGAGAAACAGCCGGCATGAGCAGCACCAATCAGTTCCTCAGGGTTAGTGCCTTTGCCGCCTTCGAAACGTGCCTTGAAGCCGTAGGGCGCTTCGCGTAGTACGCCGGTTTCGGTCGAGATGGACCCCAGACCTGTCTTCAGATCACCTTCCCAATGAGCCGATGCTTTTTTCTTGATACTCATAGCTATCTCCTCGAACGGTGGTTTTTGCGTCAGTAGGCGTTCTGAGGATAGAAGCTTTTGCAAAGTTCACTTTGTCGGAAAAACCTAGTGCTCCGGTAGGAAATTTTACGATCATCTATTGAATCTCGGGTATATGCCCTCATTGCAGGGAGATGCACATGAAGCGGCAGGTTTTGGTTCGTCTATTAAGCCTGCGCACCCAATGGAGAAGCTGGCTTATGAAATCGCTGTCCGACGTGAAATTTTCGACCCTCGACCTCGTACCCGTAAGGGCCAACGGCAGCCCGGCGCAGTCACTGCGCAATTCCCTGGACTTGGCCCAGCACGTGGAAAAGTTCGGCTACAACCGTTTCTGGGTGGCTGAGCACCACAACATGGATGGCATCGCCAGCTCGGCCACCTCGGTGCTGCTGGGGTATCTGGCGGGCGGCACCTCGACCATCCGCGTCGGCTCCGGCGGCGTAATGCTGCCCAACCACGCGCCACTGGTGATCGCCGAACAGTTCGGCACCCTGGAAAGCCTCTACCCCGGCCGTATCGACCTGGGCCTGGGTCGCGCTCCCGGTTCCCACCAGATGACCGCCCGCGCCCTGCGTCGGGAACGTTCCGGCAGCGCCGACGACTTCCCGGAAGACGTGGCTGAACTGATGGCCTACCTCGGCCCACGCACGCCAGACCAGCGGGTGATCGCCGTCCCGGGCACCGGCACCAACGTACCGGTGTGGCTGCTGGGCTCCAGCCTGTTCAGCGCGCAGCTCGCGGGGGAGCGCGGTTTACCCTATGCCTTCGCTTCCCACTTCGCACCGCGCCTGATGCATGAGGCGATTCGCGTATACCGCAACCACTTTAAGCCTTCAGCCGTATTGGATAAGCCCTACGTGATGCTCGGCATTCCTCTGGTGGCTGCCGATACCGACGAACAGGCCGATTACCTGGCCACATCGGTGTACCAGCGCATTCTCGCGCTGATGCGCGGGCAGAGCCTGGTACAGCGCCCACCGGTAAAAACCATGGACGGTCTGTGGTTGCCCCATGAGAAAGAGGCAGTTGGCAGCTTTCTCGGCCTGGCCATGGTCGGCAGCCCGGCGAAGATCCGCGCCAAGCTTGAGGTGTTGATCGAGCAGACCGGAGCCGATGAGCTGATCTTTACCTGCGACCTGTACGAACACGCCGATCGAATTCATTCCTACGAGTTGTTGGCGCAGTTGATGAAGGGCTAAACCCTCCAGGCGAAAAAAAACCGACGCACTCGCGTCGGTTTTTTATGTCTGGTACACGGTATCAACCGCGTTTGTAGACGATTTCCTTGGTACCGCCGCCGCAGGTGCCAACTACTTTGCCATCGGCTGAAGCACCTTTATCCACGATCTCCAGGGAGTAGTGCGATCCACCTTTGGCATCGATTTTCGCCGCGATCTCGCTTTTCAGCTCTCCGCAGTCTTTCGCTGCCATTGCTGTACCCGCAATGCTCAACAAGCCTACCGCTAACAGGAACTTCTTCATCCGTTACTTTCCTTGCGCTGATCGAAAAGAACGTGCCGACGCGCGTTGCATCGGCACCCTAAGGTTGTAGCGCAGGTTATGGCAATCGGCCAGTCAGCAAGTTCAACCGGCGAGGTCAACTACTGGCAATTCGGAACCCCACCTTGAGCGTGACCTGGAAGTGCGCGGCCTTGCCGTCCTTGATGTGACCACGGGTTTCAGTCACTTCAAACCACTCCAAGTGCTTGATGCTCTTGTTGGCCTCGGCCAGGGCATTGTTGATGGCGTCTTCGATGCTGGTGGTCGAGGAACCGACCAGTTCGACTTTCTTGTAGGTGTGGTGATCAGACATAGCGTTTCTCCTGAGGGCTTTAATCAGCGTAGCAGTGAATGTTCGTACTGCTTCTGGCGACCGTTCCTACCCTAAAGTTCAGATTTACTGCACTTTCTGAAAACCCAGGAGTCGGTATCTACACACGTCACTCAATCACTTCAGGAGAGTCCAAATGGCCAACACTTCTTTACGCAAAGCATCGCTGGAAAGCATGGAAGCCGAGATTTCGAGCCTGCTCAAGTCCCTTGAGAGCCTCAAGGACGATGCTTCCGATGAGTCGCGCAAAACCCTGAAGGCCCTGAAAAGCAATGCCGAGAATGCTCTCAAGCACTCCCGCCACCTGATCAGCGACGCCTACGAAGAAAGTAAAGTCAAAATCCGCGAAACCAGTGCCGCGACCCGGGACTACGCACAAGAACACCCGTGGACCACAGCCGGTGTCGCCGTTGGCGCATTGGGCTTGCTGGCCGCTTACCTGCTCTGCAAACGCGGTGATTAAACAGGCTGGCGCGCCAGCTCAGCCTTGAGCCATTGCGCCAGTTGCCGGGCGCGCCCATCTGCGGCGCGCTTGGGTAGCCACAACGCCAGGTGCGCCGGGGTTTCACTGAAAGCCCACGGCGCTACCAGGCGTCCCGCACGCAGGTCCTCCGCGACCAGCGGTTCAGGTGCTATCGCCACGCCAAGCCCCGCTACCGCCGCTTCCAGCAAATAATACAAATGCTCAAAACCCTGGCCGTGCTTCAACGTGCCGGGATCGATGCCGTGTTGTCGCGCCCAACTGGGCCAGGCTTGCGGGCGTGAGGTGGTATGCAACAGCGGCTGGCCGCACAAGGCTTGCGGCAGGGCCTCGCGCAGGCGCTCGAAATCCGCGAAACGTGGGCTCATGACCGGCCCGATACGCTCACTGACCAGCTCGTACACTTGCATATCCGCCGGCCACGGTGGTTCGGCGAAGACCAGCAGCGCATCCAGCCCCGGACGACGCGGGTCAAGGTCGCCTTCACCCGCCGACAGGTGCAGCCGCAAATCCGGCAGGTCGGCGTTCAAACGGCCGAGACGCGGGATGAACCAACGCGCCAGCAAACTCCCCGACAAGCCGAGCACAAAGGGTGCATCCGCGCCGCCCTGGGTGAGTTCGGCGCACACATCCCGCAATCGCTCGAACGCCTCGGCACTGGCGTCCCGCAACCGCAGGCCTGCATCTGTGAGTTTAAGGCCTCTGCCTTCCTTGCTGAAAAGACTGACGCCCAAGTGTTCTTCCAGCACTTTCAGCTGGCGGCTGACCGCGCCATGCGTCACGTGCAGCTGTTCAGCAGCCAGGCTGACGCTATTGAGGCGGGCTGTGGCTTCAAATGCACGCAGGGCATTAAGGGGCGGAAGGTCTCGGCTCATCTGTGAGTTTTCCTGACAGGTTGCGGCAATCTTATCGGTTTTCAGCGTGGCGCGTGAGGGGGTAGAGTGGCCCTCATTGTTTTCTACATGCATTTTTTCCTGGAGCGTCCCATGACTCAGTCCCAGACCGATCTACGCAACGGCCCAGACGCCAACGGCCTGTTCGGCGCGTTCGGCGGCCGTTACGTCGCTGAAACCTTGATGCCGTTGATCCTCGACCTGGCCCGTGAATACGAAGCGGCCAAGGAAGATCCGGCGTTCAAAGAGGAATTGGCCTACTTCCAGCGCGACTATGTCGGGCGTCCAAGCCCGCTGTACTTCGCCGAGCGCCTGACCGAGTTCTGCGGCGGCGCCAAGATTTACCTCAAGCGCGAAGAGCTGAACCACACCGGCGCGCACAAGATCAACAATTGCATCGGCCAGATCCTGCTGGCACGGCGCATGGGTAAAAAACGCATCATTGCCGAAACCGGCGCGGGCATGCACGGCGTGGCTACCGCCACCGTGGCGGCGCGTTTCGGCTTGCAGTGCGTGATCTACATGGGCACCACCGACATCGAGCGCCAACAGGCCAACGTGTTCCGCATGAAGCTGCTGGGCGCCGAAGTGATCCCCGTGGTCGCCGGCACCGGCACCCTCAAGGATGCGATGAACGAAGCCCTGCGTGATTGGGTGACCAACGTCGACAGCACCTTCTACCTGATCGGCACCGTGGCCGGCCCGCACCCATACCCTGCGATGGTGCGCGACTTCCAGGCCGTGATCGGCAAGGAAACCCGCGACCAGTTGCAAGCCCAGGAAGGCCGCCTGCCGGACAGCCTGGTGGCGTGCATCGGCGGCGGCTCGAATGCCATGGGCCTGTTCCACCCGTTCCTGGACGACAAGAGCGTGGAGATCATCGGCGTTGAAGCGGCCGGGCACGGCATCGAAACCGGCAAGTACGCTGCCAGCCTCAACGGTGGCGTACCGGGCGTGCTGCACGGCAACCGTACCTTCCTGCTGCAGGACGATGACGGTCAGATCATCGACGCCCACTCGATTTCCGCCGGCCTCGACTACCCCGGCATCGGCCCTGAACACGCGTGGTTGCACGATATCGGCCGCGTCCAATACACCTCGGTCACCGACGACGAAGCCTTGGATGCCTTCCACAAGTGCTGCCGCCTGGAAGGGATTATTCCCGCCCTGGAAAGCGCCCACGCCCTGGCCGAAGTGTTCAAACGCGCACCGACGCTGCCCAAAGATCACCTGATGGTGGTCAACCTTTCAGGCCGTGGCGACAAAGACATGCAAACCGTGATGCACCACTTGGACCTTTCTCAACAAGAGCATGCCCCGCAGGAGAAACACTGATGAGCCGCCTGCAAACCCGCTTTACGCACCTGAAGGAACAAAACCGCGCCGCCCTGGTGACCTTCGTCACCGCCGGCGACCCGGGCTATGACACTTCGCTGGCGATCCTCAAGGGCTTGCCTGCCGCCGGTGCCGACGTGATAGAACTGGGCATGCCCTTCACCGACCCGATGGCCGACGGCCCGGCCATTCAACTGGCGAACATTCGCGCGCTCACCGCCAAGCAGAACCTGGCGAAAACCCTGCAAATGGTTCGCGAGTTCCGCCAAGACAACAACGACACCCCGCTGGTGCTGATGGGTTACTTCAACCCGATCCACAAATACGGCGTGCCGCAGTTCATCAGCGACGCCAAGGCAGCCGGTGTCGATGGTCTGATCGTGGTCGACATGCCGCCAGAGCATAACGCCGAGCTGTGCGACCCGGCCCAGGCTGCCGGTATCGACTTTATCCGCCTGACCACGCCGACCACCGACGATGTGCGCCTGCCGACCGTGCTCAACGGGAGCTCCGGCTTTGTGTACTACGTGTCGGTAGCGGGTGTGACCGGTGCTGGCGCGGCCACCCTGGAACACGTCGAGGAGGCCGTGTCCCGCCTGCGTCGGCACACCGACCTGCCGATCAGCATTGGCTTCGGTATCCGCACGCCGGAACAGGCAGCGGCCATCGCCCGCCTGGCGGACGGTGTAGTGGTGGGTTCGGCACTGATCGATCACATCGCCACTGCCAAAAATGATCAACAGGCGATTGATGGCGTATTGAGCCTGTGCGCGGCGCTGTCGGAAGGTGTTCGCGCCGCCCGTACGTAAAGGCGGTGTAGCGATAGGTAAAGTTCCTGATACAGAGGAATCATACGCACGAATCAATACCTAAACTGACAAGACCAAGGGATTTCGAACCCGGTTCGAAATCCCTTTTTTGTTCGTGCAGTACTGAGGAAAGCCCCCATGAAAATGCCTAAACGCTGGATCGCTGGTCTCGGCGCGCTGATGCTCGGCGCGAGTGCCCTGGCGCAGGCCGCGCCCTACGATGAGCGTGGCGGCCCCGGCCCCGACCGAGGTGGGCCGCAAGGTCAGCACGAACAACGCGGCGACGACCACCGTGGCCCGCCATCCAACCACCGGGGTGGCCCACCGGAAGATTTCGGCCCGGTACGCCAGGTGATCCGTGACAACCACAACGATTTCCGCCGTGGCCCGCCACCGCCTCCCGGCGTGCGCCTGGTGCGTGGTCAGCCGCTGCCGCGCAACTACTACGGCGAACGCCTGGACGGGCGAGCCCTGGCCCATCTGCCGCAATACCCCGGGTATGAATGGCGTCGCTCCGGTGGCGATATCGTATTGATCGCCATCGGCACCAGCATCGTCTATCAGATCCTGGATGGCGCGCTGTACTAGAGCCGGAATGCCGGTGTGGCGAGAGGGTTTGCTCTCTCGCCACAGGGTGTAGCCTAAATCTCTATGCGTTCGACTTTGCCCACCAGCAGCACGTAGGACAGAGCCCCAAGCAACGCCAGCACAGCGATGTAGGTGATCGCCGGCGCAAACGAATCGCCGCTCGCCAGAAAGCCAATCACTATCGGTGTGGCAATCGCCGACAAGTTACCGATGAAATTGAACACGCCCCCGGTCAGCCCGAGCAAACGCGCCGGTGCCAGCGTCGACACCAGCGACCACGTAATGGAAGCCAAGCCATTGCCGAAAAACGCCACGGCCAGGAACGTAATCACCCATGCCGTCGATTCCACATAGTTGGCGCCGATGATCGCCGTGGAAATCAGCAACCCGCCGATGATCGGCAGCTTGCGCGCAAGGCCCACCGACGCACCGCGACGAATCAGCCAGTCGGAAAAAATCCCCGAGCACAGCACGCCGACAAACGCCGCCAGGAAGGGCAGCGACGCAAGCAAGCCGGATTTGATGAAGTCCATACCGCGATATTTCACCAGGTAGGTCGGGAACCATGTCAGGAAAAACCACAGCGTGGAGTTCAGGCAGAACTGCCCCAGGTAAATACCCCAGAGTTTGCGCTTGCTCAGCACGATGCCCAGGTCGACCCAACTGAATGGCGCCTTGACGGTTTTCGCCTGCATGTCCACCAAGCCGCCGCCCTCGCGGATCAATTCGATTTCAGCAGCATTGGCGCCCTTGAATTCCTTCGGTTCGCGGTACACCGCATACCAGATCAACGCCCATACAATGCCCACGCCGCCCGTGACGACAAACACCATGTGCCAGCCGAATGCGTGCTGCAGCCAGGCCAATACCGGCGTGAGAAACGCCAGCCCGACAAATTGCCCGGAGGTGTAGACACCGATGGCGGTAGCGCGCTCGCGCTCGGGAAACCACGTGGTGACTACGCGGCTGTTGATCGGATAAGCCGGCGCTTCCAGCGCACCCACCGCCATGCGCAGCACAAACAGCGCGATAAAGCTGGCAGCAAAACCCAGCATTACGGTGGCGACGGACCACAACAGCAATGCAGCCGTATAGAGAATGCGCGGCGGCACTCGGTCCACCAGCCAACCTCCGGGAATCTGCATGGCGGCGTAGGTCCAGCCGAAGGCGGAGAAGATCAGCCCGACATGCACAGGGTCGATGCCCAGCTCACTGGTCAGCGCCGGCGCGGCAATCGACAGGTTGCTACGGTCGAGATAGTTGATCACCACGGTGATGAACAACAACAGCATGATGAAGAAACGCTTTCTGCTCGGCGTGACTAAAGACGCCTGCCCAGTAAAGGATTCAGGTTGCATGGGGGTGCCTCTTCTTATGTTTATTGAGGTCCGGGGAAAATCTGACTAAAGAAACCGAATGAAAATGTGGGAGGGGCTTACTCCCCTAATGCAAGTCAGTTAAGGCTTTTTGTAGGAGCGAGCTTGCTCGCGAAGAACCTGAGAGCGCCGCGTTAAACCGGATACGCTGCGTTATCGTTGACGTCTTTCGCGAGCAAGCTCGCTCCTACAGCCGGCACTTACGCTTAACTGACTGGCATTAGGCTTGCTCCCCCCACATTTTTACCGAGCTCTTTCAGGAGGGGATCACCATTCGGCAAAGCTGCCGTCGGCATGGCGCCAGATCGGGTTGCGCCAGCGATGGCCGATGGCAGCGCGCTCGATCACATATTCCTCGTTGATCTCGATGCCCAGGCCTGGGCCGTTGGGGATCTTGACGAAGCCTTGGTCATAGTCGAACACGCCCGGATCGCGCACGTAGTCGAGCAAGTCATTGCTCTCGTTGTAGTGAATACCCAGGCTTTGCTCCTGGATAAACGCGTTGTAGCACACAGCATCCAGTTGCAGGCACGCCGCCAGGGCAATCGGGCCCAGCGGGCAGTGCAGGGCGAGGGCCACGTCGTAAGCTTCGGCCATATTGGCGATCTTGCGGGTTTCGGTGATGCCTCCGGCGTGGGACGCATCCGGCTGGATGATGTCGACGTAGCCTTCGCTGAGCACGCGCTTGAAGTCCCAGCGCGAGAACAGCCGCTCGCCGAGGGCAATCGGGGTGCTGGTCAGCGGCGCCAGTTCCTTGAGCGCTTCGTAGTTTTCACTGAGCACCGGCTCTTCGATAAACATCAGTTTGTACGGGTCCAGTTCCTTCATCAGCACCTTGGCCATGGGCTTGTGCACGCGACCATGGAAGTCGACGCCGATGCCGACGTTAGGGCCGACCGCATCCCGTACAGCGGCGACGTTGGCCAAGGCCAGGTCGACTTTTTCGAAGCTGTCGACGAACTGCAACTCCTCGGTGCCGTTCATCTTCACCGCCGTAAAGCCACGGGCCACGGCCTCTTTGGCGGCACGGGCGGTATCGGCCGGACGGTCGCCGCCGATCCACGAATACACGCGGATCTTGTCACGCACCTGGCCACCGAGCAGGTCACTGACAGACACGCCGAGGGCCTTGCCCTTGATGTCCCACAGCGCCTGGTCGATGCCGGCGAGGGCACTCATGTGCACCGCGCCGCCACGGTAGAAACCGCCGCGATAGAGCACCGTCCAGATGTCTTCGATATTGCGTGGGTCTTTGCCGATCAGGTAGTCGGACAACTCTTCGACGGCAGCCGCCACGGTGTGGGCGCGCCCTTCGACCACAGGCTCACCCCAGCCGGTCACGCCCTGATCGGTTTCAACCTTGAGGAAGCACCAGCGCGGCGGGACGATGAAGGTGGTCAGTTTGGTTATTTTCATCTGTTATCTCTCTTATAGATGCAGCGCCCTTGGGCGCGGAACTTGAAGTCAGCTCAGGGTGTTCCAGGCGGCGACATACGCCTGGGCACGGCTCGCAACCTGATCCACCGTCATACCCGGCTTGAACAACCCGGAACCCAGCCCGAACCCCTTGGCACCAGCATCGATGAACACCTGCATGTTGTCCGGGGTAATGCCGCCTACCGGCAGCAGCAACGTGCCCGTCGGCAATACCGCCAGCCACGCCTTGATCACCGACGGGCCGATTTGCTCGGCCGGAAACAATTTCAAGACGTCGGCGCCTTCGGCCAGGGCGGCAAATGCTTCGGTCGGCGTGGCTACCCCGGGCGACAGGAACAGGCCCGCCGCTTTCGCTGCGCGCAACACCTTAGGATCGCTGTGAGGCATGACGATTACCTGACCGCCGGCGGCTTTGACCTGCTCGACCTGTTCCGGGGTCAACACCGTACCCGCGCCGATCAGGCAATCGGCGGGCAGGCCGTCGCGTAGCGTGCGGATGCTGGTGTACGGGTCCGGCGAGTTCAACGGGACTTCGATGACACGCAAGCCCGCCTCGTACAGCACCTGGCCGATCGCCAGGACTTCGTCCGGTCGTACACCGCGCAGGATTGCGATCAAACCGTTGTGTGCCAGCGCTTGCTTGAGCATGTCAGGTCTCCAATGCAGGTTGAGTGAGCCCGGCAGCCACCGCCAATTGCCACAGACCACGCTCGGTGGCTTCCTGCGCCAGGCTCACGTGGTCGAAGCCGCACAGGGCGAGGGCGCGTTGGTAACGGGCGCAGAGGGCGGCAGCGCCGACCAGGATGATGGGCTTGTGTCTGGCGCCGGCCGGCAAGCCCGCGAGCTCATGACCAATGAGCAAGCCGGACAGGTAGTCAGGCTGCTGGTCGCCCGCCAACTCGCCCGTGAGCCCAAGCGTGCGCGCACTGAACAACGTCGACAGCACGCCGCGCCGACCGTCTTCCGAGAGCGCCACCTGCACGCCACGATCAAACGCTTCGGCCTGGAACGCTTCGGTTATTTTCTGGGTACGCCCGAGGAGGCTGTGTTTGCTCAACACCGCGAACAGCTCACCCGTCATGAAGGTATCGAAGTGGGTGATGCAACCCTCGGCCACCTCGACCCATTTGGAATGGCTGCCGGGCAGGCCGATCAACACGTCAGCGCCAAGCCCTTGCAACACGCCCAGCACCTGGGTTTCTTCGCCACGCATCACATTGGGCAGGCCGACCTGCTCGATCACACCGGGCACGATATACACATCGGTTCCCCGCATGCTGCGTACGCGATGCAATGCCTTGCCGAGGCTGGCGACGTCAACGGGTGTATTGCGATAGGCCGCCTCGCTCCAGCCCTGGGCGCTACCGACCATGCCGCAAGCGATCACTGGCAGGTTGGGCTGGGCATCGAGCCAGTCACCGCACGCCGCATCGAACGCCAACTCGAAACCATCGCTGCAACGTACACCCGCGATATCCCTGGGCTCGGTGGGCAAATGCATGATGCCCCACGCCAGCGAACGCTGGTCCAGCACCACGCCTGCGGGGCCGAGTTTATAAGCACGAAGGGAGCTGGTTCCCCAATCGAGCGCGATCAATTGCGCCTGCATCGCTTCACCTGAAATGAGTGGGTGCCGAAAAAGCTGATGGGCGAATATAAACCTATGCTTGCGCATATCTCAATATATAAATATCAATCCCATATAGTGAGACTTGACGAAGTAAATCTTGCGTCACCTCCGGTTTTTTACGGCGGAGGGAAGTAAGGGTTATCTGATGAAGAAGGTTAAAAAACCGACAAATCCAGCTCGCGCATCGCACCCATCCAGATCGCGTAGTCGGTGTGATCCTTCAGGTCATCGCCGGTTTCGGGGTGCAGGAACACCACCAGCCCTTCGCGGTGCAGCGCCAACCACGGCAATACCACGCCGATGTACTCCGGCTCGAACGCCAGTTGGCAGCTCCAGTCAGGGTGCGGGCCCACAGGCCGTTCGTGCACACGGCCCATGCTTAACGGGAACAGCTTGGCTGCGTCTTCGCATAAGGTGCGCGCCTGGTCGATCGTACTGGCGTCGAAATAGATATGGGCGTGATAGCCCTTGATACGTTGCATGGTGAAATCCGTGTCCATTGTGAACCGATCCTAGACCGCAATCGAAGGCAGGGCCAGCCCAGTCAGGGACTGCGCGCTGCTGGCCTGTTCCGCCAGCAACCAATCGACAAAGCGCTCGACCAACTGCCCCCGGCGCTTGCGCTGGGGCTGCACGACGTAATAACCGAAACGCGAGATAACCGTGTCGCTGATCGGCCGGCACAGCCAGTTCTGCTGCAACAGATTATCCACCAGGTGGCGCCAGCCGATGGCCACCCCCTGGCCGGCAATCGCGGCCTGGATCAACAGTGTGTAGTTATCGAAACGCAACTGGCCGGGTGTCGGTGCAGCGGTGATGCCCAACTCGCGAAACACACCGCTCCAGTCGAACCACTGGCTGGTGTTCTCCTGGCGCAGGTGCAGCAGGGGAAAGTCCTGCAAATTTGCCAGGGTCAGCGACGTGGTCTGCTCCTTGAGCCACTGTGGGCTACATACCGGGAAGACCTCCTCGTTGAACAACCACAGGCTGTCGCCCTGCTTGAAACGACCGTCGCCGAACAGCACCGCCACGTCGATATCGCTGCGCAACGTGGCGTGGTTGCGCTCGCTGGTGACCAGGCTGACATCGACCTGCGGGTTGGCCTGGTGGAAGCGGTGCAAACGCGGCATCAGCCAGTAAGCGGCGAACGCGAAGTCGGTGGCCACTTGCAGCACTTCATGCTGACCCTGCCGGGTGATCGCGCTCAGGCCTTGGTTGATGGCCTGCAAGCCGCCCTGGGCGTGCTCGAACAGCAGGGCTCCCGCATCGGTCAGTTCAATGCCACGGTAGATGCGATCAAACAGGCGAATCGACAACTGCTCTTCGAGCCGCTTGATCTGCTGGCTGATGGCCGGCTGGGTGGTGCCTAACTCCATGGCGGCGGCGGTAAAGCTGCGATGACGCGCCGCCGCCTCGAACACGCGCAACAGGTCGAGGGATAAATCACCGAGGGCTTCATACATAAGCTGTACTTATCCTAGACATTGTATTTCATGGGCTTTACCCAATTTTTCATGGGCTGCATGCTCATTCGCATAAACACTGCCTATGGAATGCCGAAGCCCCATGAAGCGCAAGAACATTCTTTTTATCATGGCCGATCAAATGGCCGCGCCAATGCTGCCGTTCTACGCACCGTCCCCGATCAAACTGCCGAACCTGAGTCGCCTCGCCGCACAGGGCGTAGTGTTCGACGCCGCCTACTGCAACAGCCCGCTGTGCGCACCGTCGCGTTTCACCCTGGTCAGCGGCCAATTGCCGAGCAAGATCGGCGCCTACGACAACGCGGCGGATTTCCCCGCCGATGTACCGACTTATGCCCACTACCTGCGCCGCCTCGGCTATCGCACCGCCCTGTCGGGCAAAATGCATTTCTGTGGCCCCGACCAACTACACGGCTACGAAGAGCGCCTGACCAGCGACATCTACCCCGCCGATTACGGCTGGGCCGTGAACTGGGATGAGCCGCACGTGCGTCCCAGCTGGTACCACAACATGTCCTCGGTGCTGCAAGCCGGCCCATGTGTGCGCACCAACCAGCTGGACTTCGACGAAGAGGTCGTGTTCAAGGCTCAGCAATACCTTTTCGACCATATCCGCGAAGACGGCGAACAGCCGTTCTGCCTGACGGTGTCGATGACTCATCCGCACGACCCGTACACCATTCCCAAGCCGTTCTGGGAGCTGTACGACGACAGCGACATCCCCTTGCCGACAACACCGCCCCAGGCCGATCTGGACCCGCACTCCCAGCGCCTGCTCAAAGTCTATGACCTGTGGGAAAAGCCGCTGCCTGTGGATAAGATCCGCGATGCACGCCGTGCTTATTTCGGTGCCTGCAGCTATATCGACAGCAACGTCGGCAAGCTCTTGCAAACCCTGGAAGACACCGGCCTGGCCGAGGATACGATCATCATCTTTTCCGGCGACCACGGCGACATGCTCGGCGAGCGCGGCCTCTGGTACAAAATGCACTGGTTTGAAATGGCCGCCCGCGTACCACTGCTGGTCTGTGCACCGGGGCAATTCGCTGCGGGCCGCGTGAGCCACGCCGTGTCCACCGCCGACCTGCTGCCGACCCTGGTGGAACTGGCCGGCGGCGAGCTGGACCCGCGTCTGCCGCTGGACGGTCGTTCACTGGTCCCGCACTTGCAAGGGCAGGGTGGGCACGACGAAGTGTTCGGCGAATACATGGCCGAAGGCACCATCAGCCCGCTGATGATGATTCGCCGTGGCGCCTACAAATTTATCTACAGCGAAGACGACCCTTGCCTGCTGTTCGATGTACACAACGACCCACGGGAGCAGGAAGACCTCAGCCAGTCGCCGCAACATCGGGCGCTGTTTGCAGCCTTCTTGAATGAGGCGCGGGCCAAATGGGACATCCCGGCGATCCACCAGCAGGTGCTCGCCAGCCAACGCCGCCGTCGCCTGGTATTTGAGGCGCTGACCCAGGGCAAGCTGAAGAGCTGGGATCACCAGCCACTGGTAGACGCCAGTCAGCAATACATGCGCAACCATATCGACCTCGACGACTTGGAGCGCAAGGCACGTTATCCACAACCCTGCCAAAACCAATAAATAACAGAGGGAAGGCCATGCAAAAGCTAACGGTAGTACTGGGCATCCTGGTGCTCGCCAGCGCCAATGTGTACGCAGACAGCAGTTGTGAAACGGTGAAAATGGCCGATCCAGGCTGGAGCGATATCGCCGCCACCAACGCCATCGCCGGTTTTCTGCTGACGGGCCTGGGCTACAAACACAAAGTAGACACGCTGGCGGTGCCGATCACCTTTGGCGGGCTCAGGGATGGCCAGGTGGATGTGTTCCTGGGCAACTGGATGCCGGCGCAGCAGGGCTTCTATGACAAGTTCGTGGCCAATGGCGATGTGGTGCAACTGGCGAAGAACCTCGACGGCACCGAGTTCACCCTCGCTGTGCCGGACTATGTGTGGGATGCCGGCGTGCATGACTTTGCCGACCTGAACAAGTTTGCCGATAAGTTCGACAAGAAGATCTACGGCATCAGTTCCGGCGCGCCGGCGAATATCTCGCTGCAGGAGATCATCAAGAAAAACGATTTTGATCTCGGCCAGTGGAAGCTGATCGAATCCAGCGAACAAGCGATGCTCGCGGAGGTTTCACGCTCGGTCAAGAAACAGAAATTCGTGACTTTCCTCGGCTGGACGCCGCACCCGATGAATGTGCAATTGAAAATGCGTTACCTCAAAGGCGGCGAGAAATATTTTGGTGACACCGGCAGCGTGTATACCTTGACCCGCAAGGGTTACGCGCAGGCCTGCCCGAATGTCGGGAAGCTGTTGGTCAACCTGAGTTTCACCCAGGAGATGGAGAACAGCATCATGGCCGACGTCACCAACAACAAGGTCAGCAATGCCGATGCGGCGAAAGCGTGGATCAAGGCGAACCCGGCGGTGTTGGATAAGTGGTTGGATGGCGTAAAGACAGTGGATGGCAAGGATGCTCTGGCCGCTGTAAAAGCCAAACTCTAAAGATACTCGCCAGCTGAATGTGGGAGGGGCGGTGCGCCGATTCGACTCGCTCCCTCCCACAGGGGCCGATGCGTACTGATACTCTGAGCCAAACCTTCTGACCGAGTCTGCGATGCTTCGGCCCAACCGCCACACACTTTTGCCTTTTCTCGCCTGGCTCCCACGCCAAACCCGCGCCAGTGTCGGTCGAGATGCAGTCGTCGGCCTCAGCGGCGCAGTACTCGCGCTGCCACAATCCATTGCCTACGCGCTGATCGCCGGCCTCCCACCCGAATACGGCCTGTATGCGGCAATCATCCCGGTACTGATTGCCTGCCTCTGGGGCTCCTCCTGGCACCTGATCTGCGGCCCGACAGCGGCGATTTCCATCGTGTTGTACGCCAGCATCAGCCCTTTGGCCGTGCCGGGGTCGCAGGACTACATTACCTTGATCCTCCTGCTGACATTCCTGGCCGGCGTTTTCCAGTGGTTGCTGGGCATGCTGCGCTTCGGCGCGCTGGTGAATTTCGTCTCCCATTCGGTGGTGCTCGGCTTCACCCTGGGTGCCGCCGTGGTGATTGCCCTGGGCCAACTGCCCAATCTGCTGGGCCTGGATGTGCCGAGCCAGGCAACGGCCATCAATAGCCTGCTGGCGCTGATCGACCATAGCCGCGAGTGGGACCCAGCTTCACTCGTCCTCGGGCTGGGCACCTTGTTGGTGGGCGCGTTGCTCAAATACTGGGTGCCCCGCTGGCCAACGCTGTTGATCGCCCTGGCCCTCGGCAGCCTGGTCGCCTGGCTGTCGCCGGCGATGTTCGGGCAGGTGGCGCTGGTCAGCTCGTTTGTCGGCAAGCTGCCTCCATTCAGCCCGCTGCCAATGGACCTGGATATGCTTCTGCGCCTGCTGCCCAGTGCCGTGGCGGTGGGCATGCTGGGGCTGGTGACCAGCCTATCGATTGCCCGCTCTTTATCGGCCCGTTCGCAGCAATTACTCGACGCCAACCAGGAAGTCCGCGCACAGGGCTTATCCAATATCGTCGGCGGATTTTTCTCGGGGTACTTGTCAGCCGGTTCCTTTACCCGCTCCGGGCTCAGCTATGAAGCCGGCGCCTGCTCACCGTTGGCGGGGGTGTTTTCCGCACTGTGGGTGGCGCTGTTCGCGTTGTTTGGCGCCGCGTTGATTGCACACATCCCCATCCCGAGCATGGCAGCGAGCATTCTGCTGATTTGCTGGGGGCTGGTGGACCATCGCGGCATTCGCGCGTTGTTCCGGGTGAGCCGTGCCGAATTCATGGTGATGAGCCTGACCTGCGTCGCCACGCTGCTGCTGGAACTGCAAACGGCGATTTATGCCGGGGTGCTGGCGTCGCTGTTTTTCTACCTCAAGCGCACCTCGCAACCGCGTGTCCAGCAGTGGCGTGACGGCGAAGACGATGTGCTGCGGGTAGGCGGCTCGATCTTCTTCGGCGCCAGCCATTACCTGCAAGTGCGCCTGCAAAGCCTTGCGAGCGAACGAGTGGTGATTGAGGCGCAGCAGATCAACTTTATCGACTATTCCGGGGTGGAGATGCTGCACCAGGAGGCACGCAGGTTGCGCGGGTTGGGGCGCAGCTTGATCTTGCGCCGGGCCCGACCGCAGGTTGTGGACGAGTTGAAAAAGTTGGAAGGGGCGGATAAGTGCCCCATCCACTTCGAAGACTGAACGTGGCCAATAATGTGGAAGGAGGCTCGCCCCCCACCACACTTGGAACGCAGTCAGCTGAGTTGGCGACGCAGTTCAGCGAGCACCGGTGCCGAATCCGGGCGCACCCCGCGCCACAGGAAAAACGCTTCCGCCGCCTGCTCGACCAGCATGCCCAGACCATCCATCGCCACGGCCGCGCCTTGTTCAGTGGCCCAGCGACAGAACGCAGTCGGCTCCTTGGCATACATCATGTCGTAGCAAAAGGTCTTGCCCGATTCGATCAGGCTTCCGGCAATCGGCGGTACATCGCCTGACAGGCTCGCGGACGTGGCATTGATGATCAGGTCCACCGGCTCACGCAGCCAGTCGAAACCGCTGGCGGATACCGGGCCAAGGTCGTCGAACAGCTCGGCGAGCAGTTCAGCCTTTTCCACGGTGCGGTTGGCGATGATCAGCGAGGCCGGCTGTTCCGCCAGCAAAGGTTCCAATGCACCGCGGACTGCGCCACCAGCACCCAGTAGCAGGATGCGTTTGCCCTTCAGGTTCAACCCGGCGTTTACCGTCAGGTCGCGCACCAGGCCGGCGCCGTCGGTGTTGTCGCCCAGCAAGGTGCCGTCGGCCAGCTTGCTCAGGGTGTTCACCGCGCCGGCGCGCTGGGCGCGCTCGGTCAAGGCGCTGGCCAAACGGTAGGCCTCTTCCTTGAACGGCACGGTGACATTGGCACCACACCCCTGCACAAAGAACTCACGGGCGCAGCCGCTGAAATCCTCCAGCGGCGCGAGCAAGGTGCTGTAATCCAGTGTCTCGCCGGTCTGCTCGGCAAACATACGGTGGATCAACGGTGACTTACTGTGGCCGATGGGGTTACCGAATACGACGTAGCGATCCATCAGACCGCCGCCTTGGCTGCGAGCACACCCAGCCAGTCGCGGTCCTGCAGGAAGTAATCGGTGAGGCGCGCTTCTTCGCTGCCGGCTTCGGCCTTCCAGTCGTAGCTCCAGCGCACTTGCGGCGGAAGCGACATCAGGATCGACTCGGTACGCCCACCCGACTGCAGGCCGAACAAGGTGCCACGGTCGTAGACGAGGTTGAATTCAACGTAACGGCCTCGGCGGAATTCCTGGAACGCGCGCTGTTGCTCGGTATAGGGCGTGGCCTTGCGGCGCTGCACGATCGGCAGGTAGGCGTCGATGTAGGCATCGCCGATGGCGCGGATAAAGGCGAAGCAGGTGTCGAAGTCCCATTCATTCAAGTCGTCGAAGAACAGGCCGCCGATACCGCGCGGCTCGTTGCGGTGCTTGATATGGAAATAGGTGTCGCACCAGGCTTTGTAGCGCGAGTACACATCCGGACCGAACGGCGCACAGGCCTGCTCGGCCACGCGGTGCCAGTGGATGCAGTCTTCTTCGTTGCCGTAGTAGGGCGTGAGGTCGAAGCCGCCACCGAACCACCATACCGGCTCTTCGCCTTCTTTTTCGGCGATGAAAAAGCGCACATTGGCATGGGACGTCGGCACGTGGGGGTTGTGCGGATGGATGACCAGCGACACGCCTAACGCCTCAAAGCCGCGTCCGGCCAGCTCAGGACGATGGGCACTGGCGGAAGGTGGGAGGCCGCTGCCAAACACGTGGGAAAAGTTAACGCCGCCTTTTTCAATGATCGAACCATCTGCAATCACGCGGGTGCGACCGCCGCCGCCGGCAGGCCGGGTCCAGGCGTCTTCGATAAAGCGAGTGTCCGTCTCGAAGGTTTCCAGGGCGCTGCAAATACGGTCTTGCAGGTCGAGCAGGTAGGCTTTAACAGCCTCAGTGCGAGTAGTCATGGCATCACCTTGAATCGGGCAAAGCTACGCGAGGCCATCGGGCGTCGGCGGCAAATGGGCGCACAGGATAACACCGCACCCATGTGCATCGCAGTTGACGAAGATCAAGCTTAGGAGTCCGATAGCGCGCTATGCGATTCAATCTTAAGGAGAAGTGCAGATGGCCAAACGTATCCAGTTCAGCGCCCATGGCGGTCCCGAAGTGCTTGAATATGTGGACTACACGCCCGCAGAGCCGGGCCCGCAACAGGTTCGCGTACGTAATGAGGCCATCGGCCTGAACTTCATTGACACTTATTTCCGCAGCGGTCTGTATGCGCCGCCGGCATTGCCATCGGGATTGGGCGCCGAAGGTGCCGGGGTTGTCGATGCGGTAGGCAGTGAAGTCTCT
The DNA here is from genome assembly GCF_023242545.1 of Pseudomonas sp. MWU13-2517. NCBI lineage: Bacteria > Pseudomonadati > Pseudomonadota > Gammaproteobacteria > Pseudomonadales > Pseudomonadaceae > Pseudomonas > Pseudomonas sp. MWU13-2517. Next base: position 230,268 of record NZ_JALMFA010000006.1, on the reverse strand, counting down.
CAATTCAAGGTCGGCGACCGTGTGGCTTATGGCAGCGGCCCGCTGGGCGCCTACAGCCAACTGCATGTGTTGCCCGCCGCCAACCTGGTGCACCTGCCGGACGACATCAGCTTTGAACAAGCCGCGGGCGCCATGCTCAAGGGCTTGACCGTGCAGTACCTGCTGCGCCAGACCTATGAACTGAAAGGCGGCGAAACCATTTTGTTCCACGCCGCTGCAGGAGGCGTGGGCTCCCTGGCCTGCCAATGGGCCAAAGCCTTGGGCGTGAAGCTGATCGGCACCGTGAGTTCACCGGAAAAAGCCGCCCTGGCCAAATCCCTTGGCGCCTGGGAAACCATCGACTACAGCAAGGAAAACGTCGCACAACGCGTGTTGGAGTTGACCGACGGCAAGAAAGTACCGGTGGTGTACGACGGCGTCGGTAAGGATACCTGGCTGACCTCGCTGGACAGCGTGGCGCCACGCGGGTTGGTGGTGAGCTTCGGTAACGCGTCGGGCGCGATAGAGGGGGTGAACCTGGGGATTCTGGCGGCCAAGGGTTCGCTGTATGTGACCCGTCCGACACTGGCGACCTATGCCAACAACCCGGAAAACCTGCAGACAATGGCCGATGATCTGTTCTCGATGATCAAGAGCGGCAAGGTGCGCATTGATATCAACCAGCGGTATCCACTGGCTGAAGCGGCGAAGGCACAGACAGCGTTGTCGGGACGGCGGACCACCGGGTCGACCATTCTGTTGCCATAACGTTTAAGACACTTGGCGGTTTGAAGGGCCTCATTGCAAGCAAGCCCGCTTCCCTGTCCGACCGCGCGCCTCCAGTTGGAGCTCGATCGATCAGGGGCGCAGGCTTGCTCGCGAAAGCCACACCCCAGTATCAGGAAGGCCGCACGACCTCACCCGTCGCCAAATCGCGAATCAGGCTCGGGTTCTTGCGCCCACCCAAGGCTCCCCCCAACACCAGGTCCACCTGGCCACGGAAATACTGCTCCACACGAAGCCGCGTGCGCGCCGCCGGGCGGCCCTGAGGGTTGGCTGACGTCGAAATCAGCGGCCCTACCAGCGAGCACAAGTCCCGCACCAACGGATGGTCACTGACCCGCACGGCTACCGTGTCATGCACACCGGTCACCCACTCAGGCAGCAGGCCCTGATGGGGCACCAGCCAGGTATTCGGCCCTGGCCAGGTGCTGGCCATGCGCTCGATCCAGGTATCCGGGAAATCTTCAAACAGAAAATCGAACTGGTGAATATTGTCCGCCACCAGGATCAAGCCCTTATCCACAGAGCGGTTCTTGATCGCCAACAGCCGGTCCACCGCTTCTTCGTTCCACGGGTCGCAGCCCAGGCCCCAGACCGCCTCGGTCGGATAGGCAATCACCGCGCCTGCGCGAATTTCTCGTGCGGCTTCCAACACACGCCACCTGTTGACCATTGCTCATTCTCCGGACTAAAGCTCTGCGCAGTTTACCGATCTTCTTTACAAAACCTAGGGGCGCGCGAGCCAGCGGCCACTCTCGCAGATCACTTGGCCTTCGAGCTCCAGCTCCGTCAGCGTCGCCAGCACTTGGGATAATGGCCGGCCGCTGGCAATCGCCAGGCCTTCGCTGGTGTGAGGCGCGGCATGCAGTAACGCCACCAGTGGGTGAGTGACCGGTATCGGGGCAGGGCGTGACAGGGCCTGCCAACCGCGCAAACCTTCCAGAATGTGCTCAATGGTTTCGACCAACACCGCTCCATCGCGGATCAGCTGATGACAGCCCTTGGCACCAGGATGATGAATGGAGCCAGGGATCGCATACACCTCGCGTCCTTGCTCGGCCGCCAGCCGTGCGGTAATGAGCGAACCGCTGGCCATGCTGGCTTCGACCACCAACACACCCAGCGACAAGCCACTGATGATCCGGTTGCGCCGGGGAAAATTGCCCGCTTGAGGGGCCGCATCCAGCGGAAACTCGGAAACTACGGCGCTGCCTTGCTCTATCATCGCCGCTGCGAGCCTGCGATGCCGCTGTGGATAAAAATTTTCCAGCCCAGTGCCCAGCACGCCGATTGTCTGGCCGCCTACCTCCAATGCCGCTTGGTGCGCCGCGCCGTCTATGCCCAACGCCAAGCCGCTCGTGATAACGAAGCCAGCACTCGCCAGGCTGCGGGAAAACGCAGCGGCCGTGTCCATGCCGGGGCGGGAGGCGCGACGGCTCCCGACCACTGCCAGTTGGGGTTTTTCCAGGATCGCAGGGTCGCCGGCGACGAATAATAACGGGGGAGCATCGTCGATCTGAGCGAGTAGCGCGGGGTACTCAGGTTGGTCCCACATCAGTAAATGCTGGGCCGGGCCGGCTAACCAGGCCAAGGTGGAACTCGCACCATCACGAACTTCAGGACTGCGCCGAGCCTCGGCACTGACGGCTGGCAACCCGAGGGACCGCCAGGCACTGGCAGGTGCACTGAGGGCCTTTGAAGCGCAACCAAACGCTTCGATCAACACGCGAAAACGCTTGGGGCCCAGTTCCGGCAGCCTGTGCAAGCGTAGTCGCGCTTCCAGTTCGGCAGGGGAAATTTCATCACTGTTTATCGGATACATCTTGATCATCCTTGATCGGAACAAGCTGTGGATAACTCTGTTGGTAACTTATTTAGCAGGCTATTCATTGCGTTTGATGGGCAGTCACGAAACGGTCCATCACCGCCAGTGAACGCGAGGCACTGAGCACCAGGCCGTAACTGAGTTTTTCAAAGGTGCGAAACACCACCAAGGTGCCGGCACGTTCGTCGGGAAGTTGCGTCGGCGCCCCGGTGAGGGTGTCGCGGACGGTGGAGCCGCTCTTGATCACGGTGAGCAATTGGCCTTCGACCATTCCGTCGCGCCGGCCCTTATTCAGGGTTACCGCGTCGAGCACGCCGATCTGAGTGACGCCCTTGGGGATATCAATGATCTGGCCTTCGATAAAAGCGGTCGGTTCTGCACCTTCCCACCTTGTCAGCTCGACAGGGCGTTCGGTACTCAACAAACGGTCGCCTGGACGAACCTCCTGGGTCACTCGCTGCACGGCCAGGGTGGTGAGATCACCCGCCATCACAAAGCGTGCGGTGCCGATATCGTCGGCATTGACGCCCAGCAGTTCTTGAGTGTGTGGGTCGGTATAGGTTTTACCGCGGCGGAAAATCCCATAGCTTGCCTGGGACGGATCGAGAGAGCCCCGGGCATGCACCCGCTCGCCATTGGCGCCCAACACCCGTCCTGCTTCTGCCGCGACAATGTAAGGCGCACGGTCCAGATCCTGGGGCGTATCGAGAATGCGGTTGTGCAATAAAAAGCGCTGGATTGCCTGTTGCGTCGGTTGATCCAGCCGCTGTGCAGGCTGGGGAATAAGGGCCGTGGCAAACGGGGCCCACAGCAGCAAGACGAGTAGCGATTTCCTCATGGGGTCAATCTCCTTTATTATGTGCGTTCGCGTGAAATGCCATAGCCTCCGCGGCTTTTGAGCGTTTCACACCGGCTGTCTGGGTCCATCCCAACGCCGATTTGCCTCTACCTCACATGTGCAGCAATTACGCTTATGGCTATTTTGAACATCCTCGAATTCCCCGACTCGCGCCTGCGCACGATCGCCAAACCGGTGGCCGTAGTGGACGACAAGGTTCGTCAGTTGGTCGATGACATGTTTGAAACAATGTATGAAGCCCCGGGCATCGGCCTCGCCGCCACCCAGGTCAACGTGCATCAGCGCGTCGTGGTCATGGACCTGTCGGAAGATCGCAGCGAACCACGGGTGTTCATCAACCCCGAGTTCGAACCGCTGACCGAAGAAATGGGCGAATACCAGGAAGGCTGCCTGTCGGTGCCGGAGTTCTACGAAAACGTCGAACGCCCGCTGCGCGTGAAGATCAAGGCCCTGGACCGTGATGGCAAGCCCTACGAGTTGATCGCCGATGGTCTGCTGGCGGTGTGCATCCAGCATGAATGCGACCACCTCAACGGCAAGCTGTTCGTCGATTACCTGTCCACGCTCAAGCGCGACCGAATCAAGAAGAAGCTGGAAAAAAAGCATCGCCAGCAAGCTTGATGCCCTTCTTCCAAAGGCTTGCTGCGGCAAGCCTTTTTCTTTTGTGACTGTTTTTAACCGAGAACTCCCATGACCGAGCCACTGCGCATAGTTTTTGCCGGCACTCCCGAATTCGCAGCCGAACACCTCAAGGCGCTGCTTGCCAGCCCCTATGACATCGTCGCGGTGTATACCCAGCCGGATCGCCCGGCCGGGCGCGGGCAAAAACTGATGCCAAGCCCGGTCAAGCAGTTGGCGCTGGAGCACAACATTCCTGTGCTGCAACCTCCGACCCTGCGTAATGCCGAGGCCCAGGCCGAGCTGGCCGCTCTGAAGCCGGACCTGCTGGTAGTCGTGGCCTATGGCTTGATCCTTCCACAAGCGGTGCTGGACATTCCACGGCTGGGTTGCATCAACAGTCATGCCTCGTTGCTGCCACGCTGGCGCGGTGCGGCGCCAATCCAGCGGGCCGTCGAGGCGGGCGACAGCGAAAGCGGTGTGACCGTGATGCGCATGGAAGCGGGCCTGGATACCGGGCCGATGCTGCTCAAAGTCACCACCCCGATCACCGGCGAAGACACCGGTGGCAGCCTGCACGATCGTCTCGCCGAGCTGGGCCCACCGGCTGTGATCCAAGCCATCGCCGGCCTCGCCGTGGGTACCCTGCCAGGTGAAGTACAGGACGACAGCCTGGCCACCTATGCGCACAAATTGAATAAAGACGAAGCCCGCATCGACTGGAGCCGCCCGGCCGTGGAACTGGAGCGCCTGGTGCGCGCCTTTAATCCCTGGCCGATCTGCCACAGCACGCTCAATGGCGAAGCCTTGAAGGTACTGGCCGCCACCTTGGCCGATGGCAAAGGCGCTCCCGGTGAAATCATCGGTGCCAGCAAAGACGGCCTGTTGGTGGCCTGCGGTGAAAAGGCGCTGTGCCTGACACGCCTGCAGTTGCCCGGCGGCAAGGCGCTGAATTTCAGCGACCTGTTCAACAGCCGTCGTGAGAAATTTTCCGTGGGTACGGTTCTCGGGGCGGTCGCCCAATGAACCCGCGTCTGGCCGCCGCCAAGGCCCTCGCCGCCGTTCTCAACGGCAAGGCTTCGTTGAACAGTTCACTGCCCACCCAGCTGGATAAGGTCGAAGACCGCGATCGCGGTTTCACCCAAGACCTGGCATTCGGCACGGCCCGCTGGCAGCCGCGCTTGTCGGCACTGGCGGCCAAGCTGCTGCAAAAGCCGTTCAAGGCAGCCGATGCGGATGTGGAAGCGCTGCTATTGGTCGGACTCTATCAGTTGCTCTACACCCGCGTGCCGGCCCACGCCGCCATCGGTGAAACCGTCGGCTGCGCCGACAAGTTGAAAAAACCCTGGGCCAAGGCTCTGCTCAACGCCGTACTACGCCGTGCCCAGCGCGAAAGCGAAGCGCTGCTGGCCGAGCTGGAGCATGACCCGGTGGTGCGCACCGCGCACCCACGCTGGCTGCAAAAAGCCCTGAAAGCTTTCTGGCCCGAGCAATGGGAAAGCATTTGTGCCGCCAACAACGCGCATCCGCCGATGATCCTGCGGGTCAACCGTCGTCACCACAGTCGCGATGCCTACCTGCAATTGCTTATCGGGGCCGGCATCAACGCCACGCCGTGCGTGTACAGCGTCGACGGTATCGTGCTGGAGACTGCCACCGACGTACGCAGCCTGCCGGGTTTTGCCGAAGGCTGGATCAGCGTGCAGGACGAAGCCGCACAACTGGCCGCTGACCTGCTCGACCTGGCCCCCGGTCAACGCGTGCTCGACGCCTGCTGCGCACCAGGCGGCAAGACCTGCCATATCCTGGAAGTCGAACAGGGCCTGGCGGGAGTGGTCGCGGTCGATCTGGAAGCCAAGCGCCTGGTACGTGTGCGTGAAAACCTCGCACGCCTGGGCCTGAATGCCGACCTGATCGCTGCCGACGGCCGCGACACCGCCAGTTGGTGGGACGGCAAACCCTTCCAACGTATCCTGCTGGACGCGCCCTGTTCCGCCACAGGCGTGATCCGCCGTCACCCCGACATCAAGCTGACGCGCCAGCCCGACGACATCGCGGCCCTGGCCGTGCTGCAAGGCGAACTGCTCGACGCTTTGTGGCCGACCCTGGAAGTCGGCGGCATCCTGCTCTACGCCACCTGCTCCACCTTGCCCACCGAGAACACCGAGGTGATCCAGGCCTTCCTCGCCCGCACCAGCGGCGCGCGGGAACTGGACCTTGCCACGGCTGCCGGTATCAAGCAGCCCCACGGCCGCCAATTGCTCGCACAGGAAGGCGGCCATGATGGCTTCTACTACGCCAAACTGATCAAGATCGCCGCCGCGCGCGGCTGAATGGTTTTAAGGGAGTGACCGGATGAAAATCATCATCCTTGGGGCAGGGCAGGTCGGCGGTACGCTGGCCGAACATTTGGCCAGCGAAGCCAACGATATCACCGTGGTCGACACCGACAGCGAGCGCCTGCGCAACCTTGGCGACCGCCTGGACATCCGCACCGTGCAAGGCCGCGCGTCGTTCCCGACGGTGCTGCGCCAAGCCGGTGCCGACGATGCCGATATGCTGGTCGCCGTGACCAACAGCGACGAAACCAACATGGTCGCCTGCCAGGTCGCCCACACTCTGTTTCACACCCCCACCAAGATCGCTCGCGTGCGTGAAGCGGCCTACCTGACCCGTGCAGGGCTGTTCGACAACGACGCGATTCCGGTGGACGTGTTGATCAGCCCGGAACAGGTGGTGACCCACTACATCAAGCGCCTGATCGAGATACCCGGCGCCTTGCAGGTGATCGACTTCGCCGAAGGCAAGGCGCAACTGGTGGCGGTGAAGGCTTACTACGGCGGCCCGCTGGTTGGCCAGCAACTGCGCCAATTGCGCGAGCACATGCCGAATGTGGAAACCCGTGTAGCGGCTATTTTCCGTCGCGACCGACCGATCCTGCCCCAGGGCGATACAGTGATCGAAGCTGACGACGAGGTATTCTTCATCGCAGCCAAGGCGAATATTCGCGCAGTGATGAGCGAAATGCGCCGGCTCGATGAGAGCTACAAACGCATCGTGATAGCAGGGGGTGGGCAGATCGGTGAACGGTTGGCGGAGGCGATTGAAAGCCGTTATCAAGTCAAGATCATCGAGATGAGCCCGACACGCTGCCGGTATTTGTCCGACACGCTCGACAGCACCGTGGTCCTGCAAGGCAGCGCCTCGGATCGCGATCTGCTGCTGGAAGAAAACATCGCCGACGCGGATATCTTCCTGGCCCTGACCAACGATGATGAAGCCAACATCATGTCTTCCCTGCTGGCCAAGCGGCTGGGGGCGAAGAAGGTGATGACCATCATCAACAACCCGGCCTATGTCGACCTGATTCAAGGGGGTGACATAGATATCGCCATCAGCCCGCAGCTGGCCACCATTGGCACCTTGCTCGCCCATGTGCGCCGTGGCGATATCGTCAGCGTGCATTCCCTGCGCCGGGGCGCGGCGGAGGCCATCGAGGCGATCGCCCACGGTGATGCGAAGTCGAGCAAGGTGATCGGCAAGGCCATTCGCGATATTGGCCTGCCACCGGGTGCAACCATCGGCGCGATCATTCGTGATGAAGAAGTGATCATCGCCCACGACGACACAGTGATCGCCACGGGCGACCATGTGATTCTGTTCCTGGTGGATAAAAAGCATATCCGCGATGTGGAGAAGTTGTTCCACGTGGGGCTGAGCTTTTTCTGACACAACGGAGTACACCAGCATGCTAGATTCCCTGGAGAAAATGCTCGCCAAGGGTGTGGATAATTCCTTGCTGCGCTTTGGTTTGGGCAAGGGTTATCTGGACTTGAAGGACAACGCCAAGGCGGCGGAACATTTGCGCAAGTGCGTCGAGTTTGACCCGAAGTATTCGGCGGCGTGGAAGTTGCTGGGCAAGGCACAGGCGGGACTGGGTGATAACGCTGCGGCGCGGCTGGCGTGGGAGAAAGGGATTGAAGCGGCCCAGGCCCATGGCGACAAGCAGGCCGAGAAAGAAATGACGGTGTTCCTGAAGAAACTCGACCGCCAGGCCTGAGCAGATCGAAAAATGTGAGAAGGCGCTAGCCCGTGTCAGCCCATGCATGTGGACTGAGTCACCGCTCTCGGGGGCAAGCCCCTCTCTCACATTCTGTGTTGTATCGGCTTTGAGTCAGCAGCGGGTCAGTACCACCGCGCCTCACCCGGCGGGCGCTTCTTGAAGCGTTTCATGCTCCACATGTACTGGCTCGGGTAGGCGCCGACATAACGCTCCACCACCTTGCTCATGGCCGCGCAGGACGTGGCGGTGTCAGTGCTGTACATGTCTTCCGGCGCCGCTTCCAGGATCACTTTGTAGCCTGAGCCATCCGGCAGCCGCAGCGCGTGCAGGAACACACCCACGGCCTTGTGGCCCGCGAGCATGTTCGGCACGAACTTGCTGGTCAGCGCCTGGGTAGCGAAAAACGGTACGAAGATCCCTGCCGACTCGGCCGGTTCCGGGTCGGCGGGGATGCCGACCTGACCGCCTTTGCGCACTTCCTTGATCACGCTGAGAATGCCTTCCTTGGTCGACGCGGCCACGCGGTTGCCCAGTTGCACGCGTTGCTTTTGCAGCAACTCATCCACCGCCTTGAGCTTCGGCGGACGGTAGAAAATGATCGGTTTGCATTGGTTGCAATAGAAGTGGTTCAGCACTTCCCAGTTACCCAGGTGGCTGGTGATACCCACAACGCCCTTGCCCGACGCCAGAGCTTGATGCAGCACTTCCAGGCCCTCGACCTCGCGCACCAGATCGATGGAGCGCTGGGCCGGCCAGATCCAGGCGCAGGCGCTTTCGGTCAGGGACTTGCCGATGTCCATCAGGCTCTGGCCGACCAGACGCTCGCGAGCGGCCGGATCCATGTCCGGGAAGCACTTGGAGAGGTTGATCCGCACCGTGTCGCGGGAACGGTTGGGGGTTTTCCACATGATCCAGCCAATCGCCGTACCGACAGCTTGAACGGCGCGCCAAGGCAGCAGGGCAAATAACCGGAGAGCGCCTACCAGCAAGGCGCCTTTAAACTTTTCCACAGGTCACTCCTGATCGTGTGTGGTGCGCAAAGCGCGCATTCTAACCGGCGTTGACCAACTGCGCGTAACGGTCGCAGTCCCGGGTGTGGTCCATGACCATGCCGCTGGCTTGCATGAAGGCATAGCAGATGGTCGGCCCGACAAAGGTGAACCAGGCCTTTTTCAGGGCCTTGCTCATGGCTTCGGCCTCGGGAGTAATTGCCGGGACTTCGCTGCGATCCTTGAAATGATTGACCTTGGGCACGCCGTCAACGAATGACCAGAGCCAACCCACCGGGTCTTCCAGGGCCAACCAGGCGGCAGCATTGCGCCGACTGGCGTTGAGCTTCAGGCGATTGCGCACGATTCCCGGATCAAGCATCAAGGCTTCGATTTCCGCATCGGTCAGTTTCGCCAACCGCTGCGCATCAAAACCGAACAAGACCTTTCGATAATGCTCGCGTTTGCGTAAAACGGTGATCCAGGACAGGCCCGCCTGGAACCCTTCGAGCAAAAGCAACTCGAACAAACCCTGCGCATCGCGCAACGGCGTTCCCCACTCCTGATCGTGATAAGCCATGTACAGCGGATCTTCAGAACACCAAAAGCAGCGTGGCATAAGGCTCCAGGGAGTGGTTGCAGGACCGAATCGGGTATACTCCCGCTCTTTAAATCGCAGCCCAAGTAACAGGTGAATTTCGTGAGCCAGCCTACGCCAGCCGTGCGTACCTTCCAAGACTTGATCCTCGCCCTCCAGCAATACTGGGCCGAGCAAGGTTGTGTGGTACTTCAGCCCTACGATATGGAAGTAGGCGCCGGCACTTTCCACACCGCAACATTCCTGCGGGCCATCGGCCCGGAAACCTGGAACGCCGCTTATGTGCAGCCCAGTCGTCGCCCGACTGACGGCCGCTACGGCGAAAACCCGAACCGTCTGCAGCACTACTACCAGTTCCAGGTGGTCTTGAAGCCGAACCCGGACAACTTCCAGGAGCTGTACCTGGGCTCGCTGAAACATGTCGGCCTGGACCCATTGGTCCACGACATCCGTTTCGTCGAAGACAACTGGGAGTCACCGACCCTGGGCGCCTGGGGCCTGGGCTGGGAAGTGTGGCTCAACGGCATGGAAGTGACGCAGTTCACTTACTTCCAGCAAGCGGGCGGCATCGAGTGCTACCCGGTGACCGGCGAAATCACCTACGGTCTCGAGCGCCTGGCCATGTACCTGCAGGGAGTGGACTCGGTCTATGACCTGGTGTGGGCAGACGGCCCGTTCGGCAAAGTGACCTACGGCGATGTGTTCCACCAGAACGAAGTGGAGCAGTCCACCTACAACTTCGAACACGCCAACGTCGACAAGCTGTTCGAGCTGTTCGACTTCTATGAAAGCGAAGCCAAGCGCCTGATCGAGCTCGACCAGCCGCTGCCGTTGCCGAGCTATGAAATGGTGTTGAAGGCCTCCCATACCTTCAACCTGCTGGACGCCCGCCGTGCCATCTCGGTAACCGCGCGCCAGCAATACATCCTGCGTGTACGCACCCTGGCGCGTTCCGTCGCTCAAGCCTACCTGCTGGCACGCGCCAAGCTGGGCTTCCCGATGGCAACCGAGGACCTGCGTGATGAAGTGTTGGCTAAGCTGGAGGCTGCACAATGAGTGCTCAAGATTTCCTGGTTGAACTGGGCACCGAAGAGCTGCCACCCAAGGCGCTCAATACCCTTGCCGACGCCTTCCTGGCCGGTATCGAAAAGGGCCTGCAAACCGCCGGCCTGAAGTTTGAAACGAAAAAAGTCTACGCTGCGCCACGCCGCCTGGCCGTGTTGCTGACCGCTCTGGAAACCCAGCAGCCGGATCGCAGCATCAACCTCGACGGCCCACCGCGTCAGGCCGCTTTCGACGCCGAAGGCAACCCGACCCAGGCCGCTCTTGGTTTCGCCAAGAAGTGCGGCGTAGAGCTGAGCGATATCGACCAGAGCGGCCCGAAACTGCGTTTCAGCCAGGTCATCACCGGCAAGCCGACCGCGAGCCTGCTGCCGACCATCGTCGAAGACTCGCTGAACGACCTGCCGATCCCCAAGCGCATGCGCTGGGGTGCTCGCAAAGAAGAATTCGTACGCCCGACTCAGTGGCTTGTAATGCTGCTCGGTGACCAGGTCATCGACTGCACCATCCTCGCCCAGAAGGCGGGCCGTGACTCCCGTGGTCACCGTTTCCACCATCCGCAAGGCGTACGCATCACTTCGCCGGCCAACTACCTCAACGACCTGCGTGCTGCCTACGTGCTGGCCGATGCCAACGAGCGTCGCGAGCTGATCAGCAAACGCACCGAAGAGCTGGCCCGCCTGCAGGAAGGCACCGCCATCGTTCCGCCAAGCCTGCTCGATGAAGTGACCGCCCTGGTTGAATGGCCGGTGCCGCTGGTGTGCTCGTTCGAGGAACGTTTCCTCGAGGTGCCGCAAGAAGCGCTGATCACCACCATGCAGGACAACCAGAAGTATTTCTGCCTGCTGGACGTGGACGGCAAGTTGCTGCCGCGCTTCATCACCGTGGCCAACATCGAGAGCAAGGACCCGCAGCAGATCATCGCCGGTAACGAGAAAGTCGTTCGCCCGCGCCTGACCGACGCCGAGTTCTTCTTCAAGCAAGACAAGAAGCAGAAGCTGGAAGACTTCAACCTGCGCCTGCAGAACGTGGTGTTCCAGGAAAAACTCGGCAGCGTCTATGACAAGGCTGTACGGGTTTCCAAACTGGCTGCCTACATCGCACCACGCATTGGCGGTGATGCCGCCTGGGCCGCGCGGGCGGGCCTGCTGTCCAAGTGCGACCTTGCCACCGAGATGGTCGGCGAGTTCCCGGAAATGCAAGGCGTTGCCGGTTACTACTACGCCCTCAACGACGGCGAGCCGAACGATGTGGCCCTGGCGCTGAATGAGCAATACATGCCGCGCGGTGCCGGCGCCGAGCTGCCAAGCACCCTGACCGGCGCAGCCGTGGCCATCGCCGACAAGCTGGACACCCTCGTAGGTATCTTCGGTATCGGCATGCTGCCCACCGGCAGCAAGGACCCGTACGCTCTGCGCCGTGCGGCCCTGGGCGTGCTGCGTATCCTGATCGACAAGAAGCTGGACCTCGACCTGACCCAGGCCGTGGTATTCGCCGTCGGCCAGTTCGGTGCCAAGGTCAAGCAAGCCGGCCTGGCCGAGCAAGTGCTGGAGTTCGTCTTCGACCGCCTGCGTGCGCGTTACGAAGACGAAGGCGTGGACGTTTCCGTCTACCTGTCGGTACGTGCCCTGCAACCCGGTTCTGCGCTGGACTTCGACCAACGCGTACAAGCCGTACAGGCATTCCGCAAGTTGCCGGAAGCCGAAGCCCTGGCTGCCGTGAACAAGCGCGTGTCGAACCTGTTGAGCAAGGCCGAAGGCCTGGGCAATGCCGACGTCGACCCAAGCCTGTTTGCCGATGCCAAGGAGTTCTCGTTGAACTCGGCCATCGCCAAAGCGGAAAACGCGGTGAAGCCGCTGATCGCCGAGCGTAACTACGCCGAAGCATTGGCGCGCCTTGCGAGCTTGCGTGAGCCGGTGGATGCGTTCTTCGAAGCCGTGATGATCAACGCCGAAGATGCCGGCGTGCGGAAAAACCGCTATGCCATGCTGGCACGCCTGCGCGGCCTGTTCATCGGCATCGCCGATATTTCGACACTGAGCTGACCATGTTGAAACTGCTGATTCTCGATCGGGACGGGGTGATCAACTACGACTCCGATGCATACATCAAGTCGGTGGAGGAATGGATTCCACTGCCTGGCTCGATCGAGGCGATCGCGCAGTTGAGCAAAGCCGGCTGGACGGTGGCCATCGCCACCAACCAGTCAGGCATTGCCCGTGGCTACTACGACATCGCGACTCTGGAGGCCATGCACGCGCGCTTGCGCACGTTGGTGGCCGAACAAGGCGGTGAGGTAGGGCTGGTGGTGTATTGCCCCCATGGGCCGGATGAGGGCTGCGATTGCCGCAAACCCAAACCTGGCATGTTGAAAACCATTACAGAACATTACAAGGTGCCCTTGGCTGGGATATGGTTCGTCGGGGACAGCCTCGGTGACCTGGAGGCGGCCAAAGCCGTCGACTCTCAGCCAGTTTTGGTTAAGACCGGGAAAGGCGAAAAGACCCAGGCGAAAAACCTGCCGGTAGGCACTTTGATTTTTGACGATCTGGCGGCGGTTGCCGCAGAACTTATCAACAACTAGCCGCCCTCGACTTCCTGACCAAGGACTGTTCGGGAGTGCGCTTTTAACAGGCGGGCCGTGTCCCGCAACGGTAAATGCCGCCATGTCGATCTTGCAGGCCATCAGAACCTTTTTCTTTTACCTGCTGCTGGGCACCAGTTCGTTTCTCTGGTGCACCCTGAGCTTTTTTATTGCGCCTTTTTTGCCGTTCAAGGCGCGCTATCGCTTTATCAACGTCTATTGGTGCCGCTGCGCGTTGTGGCTGACCAAGGTATTCCTGAACATCCGTTTCGAGATCAAGGGCGCTGAAAACGTCCCGGAACAGCCCTGCGTGATTCTGTCGAACCACCAGAGCACTTGGGAAACGTTCTTCCTGTCGGCCTACTTTTCGCCATTGAGCCAGGTACTCAAGCGTGAGTTGCTGTATGTGCCGTTCTTCGGCTGGGCCATGGCCATGCTACGGCCGATCGCCATTGACCGTGACAACCCCAAGGCGGCGCTCAAGCATGTGGCCAAAAAAGGCGACGAGTTGCTCAAGGATGGCGTCTGGGTGCTGATCTTCCCCGAAGGTACTCGGGTGCCCTACGGCACCGTAGGCAAGTTCTCACGCGGTGGTACCGCGCTGGCGGTCAATGCCAATCTGCCGGTTTTGCCAATTGCCCACAACGCCGGCAAGTTCTGGCCAAAGACCGGTTGGGCAAAACGCGAGGGCACCATCACCGTGGTGATAGGCGAACCGATGTACGCCGAAGGGGAAGGACCGCGTGCCATTGCTGCACTTAATGACCGCGCTGCCGCGTGGAACGAGGCACAACAGCGAGCCATGGGTTCCCTGCCTCCGGAGCCGGTTGTAGTCGAGACACCTGCGGTATGACGTTCTGTGGATAACCTGTGCACGGTTTGTTGGCGAATTGCCGATTTATAATCCTAACCGGATGATTTTATTACATATTTCTAAGCCTTATAAAATCTCGAAAAACGTGCATAAGTTTTTTCAGCATTAAAAAACCGGTCCTTGTGACTAATGCCAGTCAGTTAAGGGTGAACGCTGTATGTGTGGCGAGGGAGCTTGCTCCCGTTGGGCCGCGAAGCGGCCCCGCTCTTTGTCTACAAAGCATGGGACTGCTGCGCAGTCCAGCGGGAGCAAGCTCCCTCGCCACAGGTTACCTTTTAGCCTTTCTCCTTCTTAACTGACTGGCATTAGTCCTTGTGACCGGTTTTTTATGCACAGAAGAAAAGTACGTTTCTTATTCGTCCAAAAGCGGTAGATGCAGGATGAAAGTAGAGCCTTTTTCCAACTCGCTTTCACACAGGATATGGCCACCGTGACGCTCTATCACGGCTTTGACCATGGTCAGGCCCAGTCCCAGACCCTCACTGCCTTGGGCCGAATCAAAGCGCCGGTACTGGTTGAAGAGCTCGGGCAGATCTTCAGGTGCAATACCCGGCCCCTGATCGCTGATACGGCATTCCAAACCACCTCGCACGCTGCTATGGCTCAACCTTACGGTAGTGCCCGAGGGCGAGTATTTGATGGCATTCTCCAGCACATTAAACAAGGCTCGGGTGAGCAGCGATTGATCTGCCGAGACCATTCCCTCATCGGCTTCATCCAGGTCGTGAACCAGATGGATACCCTTGAGCTGGGCGAGCACAGCCACCTGGTCAAACGCATCCATCACAAGCATGGCAAACAGCGTGGGCTGGAACTGATAGCCGTCGGCCTCGGCTTTGGCCAATTGCACGAAGGATTCGGTGAGGCTCAGAGCGCGCTTCACCTGTTGTTCGATTTGAGCAAATACCGGTGACTCGCCATCGTGCACATCCAGCAGCGCCAGGATTGCCGAATGCGGCGCACGCAGGTCGTGGGACAAAAAGCGCAGCATGGTCTCGCGGTGCTGCTGGGCCTCGCGTTCCTTGCTCAGGTCCGTCAGGCTCAGCAGCCAACCGAGGGCGATATCGCCTTCAGCCGGCAGCAAGGGGGCAAGCTCCATGCGCAGGCTGCGCTGGTGAATGTCACGAAACTCAACAAGCTCCAACGCCGACAGGGCAGGTCGAACGCCATTGTGCAGCGGAGGGTAGCCCAAGTCAGCGAGCTGTTCGATCAGGTTGGTGCTGACCAGATCGCTGCCGAATACTTCGCGGGCAATCCGATTGGCGAGCAGTATGGTGCCTCTGGGGTCGGTAATCAGCGTAGCCACCGGCAGGCATTCCAACCCATCGGCCATGAAGCGTCGCGTGTCCCGTGTACGGCTGACTGCTTGCTCCAGGGCAAAGATCCGCGCCTGTAATACATCACCTTTGCTCGCCGGGGCGCGACGACGTTCCGGGAGGACCTTGGGTTCGTAATCCAGCTGCGCCAGTTCCCAGCCGAAATAAGCAAGGATCACGCTGAGGCGACGCCAGTTCCAGATCAGGTAGCTGAGCAGCAAACCGATCAGACACGCCGCTGGCGACCACCAGTGCCCCATGCGCAGCAGCACCCATGAGCCCAGCAAAGCGGCAGCCATGCACCCCAGCGTCATCCACAGGGCGTAGCGGGGGAGGTACAACAGAAGGCCCAATAACAATGCCACCAGCGACGTGGCCATCAGCGCTGCGAGCCAACCGGGAAGCTCGACGATACTGCGCTCCTGCAGCAAGCCATTGAGGACGTTGGCCTGGATCTCCACCCCCGCCGTGGTGCCCGCAAACGAAGACAGCGGTGTAACAAAACGATCACCCATTCCGGAGGCGGTGGCCCCCACTAGGATCAGGCGGTTGCGCAACTGCTCGGGAGCAACCTCACCACGTAACAGGCTGGCATAGGACACGCTGGGAAAATGCGTGTGGGCCGCAATGAACGGGATGCGTATAGCGTACTCCCGATGCCACTGTGCATTGGTTTGCGCCAACGGCTCCCCTGGCATGTCAGAAGGTTGGCCGCTTAATGTGTAGGCTTCCCATGCCAACTGCGGTGTCGTATTACCCGGAGGGCCTTCACGCAGGTACAGGCTGCGTACGACGCCATCGCTATCCGCTTCCACATTGATATGCCCAAGCCCTCTGGCGCACTTGAGCAAAGGCAAAATTTGGGCGTCCGGCTCGCCATAGCTGGTGGCGCCTTCACGCAATAACGGAAGTACCACATTGCCCGCGTTGCAAATCGCATCAGCCAAGCGTCGATCATTGGCGGGCACGCCAGGCTCGCTGAAGATCACATCGAACAGGATAGCGGCCGGTCGGGCGTCACTCAGGCGGTCGATCAGATCGGCATGCAAGCTGCGTGGCCAAGGCCAACGGCCCAGTTCTTTCAAGCTCTGGTCGTCAATCGTCACCAACAAGATGCGCGGATCCACCGGCAGGGGTGCGAGGCGGCGAAGGCTGTCGTACAGCGGGTTGTTCAGCGCCAGGCCCGGGCTGAGGGACAGGTAGGCGGTGATCGGCAATAACAGTAAACCTATCCACAACCATTCGCGGACCAAGCCATGGAATAAACGCTGGGCATGGGTAGGCTGGCGTTTCTCGGCCTTGCGCCAGAGCATCATAGGTCAGCCACCGGGTGCCTGCGCCTGTGTGGCGGGTGGGTAGTAGAAAATGTCATAAACCCCGGTTTCCCCCTCCAGGCCGTGCTCATCGTAGGCCGACAAACGCACGTGATAGAACAACGCCTTGAGCCCAGTGAAGCTCATTTTCGGCTCGCTGGAAAAGTTTTGCTGCTTGATGTTCAGGAAGGCGGTATCCGTAGCAACCTGCGCGCGATAGCGCTGCGCACCCGGTAATGGCTGCAGGTACAAATGCCACACGGGCGCATCGCCTTTCAAACCATCCTGGCCGATCAACACGGGCGCGGGCAGAAGCTCTACAGGCTTGAGGTCACCTTGTTTCGTGAACAGCAGTCCCTGGCGCGCGCCCACTTTTACTTCGTCTTCGACAGGGCCCCGCTTCATGTTCACGTCACGGTTCACCGCAACCTGCCCGTTAAGTACCTCCAAGACTGATTGCCCGGCATCGTCCCGTACTCGAAAGTGCGTACCGCGTACCCCCAGCACGCCCACGGGCGTCACGATCTGGAACCGGTCATGGTCGCTGGCTCGCTTGATCACATAGGCTTCAGCCTGGCCTTGTTCGAGAATCACTTGGGGAATCGACTGCCCAGGCACCAGATGCAAACGCATCTGTGAGCTGGAGGGCAATACCACTCTCGAGCCATCACCCAGCAACAGGCTGGTGAACGCCGATTCCGAAGTTCTCACGCCTTCTTGCTCATCGATGGTCATGCCTTCCTGCAGAGGGTGCGCCTTGCCCTTGCTGTCCAGCTTCCAGGCATCCCCGGTCAGGTGCAAAACAACCGCGGGCAGCGGCTGGGCGCGACAGGCAAAATGATCATCGACGTAGGCGGCGCGGGGCGCCGCAGAAACTTGCCCAGCCATCAGGGCCAAGACCAGGAACGAGGGCAGGGCACCAAACACGCGGCAGGGAGAGGGGATCATGGTGCTTATCGACATGGGGCTTCCAGAAGGCGTTTGACAGAAACGCGCAGGTTTACGCTAGCGCATGCGTCGGCTGATCCTTTTCCTAAAGAGCGGGAGCCGGTATCTTTCCTATATCGGGACTGAAGATTTTCAACGAGTTAACGGCTCTTTGATATCAGCGTACCGATTGATCCACGAGGTATTGAGTCTGGCCACAATTATTCAGATTCAATCACCGGTATTTGTTCTGTACGAAATCGCTGTCGAAAAGGCCATCGATGGCCGACATTTTAGTAGAAAGGACCCACCCATGCGTGTCGCAATACTGGATGACGAGCCCGCCGAACTGCGCCGGGTTGAACAGACACTGCGACAGATCCCCAGCACTGCGGAACAGCCCTGGTCCCTGCATTTTTTTGAACGCGGCGAAGACCTGCTGCGTCAGCTACGCCGGGAAACCTTCGATCTGTTGATACTCGATTGGCAACTGCCCGATATCACTGGAATCGCCCTGTTGCGCTGGACTCGAGAACACATGGAGGCCCCGCCTGCGGTCATTATGCTGACAAGCCGCGATGCGGAGAGCGACATCGTCACGGCACTCAACAGCGGGGCAGACGACTACGTCAGCAAACCCTTTCGCCCCAATGAACTCAAAGCACGGGTCAGTGCGGTTTTGCGTCGCCATGGCCTGCAAAAACCCACCACCAGCGAACTGCAGAGTTTCAACGACCTGACCTTTGACGACGCTGAATTGACCGTCACCCGCGCAGGTAAACCGATCAATCTGACCGAAAGGGAATATCGCTTGGCCAGTTGCCTGTTCGCCAACCTGGCGCGGCCGCTGTCTCGCGAATACCTGTATGAGCGGTTCTGGACTCACGAAGAGATGGTGTCATCACGACCGTTGGACACGCATATCTATCGGCTGCGTAACAAGTTGGGACTGACGGCGGATCGAGGTTGGCAATTGCTGACCATCTATGGGTATGGGTATCGGTTGGAGAGCGTGGCAACCACCACATCAGGCTGAAACTGACGATGTTCCACGTGGAGCATTTTTAAAATGCTTTCCACCCTTCAATAAAAAAGGCCAACGCTAAGCATTGGCCTTTTCTTTAGCGAGCGGGCTTGATCAGAAGTCCAAGTTGGATACCGCCAAGGCATTGCTCTCGATGAAGTCACGGCGAGGTTCGACCGCATCACCCATGAGGGTGTTGAAGATCTGGTCTGCGCCAATAGCGTCTTCGATGGTCACGCGCAGCATGCGACGCTGGCTCGGGTCCATGGTGGTTTCCCACAGCTGATCCGGGTTCATTTCGCCCAGACCTTTATATCGCTGGATAGTGTGACGCTTGGTGCTTTCAGTCATCAGCCAATCGAGGGCTTCTTTGAATTCCTTGACCGGCTTCTTGCGTTCGCCGCGCTGGATGTAAGCGCCCTCGTCCAACAGGGTGCTCAGTTGGGCCCCCAGGGTGACCACCGTCTTGTAATCATTGCTGCCGAAGAAGTCGCGGTTGAAAGTGACGTAGTTCGACAGGCCATGGGAGATCAATTCGACCTCGGGCAGCCACACGCCACGTTCACGATCTTCACGCAGGCTGGCTTTGTAGACCAGGCCAGACTTCTCGACGGTACGTAGGCGCACCTCGTATTGAGCCAACCAGTCCTGCATGGCTGCGTGATCACCCAACTGCTCCAGGCTGACCGCCGGCAGGTAGATGAAGTGTTCGGTCAGCTCCTGAGGGTACAGGCGCGACAGACGCTTGAGGGTCTTCATCACCATGCGGAAGTCGTTAACCAGACGCTCCAAAGCCTCACCGGAGATGCCCGGTGCTTCGTCGTTCAAGTGCAGGCTGGCATCTTCCAGGGCCGACTGCGTCATGTATTCTTCCATGGCGTCGTCGTCTTTGATGTATTGCTCTTGCTTGCCCTTTTTCACTTTGTACAACGGCGGCTGAGCGATGTAGATATAGCCACGCTCGATCAGCTCCGGCAACTGACGGAAGAAGAAGGTCAACAGCAGGGTACGGATGTGCGAGCCGTCGACGTCAGCATCGGTCATGATGATGATGTTGTGATAGCGCAGCTTGTCGATGTTGTACTCGTCACGACCGATGCCACAGCCCAGAGCCGTGATCAAGGTGCCGACTTCCTGGGAGGAAATCATCTTGTCGAAACGGGCTTTCTCGACGTTGAGGATCTTACCTTTCAACGGCAGGATGGCCTGGGTGCGACGGTTACGACCCTGCTTGGCGGAACCGCCAGCAGAGTCACCTTCCACCAGGTACAGCTCGGAGAGGGCAGGGTCCTTCTCCTGGCAGTCTGCCAATTTGCCCGGCAAGCCGGCGATGTCCAGCGCGCCTTTACGACGGGTCATCTCACGGGCTTTACGCGCCGCTTCACGGGCACGTGCCGCGTCGATCATCTTGCCGACGACCAGCTTGGCTTCGTTAGGGTTTTCCAACAGGAAGTCGGAGAAGTACTTGCCCATCTCCTGTTCCACTGCGGTCTTCACTTCGGAAGACACCAGCTTGTCTTTGGTCTGGGAACTGAACTTAGGGTCCGGTACTTTTACCGAGATAATCGCGGTCAAGCCTTCACGCGCATCGTCACCGGTGGTGGCGACTTTGTGCTTCTTCGCCAGGCCCTCAGCCTCAATGTAGGTGTTCAGGTTACGCGTCAGTGCAGAACGGAAACCCACAAGGTGAGTACCGCCATCGCGCTGTGGAATGTTGTTGGTGAAGCACAACAGGTTCTCGTTGAAGCTGTCGTTCCACTGCAGGGCGATTTCCACGCCGATACCGTCTTCGCGCTGGATGTTGAAGTGGAACACCTGGTTGACCGCAGTCTTGTTGGTGTTCAGGTATTCAACGAACGCACGCAGGCCACCTTCGTATTTGAACAGCTCTTCCTTACCGCTGCGCTCGTCCTTGAGGACGATACCCACACCGGAGTTGAGGAAAGAGAGTTCACGAATACGTTTGGCGAGGATGTCCCAGCTGAAGTGAATATTCTTGAAGGTCTCGCTGGAAGCTTTGAAGTGAATCTGAGTACCCGTGGTTTCACTTTCACCTACGATTGCCATCGGTGCCTGAGGCACGCCATGCACGTAGGTTTGCTCCCAGATCTTGCCACTTCGGCGAACGGTCAACACCAGCTTTTCCGACAGGGCGTTTACCACCGAAACACCCACGCCGTGCAAACCGCCGGAGACTTTATAGGAGTTATCGTCAAACTTACCGCCAGCGTGGAGCACGGTCATGATGACCTCTGCCGCCGATACGCCTTCTTCTTTATGCACATCCACCGGAATACCACGACCATTGTCGCGAACGGTGATGGATTCATCCGGATGGATGATGATGCTGATGTCGTCGCAGTGACCGGCCAGCGCTTCGTCGATGGAGTTATCGACCACCTCGAACACCATGTGGTGCAGACCGCTGCCATCATCGGTGTCGCCGATGTACATACCGGGACGTTTGCGTACGGCATCCAAACCTTTCAGCACTTTGATGCTGGTCGAGTCGTACGTGTTTTCTTCGCTCATGCCTTCACTCCCGATGGTCGTGGGTCTGGGTGATACGGCCCTGTTCCACGTGGAACAAAGCGACTGGCGTTTCCGTCTGCCAGCCTTCCCTCAATAATTCGTGGTCTACACAGGTGATAAAAACCTGGCAGCGTAAGTCTTCCAACAAGCGGCATAGCGAACGGCGGTGCTGCTCGTCGAGTTCGGACGGCAAGTCATCCACCAGATAAATACATTGACCGCGTCGGGCCTGGCTAACCAAATGCCCCTGGGCGATACGCAACGCACACACCACCAACTTCTGCTGGCCACGGGACAAGATGTCCGCAGCATTGTGTGCGCCCAATCTAAGGCGCAAATCAGCACGTTGAGGGCCAGCCTGCGTATGGCCAATTTGCTGGTCCCGCTGCAAGGACGTGGCGAGCACCGCACTCAGCTCACGCTCTTTGTCCCAACCCCGGTAGTAGCTCAGCGTCAGCCCTTCGAGGTCCAACAACTCCCTCAAGGTCTGTTCAAAGACTGGTTTCAAGGCTTTGATATAGGCGCGGCGGTAATCATCTATTTCATCGCTGGCCAGGCACAATTCCCGGTCCCAGGCCGCTTGCGAAGCGGCGTCAAGTGTACCATGCCGCAGCCACGAGTTCCGCTGCCGCAGGGCCTTCTGCAGGCGCTGCCAAGTGGCCATGAATCGCGGTTCCACGTGGAACACTCCCCAATCGAGGAACTGCCTGCGTATTTTCGGTGCGCCTTCCAACAAGCGAAAGCTATCAGGGTTGATCAATTGCAACGGCAGAATTTCTGCGAGTTGCGCCGCACTGCGAGCATTCTGCCCATCAATGCGAATTTGGAACTCCCCACCCCGATCACGAGATATCCCCAAGCTGCTATGCCCACCTTCAGCCAATTCAACCTGGCCAAAAACGGTGCACGCCAATTGTTCATATTGGATGACCGGCAACAGACGAGCGCTGCGAAAGGAACGGGCAAGCCCCAGCAAATGAATGGCTTCCAGCACGCTGGTTTTGCCACTGCCGTTGGCGCCGTGGAGGATGTTGATGCGGGGAGAGGGGGAGAAGGTCACCGGGTGCAGATTGCGCACCGCGGTGACCGAGACGCGACTGAGGGACATCTAGCTTCTGCTGAACATAATTACAGGCGCATCGGCATGACAACGTAAGCCGAGTCGTCATTGTCGGATTCTTGCACCAGAGCGCTGCTGTTGGAGTCCGACAGAATCAGGCGAACCTGTTCAGTGGTCATTACTCCCAGTACGTCCAGCAGGTAGCTCACGTTGAAGCCAATTTCCAGTGAGCCGCCGTTGTAGTCGACACCCACTTCTTCTTCCGCTTCTTCCTGTTCCGGGTTGTTAGCCTGGATCTTCAGCTGACCGTTTGCCAACTGCAGACGGATACCGCGGTATTTTTCGTTCGAAAGGATCGCAGTACGGCTGAATGCCTCACGCAGGGCCTGACGATCACCGAGTACCAACTTGTCACCACCTTTTGGCAGGACACGCTCGTAATCCGGGAATTTACCGTCGACCAGCTTGGACGTGAAGGTGAACTCGCCAGTGGTTGCGCGGATGTGGTGCTGACCCAGGACAATGCTGACGTTGCCATCCGGCTCGGTGAGCAGGCGTGCCAGCTCAAGGATACCTTTGCGCGGTACGATCACTTGGTGGCGGTCCGGCTGACCGATATCGGCCTTCATCGAACACATTGCCAGGCGGTGACCATCAGTGGCCACTGCACGGATGATGCCTTCCGACACTTCCAGCAGCATGCCGTTGAGGTAGTAACGCACGTCCTGCTGGGCCATGGCGAAGCTGGTGCGTTCGATCAACCGACGCAGCTTGCTCTGTTCCAGGCTGCACGTTAGGGAGCCTGGACCCTCTTCCACAGTCGGGAAATCATTGGCCGGCAAGGTGGACAGGGTGAAACGACTGCGACCGGCCTTGACGACCAACTTGGCCTCATCAACCTTGATGTCGATCAGCGCGTCGTTCGGCAGGCTTTTGCAGATGTCCATCAGCTTGCGCGCCGGCACGGTGATCTCGCCAGGTTCGGCGGGTTCTTCCAACTGCACACGACCGACCAGCTCGACCTCCAGGTCGGTACCGGTCAGGGACAATTGCTGGCCTTCGACTACCAGCAATACGTTGGAAAGCACCGGCAAGGTCTGTCGGCGCTCGACGACGCCCGCGACCAGTTGCAGGGGTTTCAACAGGGCTTCGCGTTGAATGGTGAAATGCATGGTCTAGTCCCTTGCCTTAATAAGCTGCGCTGGTGTCATCAAGTTGTCAGTGTACGCAGCAGGTTCTTGTAGTCCTCGCGAATATCCGCGTCGGATTCCTTAAGTTCGTTGATTTTGCGGCACGCGTGCAGAACCGTGGTGTGGTCGCGCCCGCCAAATACATCACCGATTTCCGGCAGGCTATGGTTGGTCAACTCCTTGGAGAGGGCCATGGCCACCTGGCGGGGACGTGCTACCGAGCGCGAACGGCGCTTGGAAAGCAGGTCAGAAATCTTGATCTTGTAGTACTCGGCGACGGTGCGCTGAATGTTATCCACACTCACCAGCTTGTCTTGCAGGGCCAGCAAGTCTTTGAGTGATTCGCGAATCAGCTCGATGGTGATGTCGCGCCCCATGAAGTGCGAGTGTGCGATAACCCGCTTGAGCGCACCTTCCAGCTCACGCACGTTGGAGCGGATGCGTTGGGCAATGAAGAACGCAGCATCGTGAGGCAGGTCGACTTTGGCCTGGTCGGCCTTTTTCATCAGGATCGCAACCCGGGTTTCCAACTCTGGCGGCTCTACCGCAACGGTCAGGCCCCAGCCGAAGCGAGATTTCAAGCGTTCTTCGAGGCCCTCGATTTCCTTCGGATAACGGTCACTGGTCAGGATGACCTGCTGACCGCCTTCGAGCAGGGCATTGAAGGTGTGGAAAAACTCTTCCTGGGAACGTTCTTTGCGCGCGAAGAATTGAATGTCATCGATCAGCAAGGCGTCCACCGAACGGTAGAAGCGCTTGAACTCGTTGATGGCATTGAGCTGCAAGGCCTTGACCATGTCAGCCACGAAACGCTCCGAATGCAGGTACACGACCTTGGCATTCGGGTTCTTCTTTAATAAGTGGTTACCCACGGCGTGCATCAAGTGAGTCTTACCCAAGCCAACGCCACCATAAAGGAAGAGTGGGTTGTAACCGTGCTTGGGGTTATCGGCGACCTGCCAGGCGGCCGCACGAGCCAATTGGTTGGATTTACCTTCGACGAAGTTCTCAAAGGTGAAGGTACGGTTCAGGTAACTGGTGTGCTTGAGCGCACCTTCGACCTGCACGGTGCGCTGTTCGGCGCGAACCGGAGCTTGCTGCGAACTGGCGCCAGCCATTGGGTCAAAGCTGTCGCGAGACGGCTCTTCATTATCCGGCGCGCCCTTTTGGGCAGAAGGTTTGATCGGTGCCGGTGTAGAGGCAGGCGTAGCAACAGCCGGTGCAGATTGGGCTTGCGACGCAGCAGCGGCCAACGGTGCGTTCGGCGCAGCGCGAGGTGCGGAGCTACGTTTGCTGCCTATTAATAAGGAAAGCGCAGGCGCGAGGCCGTTGCCATGTTCGTCGAGTAATTCGAGAACGCGGCTCAGGTACTTCTCATTGACCCAGTCGAGAACAAAACGATTCGGCGCGTAGACACGCAACTCGTCGCCTTCGGCTTCGACCTGTAGCGGACGGATCCAGGTGTTGAATTGCTGGGCAGGCAGCTCATCGCGCAAAAGCTCCACGCACTGCTGCCAAAGTTCCACTGACACGGATATCCCCTAAGTTGAAAGCCGGTGAGGCAAAAACAGCCGCCATTGTAGCGGCCAGCCGCTCACTTATCCACATGTAGGTTGCCCACAGAGCAGCCAAAATCAATGCCTTAACCGCGAAAAAGGCGACCAATGGTCTGTGCATAAGCTCTGTGGATAAACGCCCGTGAGCTCATTGCAAAAGTAGGGGCGAAAGTCTGTGTATAACCGACCTGTGGATAACTGGCTATTCCACACACAGCTTTTCCGATAGCGCAGCACAGGCAGAGCACCGTTTCTCCCCCGTGTTGTCATTCTCTGTACATCACGTGGAATAAGGCCTAAAGGCAGTTATCCACAGATGAAGGGCTGCCTAGCTTTTATAAGCTTTACAGAAAAGCTTTAAATAACTTCCTTCTCTATTTCTATATCTATGGGACTCGACGTGAAGCCAGGTGAGAAGAAAAGGGCGCTTTGCCTTATAAAGATCTAATTAAAGGAAAAGCTGGTTGGAAATTGACCTAGAGGCTTGCTTTCTCTAGAATCGCCGGTCTCTTAAAACGGGGGCCATTCCGGCCCGTTGTGGACGAACCAGGTAACAACGCCATGAAACGTACTTTCCAACCCAGCACCATCAAACGCGCCCGTACCCACGGCTTCCGTGCCCGCATGGCCACCAAGAACGGTCGTGCCGTCCTGTCGCGTCGTCGCGCCAAAGGTCGCGCGCGTCTGGCAGTTTGATAATCCGGCACTGGTGGTGAGTCAGGACTTCAGTCGGGAAAAGCGTCTGCTAACCCCCCGGCATTTCAAGGCAGTCTTTGACTCCCCCACCGGCAAGGTTCCGGGGAAAAATCTCCTGCTCCTTGCGCGTAACAACGATCTTGATCACCCCCGTCTCGGGTTGGTGATCGGCAAGAAGAGCGTAAAGCTCTCCGTTGAGCGCAATCGCCTCAAGCGTCTGATGCGCGAATCGTTTCGCCTCCACCAGGACACTCTGGTTGGTTGGGATATTGTTATCGTCGCGCGCAAAGGCTTGGGGGATGTAGAAAACCCCGAATTGATTCAGCATTTCGGCAAGCTCTGGAAACGTTTGGCTCGTACCCACAAGCCAGCACCAGCAGTCAGCACCGAAACTGTGGGGGTAGACAGCCTTGATGCGTAAACTGGCCATCGTTCCGATCCAGTTTTACCGCTATGCCATTAGTCCTCTGATGGCAAACCACTGTCGTTTCTACCCCAGCTGTTCCTGCTACGCGTTAGAAGCCATAGAAAATCATGGTCTTCTGCGCGGTGGCTGGCTGACCTTTCGTCGTTTAGGTCGCTGTCATCCGTGGAATCCCGGTGGTTATGACCCGGTTCCACCTATCCCTACCTCCCGTTCTTCTTCGATGGCCGAGTAATCATGGATATTAAACGCACGATCCTGATCGTCGCCCTGGCAATCGTGTCCTACGTTATGGTTCTTAAGTGGAACCAGGACTATGGGCAAGCTGCCCTGCCGACTCAGAATGTTGCTACCAATCAGGCTGCGCCGGCTATTCCGGACACCCCGCTGGGTAACAACGCTTCCGCCAGTGCCGATGTACCCAGCGCAAATGCCGATACCAGCACCCCTGTAGAAACGCCGGTAATCACCAATAAAGACCTCATCCACGTAAAAACGGATGTGCTTGACCTGGCTATCGACCCACAGGGCGGTGACATCGCGCAGTTGAAACTGCCGCTGTATCCACGTCGTCAAGACCACCCGGATGTTCCGTTCCAACTGTTCGATAACGGTGGTGAGCGTGTTTATCTGGCACAAAGTGGCCTGACTGGCACCAATGGCCCGGATGCACGTGCTACCGGTCGTCCGGTTTATTCGACCGAACAAAAGACTTATCAACTGGCTGATGGCCAGAACCAGTTGAACGTCGACCTGAAATTCAGCCTCGACGGCGTCAATTACATCAAGCGTTTCAGCTTCACCCGCGGTTTGTACGATTTGAAGGTCACTTACCTGATCGACAACGAAAGCGACAAACCCTGGAACGGCAACCTGTTTGCCCAGCTCAAGCGTGATAACAGCGCCGATCCTTCTTCCAGCACCGCCACCGGCACCGCGACTTACCTGGGCGCCGCCCTGTGGACAAGTAGCGAGCCGTACAAAAAAGTGTCGATGAAAGATATCGACAAGGGTGCTCTGAAAGAAACCGTCCAAGGCGGTTGGGTTGCCTGGTTGCAACACTACTTCGTGACCGCATGGATCCCGAACAAGGGTGAAGCCAACCTGGTTCAAACCCGCAAGGACAGCCAAGGCAACTACATCATTGGTTTTACTGGCCCGACACTGACCGTTGCGCCAGGCGCCAAGGCTGAAACCAGCGCTACTCTGTATGCCGGCCCAAAAAGCCAGGCTGTCCTGAAAGAGTTGTCCCCAGGTCTGGAACTGACTGTGGATTACGGCTTCCTGTGGTTCATCGCCCAGCCGATCTTCTGGCTGCTGCAACATATCCACAGCATCGTCGGTAACTGGGGCTGGTCGA
Organism: Pseudomonas sp. MWU13-2517; assembly: GCF_023242545.1. Taxonomy (NCBI): domain Bacteria; kingdom Pseudomonadati; phylum Pseudomonadota; class Gammaproteobacteria; order Pseudomonadales; family Pseudomonadaceae; genus Pseudomonas; species Pseudomonas sp. MWU13-2517. The sequence continues at coordinate 202,636 of NZ_JALMFA010000006.1, read as the reverse complement.
TCATCTTCCTGACCATGCTGATCAAAGGGCTCTTCTTCCCTCTGTCGGCAGCCAGCTACAAATCGATGGCGCGCATGCGTGCCGTTGCGCCGAAATTGGCCGCGTTGAAAGAACAGCATGGCGATGACCGGCAGAAAATGTCGCAAGCCATGATGGAGCTGTACAAGAAAGAGAAGATCAACCCACTGGGTGGATGCTTGCCGATTCTGGTGCAGATGCCGGTGTTCCTGTCGCTGTACTGGGTACTCCTGGAAAGCGTGGAAATGCGTCAGGCTCCGTTCATGTTGTGGATAACTGACCTGTCGATCAAAGACCCGTTCTTTATCCTGCCGATCATCATGGGCGCTACCATGTTTATCCAGCAGCGCCTGAACCCGGCTCCACCGGACCCTATGCAGGCCAAGGTGATGAAAATGATGCCAATCATCTTCACCTTCTTCTTCCTGTGGTTCCCAGCCGGCCTGGTACTGTACTGGGTAGTCAACAACGTGTTGTCGATCTCCCAACAGTGGTACATCACTCGTAAAATCGAAGCGGCTACCAAAAAAGCTGCGGCGTAATTTACTCTGTGGATAACCACTCAAGACGCCCCCTAGTGGGGCGTTTTGCTTTCCGTCACTTTTGTTCTGGAACCTGATATGAGCGCTCCTCGTGAAACCATCGCTGCCGTCGCTACCGCTCAAGGTCGCGGCGGTGTCGGTATCGTTCGAATTTCCGGGCCGCTTGCGGGTGTCGCGGCGCGAGCCATCAGTGGTCGAGAGCTGAAGCCGCGTTTTGCTCATTACGGGCCGTTTCTGGATGCAGATGAAGGTGTACTGGATGAGGGTTTGGCGCTGTATTTCCCAGGGCCGAATTCCTTTACCGGTGAAGATGTCCTGGAATTGCAGGGTCATGGTGGCCCAGTCGTACTGGATATGTTGCTGCAGCGTTGCTTGCAATTGGGTTGCCGCCTGGCACGGCCAGGGGAATTCAGTGAACGGGCATTCCTCAATGACAAGCTCGACCTGGCTCAGGCCGAAGCCATTGCTGATTTGATCGAGGCGAGTTCCGCACAGGCAGCGCGCAATGCGCTGCGCTCCCTTCAAGGGGCATTTTCCCTGCGTGTGCATAACCTGACCGAGCAACTGATCAGCCTGCGTATCTACGTCGAGGCGGCGATTGATTTTCCAGAAGAGGAAATCGACTTCCTCGCCGATGGCCACGTATTGGCAATGCTGGATAAAGTCCGTGATGAATTATCCACAGTATTGCGTGAAGCCGGGCAGGGTGCCTTGCTACGTGACGGGATGACTGTGGTGATTGCCGGCCGACCCAACGCTGGCAAGTCGAGCCTGCTCAACGCCCTCTCAGGACGTGAAGCGGCGATCGTTACCGAGATCGCCGGTACCACGCGGGATATCTTGCGTGAACATATCCACATCGACGGGATGCCGTTGCATGTGGTCGATACTGCTGGCCTGCGCGATACCGATGACCAGGTCGAACGAATCGGTGTGGAAAGGGCGCTTAAGGCCATCGGCGAAGCGGATCGGGTATTGCTGGTGGTGGATGCGACGGCGCCGGAAGCGGTGGACCCATTTGCCTTATGGCCGGAGTTTCTTGAGCAACGGCCGGACCCGGCGAAAGTGACCTTGATTCGCAACAAGGCCGATCTGACGGGGGAAACCATTGCCATGCAAACCAGTGAGGATGGGCATGTCACCATTAGCCTGAGTGCGAAGTCGGCTGGCGAAGGGGTGGACCTGCTACGTAACCACCTCAAGGCCTGCATGGGCTATGAGCAGACCTCGGAAAGCAGCTTCAGTGCGCGACGCAGGCACCTGGAGGCGCTTCGTCATGCCAGCGCGGCGTTAGAGCACGGTAGGGCCCAGCTGACCTTGGCCGGAGCTGGTGAGCTGCTGGCCGAGGACTTGCGCCAGGCACAACAGCTTTTAGGTGAAATCACCGGCGCATTCAGCTCCGATGATCTGCTGGGCCGGATCTTTTCCAGCTTCTGCATCGGTAAATAGACCCTCTTTGTTCACAGACAGGCCGTTCGTGCCTGTCTGTTCTTCTCGGTTCAACCCGGTTCAACCCACTCCCGCGAATTTATGGCGTGATCACCAAGGCATTGGAGGCATTTGTGTTGCCGAAATTTGCCTGGCCTTACGGATTTCTGCGGATTAAGGCCTGTGAATAACCGCGCCTGTGCCCAGTTGATAACACCTCCTCAAACCTGAGTAAAACTCCCTCTGTGGATAACCACTGCTTTAATCCACAGGCTTAAAGCAGTTATCCAAGGGCCTCATTGGCACATGACCACAGGGTTTTGAATCTTTGTACACCACGCAAATAAAGGCCTTTAGAGTGTTATCCACAGAAAGCATGCTCAGTAGAAATAAACATAAAAACAAAGAATTAATAAATTTCTCTCTTTTAATTTCTATTATCTTCGATTCATCCACAGCTGGTTAAATTTTGTGCAAAGGGTTCTTTAGGAACGGCTAAGTCCCTATACTTGCCGCCAAAGCTCTAAAACCAGCTCAACCAATCAATTCCTAATTACCTACATAAGCAGGCACGAGGTGCGTGGTGGATTTCCCTTCCCGTTTTGAAGTGATCGTCATCGGCGGCGGTCATGCCGGTACCGAGGCAGCACTGGCGTCAGCACGCATGGGTGTGAAAACCCTGTTGTTGACGCATAACGTGGAAACCCTCGGTGCAATGAGTTGCAACCCCGCCATTGGTGGGATCGGCAAAAGCCATCTGGTCAAGGAAATCGACGCCCTTGGCGGCGTGATGGCCATGGCAACTGACAAGGGTGGTATTCAATTTCGCGTGCTGAACAGCCGCAAAGGCCCGGCCGTGCGTGCTACTCGGGCCCAAGCCGACCGCATCCTGTACAAGGCGGCGGTACGTGAAACCCTGGAAAACCAACCGAACCTGTGGATATTTCAACAGGCGGCAGATGACCTGATCGTCGAACAGGACCAGGTGCGCGGTGTTGTCACTCAAATGGGCCTGCGTTTCTTCGCAGAATCTGTGGTGCTGACCACCGGCACGTTCCTCGGCGGACTTATCCACATTGGGATGCAAAACTATTCCGGTGGTCGCGCTGGTGATCCGCCCTCGATCGCCCTGGCAAAACGCTTGCGTGAATTGCCGCTGCGTGTAGGCCGCCTGAAAACCGGAACCCCGCCACGTATCGATGGGCGTTCAGTGGATTTTTCGGTGATGACCGAACAGGCCGGTGATACGCCAATCCCGGTGATGTCATTCATGGGGTCCAAAGAGCAGCACCCGAAACAGGTCAGTTGCTGGATTACCCACACCAATGCCCGCACTCACGAAATCATTGCCGCGAACCTCGACCGTTCGCCGATGTATTCCGGAGTAATCGAAGGTATCGGCCCGCGCTATTGCCCATCGATTGAAGACAAGATCCACCGCTTTGCCGACAAGGAAAGCCACCAGGTCTTTATCGAACCGGAAGGGTTGACCACTCACGAGCTGTACCCGAACGGGATTTCCACTTCGCTGCCGTTCGACGTGCAAATCCAGATCGTGCAGTCGATTCGCGGTATGGAAAACGCGCACATCGTGCGCCCGGGCTACGCCATCGAGTACGACTACTTCGATCCGCGTGACCTCAAGTACAGCCTGGAAACCAAAGTAATCGGCGGCTTGTTCTTCGCCGGACAAATCAACGGTACCACCGGCTACGAAGAAGCCGGCGCCCAAGGTTTGTTGGCCGGGACCAACGCAGCACTGCGTGCACAGGGCAAAGACAGCTGGTGCCCGCGTCGTGATGAAGCATACATCGGTGTATTGGTCGATGACCTGATTACCCTGGGTACCCAGGAACCCTACCGGATGTTCACATCCCGGGCGGAATATCGCTTGATCCTGCGCGAAGACAACGCCGACCTGCGCCTGACCGAAAAAGGTCGCGAGCTGGGTCTGGTCGACGATGTGCGCTGGGCAGCATTCTGCAAAAAACGCGAGAGCATCGCGTTGGAAGAGCAGCGCTTGAAAAGTACCTGGGTCCGCCCGGGCACCGAGCAAGGCGATGCGATTGCGGAAAAATTCGGCACGCCGCTGACCCACGAGTACAACTTGCTGAATCTGCTGTCCCGTCCGGAAATCGACTACGCTGGCTTGGTCGAAGTAACAGGGCAGGGTGCAGAAGATCCACAGGTGGCCGAGCAGGTCGAAATCAAGACCAAATACGCCGGTTATATTGATCGCCAACAGGACGAAATCGCTCGCTTACGTGCCAGTGAAGACACCAAGCTGCCTGTGGATATCGATTACACCGGGATTTCCGGCCTGTCGAAAGAAATTCAAAGCAAGCTGGGGATAACGCGTCCGGAAACACTGGGCCAGGCTTCACGTATTCCCGGCGTCACCCCGGCAGCGATTTCGCTGTTGATGATTCACTTGAAAAAACGCGGCGCGGGCCGTCAGTTGGAGCAAAGCGCTTGAGTTCGTTGGTCACCTCGCAACACGCCGAAGAGTTATCCACAGGTGCGCGCCAGTTGGGCGTCGACTTGACTGCAACCCAGCAGGAATTGCTGCTCGGCTACCTGGCCTTGTTGATCAAATGGAACAAGGCGTACAACCTGACGGCAGTGCGCGACCCCGACGAAATGGTGTCGCGCCATTTGCTCGACAGCTTGAGCGTCATGCCGTTTATCGAAAACGGTCGCTGGCTTGACGTGGGCAGTGGTGGCGGCATGCCCGGCATTCCACTGGCGATCCTGTTTCCCGAGTCGCAAGTGACCTGCCTGGACAGCAATGGCAAGAAGACTCGCTTCCTGACGCAGGTCAAACTCGAACTCAAGCTGGACAACCTGCAAGTTATCCACAGTCGTGTGGAAGCCTTCACGCCTGCACAGCCTTTTAACGGAATTGTTTCCCGGGCGTTCAGCAGCATGGAGAACTTCAGCAACTGGACTCGCCACTTGGGCGACCGCGATACCCGCTGGCTGGCAATGAAGGGCGTTCATCCAAGCGACGAGCTGTTAGCATTGCCGGCAGACTTCCACCTCGATAGCGAACACGCCTTGACCGTACCCGGTTGCCAAGGCCAACGCCATCTGCTGATACTGCGCCGCACGGCATGATTGGGAACACAAGCAAGAATGGCTAAGGTATTCGCGATAGCGAACCAGAAAGGTGGCGTGGGCAAAACCACCACCTGCATCAACCTCGCAGCATCCCTGGTCGCTACCAAGCGTCGGGTGCTGTTGATCGACCTTGATCCTCAGGGCAACGCCACCATGGGCAGCGGTGTGGATAAACATGGCCTGGAAAACTCGGTCTACGACTTGCTGATAGGCGAGTGCGACTTGGGCCAGGCCATGCACTTTTCCGAACACGGCGGTTATCAACTGCTGCCGGCCAACCGCGATTTGACTGCGGCGGAAGTGGTGCTGTTGGAAATGCAGATGAAAGAAAGCCGTCTGCGCAGCGCCCTGGCGCCGATCCGCGAAAACTACGATTACATCTTGATCGACTGCCCGCCGTCGCTGTCGATGTTGACACTGAACGCGTTGGTGGCTGCCGACGGGGTGATTATCCCCATGCAGTGCGAATATTACGCACTGGAAGGGTTGAGCGACCTTGTGGATAACATCAAGCGCATCGCCGAGTTGTTGAACCCGAACCTGCAGATCGAAGGTCTGCTGCGTACGATGTTCGACCCGCGCCTGAGCCTGATGAACGATGTGTCGGCGCAGCTCAAGGAACACTTCGGCGATCAGTTGTACGACACCGTGATTCCACGCAACATCCGTTTGGCCGAAGCGCCAAGCTATGGCATGCCGGCGCTGGCATACGACAAGTCGTCGCGTGGTGCCATTGCCTACCTGGCGCTGGCCGGCGAGATGGTTCGCCGTCAGCGCCGCAACTCACGTACCGCTGCAGCTCAGCCAACTTAAGGAATCCCCATGGCCGTCAAGAAACGAGGTCTCGGACGTGGACTGGATGCACTGTTGAGTGGTCCGACCGTCACATCGCTTGAAGAACAAGCGGTGCAGGCCGACGAGCGCGAGTTGCAACACCTGCCGCTGGATCTGATCCAGCGTGGCAAATACCAGCCACGCCGGGACATGGACCCCCAGGCGCTGGAAGAACTGGCCAACTCGATCAAGGCCCAGGGCGTGATGCAGCCGATCGTGGTGCGCCCGATCGGCGCGGGTCGTTTTGAGATCATCGCCGGTGAACGTCGCTGGCGCGCCAGCCAGCAGGCCGGCAAGGACACCATCCCGGCCATGGTGCGCGATGTGCCGGATGAAACCGCTATCGCCATGGCGTTGATCGAAAACATCCAGCGTGAAGACCTCAACCCGATCGAAGAAGCGATCGCCTTGCAGCGCTTGCAGCAGGAGTTCCAGCTGACCCAGCAACAGGTCGCCGAGGCTGTGGGTAAATCCCGCGTCACTGTGTCCAACTTGCTGCGCCTGATTGCGTTGCCGGAAGTCATCAAAACCATGTTGTCCCATGGCGACCTTGAGATGGGTCACGCCCGTGCCTTGCTCGGATTGCCGGAAAATCAACAGGTTGAAGGGGCGCGACACGTTGTCGCACGGGGCCTTACCGTTCGTCAGACTGAGGCCCTGGTTCGCCAATGGCTCAGCGGCAAACCTGCACCGGTGGAAACCGCCAAACCTGATCCGGATATTGCGCGCCTTGAGCAGCGACTCGCCGAGCGGCTGGGCTCGGCGGTGCAAATTCGCCATGGCAAGAAGGGTAAGGGGCAGTTGGTCATCGGATATAACTCCCTCGATGAACTTCAGGGCGTCCTTGCCCACATCCGCTGAAACATTTGCTTATGTAGCGCGCGATCGGAAAACACTACCCGACAGTTGAATAGGGGCAGAACCGCCCCTATACTCTGCGCGCATTTTGTCGGCACAAATTATGCCAAGTTATTGATTTCCGGCAGCCGGCCATTGAGGAGCAAGAGTGATGGAAACCCGCACGCCAAACACGTTGCCGTTCCATCGCTTGGCTGTTTTTCCGGTTTTATTGGCTCAATTTGTCATTTTGCTGATCGCCGCATTGGCGCTTTGGTACTGGCATGGAGTCGTAGCCGGATATTCAGGACTCTGCGGAGGCCTGATAGCCTTGCTGCCCAATATGTATTTTGCTCACAGGGCCTTTCGGTTTTCCGGCGCCCGAGCAGCCCAGGCTATCGTCCGGTCTTTTTACGCCGGTGAAGCAGGGAAACTGATTTTGACGGCAGTGCTGTTCGCACTGACCTTTGCAGGTGTGAAGCCATTGGCGCCGCTGGCTGTATTCGGCGCCTTCGTGTTGACCCAACTGGTCAGCTGGTTCGCTCCCCTGCTAATGAAAACAAGACTTTCGAAACCTTAGGGCGTTTGAGGCACACATGGCAGAAACAACCGCTTCGGGCTATATCCAGCACCACTTGCAGAACCTGACTTTCGGTCAGCTTCCCAACGGCGGCTGGGGCTTCGCCCACACCGCAGCTGAAGCCAAGGAAATGGGCTTCTGGGCTTTCCACCTGGATACTCTGGGTTGGTCGGTCGCACTGGGCCTGATCTTTGTCCTGATTTTCCGCATGGCGGCAAAGAAGGCGACTTCCGGTCAGCCAGGTGCTTTGCAGAACTTCGTTGAAGTATTGGTCGAATTCGTCGATGGCAGCGTGAAAGACAGCTTCCATGGCCGTAGCCCGGTGATTGCACCGTTGGCGCTGACCATCTTCGTCTGGGTGTTCCTGATGAACGCCGTCGACCTGGTACCGGTCGACTGGATTCCTCAGCTGGCCATCCTGATCTCCGGCGATCACCACATTCCGTTCCGTGCGGTTTCCACCACCGACCCTAACGCGACCCTGGGCATGGCCCTGTCGGTATTTGCGTTGATCATCTTCTACAGCATCAAGGTCAAGGGCATCGGCGGCTTCATCGGCGAACTCACCCTGCACCCGTTCGGCAGCAAGAACATTTTCGTTCAAGCCCTGCTGATCCCGGTGAACTTCCTGCTGGAATTCGTGACCCTGGTCGCCAAGCCTATCTCCCTGGCCCTGCGACTGTTCGGCAACATGTATGCCGGCGAGCTGGTGTTCATTCTGATCGCTGTGATGTTCGGCAGTGGTCTGCTCTGGCTTAGCGGCCTGGGCGTGGTCCTGCAGTGGGCGTGGGCTGTGTTCCACATCCTGATCATCACCCTGCAGGCCTTCATCTTCATGATGCTGACCATCGTCTACTTGTCGATGGCGCACGAAGAGAACCATTAAGACCGGTCTCGACTAGTCTGATGTCCTTCCCGGTAACGCGGGAAGGTGGCCCTACCGGGCTATGAAACGATTTGTTTTACCGCTTTAAAATCTAAAAAACCTAAACCATACGACGTAAAAGTCGGGAGGAAAGATGGAAACTGTAGTTGGTCTAACCGCTATCGCTGTTGCACTGTTGATCGGCCTGGGCGCTCTGGGTACTGCCATTGGTTTCGGCCTGCTGGGCGGCAAATTCCTGGAAGGCGCAGCGCGTCAGCCAGAAATGGTTCCAATGCTGCAAGTTAAAATGTTCATCGTCGCCGGCCTGCTCGACGCCGTGACCATGATCGGCGTTGGTATCGCTCTGTTCTTCACCTTCGCGAACCCTTTCGTTGGTCAACTCGCTGGCTAATCACTCGATTTTCGAGTGATTAGGGTGATGGACAACGAATGAGCGAGGTGTTGGCGTGAACATTAATGCAACCCTGATTGGCCAATCCGTTGCGTTCTTCATTTTTGTAGTGTTTTGCATGAAGTTCGTGTGGCCTCCGGTCATCGCGGCTTTGCACGAACGTCAGAAGAAGATCGCGGACGGTTTGGACGCTGCCACCCGTGCAGCTCGCGACCTGGAGTTGGCCCAAGAGAAAGCGGGTCATCAACTGCGCGAAGCTAAAGCACAGGCAGCCGAGATCATTGAGCAAGCCAAGAAACGCGGTAACCAGATCGTCGAAGAGGCTGTTGAAAAAGCCCGCGTCGAAGCTGACCGTGTAAAGGCTTCGGCTCATGCCGAGATCGAACAGGAACTGAACGGCGTCAAAGACGCGCTGCGTGCCCAACTGGGTGCTCTGGCGGTCGGCGGTGCTGAGAAGATCCTCGGTGCCACAATCGATCAAAACGCGCACGCGGAGCTGGTTAACAAACTGGCTGCTGAAATTTAAGCGAGGGCGATCATGGCAGAATTGACCACGTTGGCCCGACCTTACGCTAAGGCAGCCTTCGAGCACGCCCAGGCCCACCAGCAACTGGCCTCTTGGTCAGCCATGCTCGGCCTGGCTGCAGCAGTGTCGCAAGACGACACCATGCAGCGCGTGCTCAAGGCCCCGCGCCTGACGAGCGCAGACAAGGCCGCCACTTTTATCGAAGTGTGCGGCGACAAGTTTGATGTGAAAGTGCAGAACTTCATTCACGTCGTTGCCGAAAACGACCGTCTCCTGCTTCTGCCGGAGATTGCCGCTCTGTTCGACCTGTACAAGGCCGAGCAAGAGAAGTCGGTAGACGTTGAAGTAACCAGTGCTTTTGCATTGAACCAAGAACAGCAAGACAAACTCGCCAAGGTTCTCAGTGCACGACTCGACCGGGAAGTGCGCCTGCAAGTTGCGGAAGACAAGTCCCTCATTGGGGGCATTGTCATTCGCGCCGGCGACCTGGTTATCGATGGCTCGATTCGCGGCAAACTCGCGAATCTTGCCGAAGCATTGAAATCTTGAGTTTGAAGGGGCAGCAGAGCAATGCAGCAACTCAATCCTTCCGAAATAAGTGAAATTATCAAGGGCCGCATCGACAAGCTCGATGTGACCTCCCAAGCCCGTAACGAAGGCACTGTCGTCAGCGTATCTGACGGTATCGTGCGGATTCACGGTCTGGCCGACGTTATGTCCGGCGAGATGATCGAGTTTCCGGGCGGCGTCTTCGGTATGGCCCTCAACCTGGAGCAGGACTCCGTAGGTGCCGTTATCCTGGGCGCATACCAGTCTCTGGCTGAAGGCATGAGCGCCAAGTGCACTGGCCGCATCCTGGAGGTTCCGGTTGGTAAGGAACTGCTGGGTCGCGTAGTCGACGCACTGGGTAACCCTGTTGACGGCAAAGGTCCTCTGGGCAACACCGAGACCGACGCGGTCGAGAAAGTTGCTCCAGGCGTGATCTGGCGTAAGTCGGTAGACCAGCCTGTACAGACTGGCTACAAGGCTGTCGATGCCATGATCCCTGTCGGCCGTGGCCAGCGTGAGCTGATCATCGGCGACCGTCAGATCGGTAAAACCGCTCTGGCCATCGACGCGATCATCAACCAGAAAGACAGCGGCATTTTCTGTGTCTACGTAGCCATTGGTCAGAAGCAATCGACCATCGCCAACGTGGTTCGCAAGCTGGAAGAAAACGGCGCACTGAAAAACACGATCATCGTGGCTGCCAGTGCTTCGGAATCTCCTGCGCTGCAATACCTGGCACCGTACGCCGGTTGCACCATGGGTGAATTCTTCCGCGACCGCGGTGAAGACGCGTTGATCGTTTATGACGATCTGTCCAAGCAAGCAGTGGCTTACCGCCAGATTTCCCTGCTGCTGCGCCGTCCACCAGGCCGTGAAGCTTACCCAGGCGACGTGTTCTATCTCCACTCCCGTCTGCTGGAGCGCGCATCCCGCGTTTCGGAAGAGTACGTAGAGAAGTTCACCAACGGCGCAGTGACCGGCAAAACCGGTTCCCTGACCGCACTGCCGATCATCGAAACCCAGGCTGGCGACGTTTCCGCGTTCGTTCCGACCAACGTGATTTCCATCACCGACGGTCAGATCTTCCTGGAATCGGCCATGTTCAACTCGGGCATCCGCCCTGCAGTGAACGCCGGTGTTTCGGTATCCCGTGTGGGTGGTGCCGCTCAGACCAAGATCATCAAGAAGCTCTCCGGTGGTATCCGTACCGCTCTGGCTCAGTACCGTGAACTGGCGGCATTCGCCCAGTTCGCTTCTGACCTGGACGAAGCGACCCGTAAGCAACTTGAGCATGGTCAGCGCGTTACCGAGCTGATGAAGCAGAAGCAATACGCCCCTATGTCGATCGCTGACATGGCGTTGTCGCTGTATGCCGCTGAGCGTGGGTTCCTGACTGACGTCGAAATCGCCAAGGTCGGCAGCTTTGAACAAGCGCTGATTGCTTACTTCAACCGCGATCACGCCGACTTGTTGGCCAAGATCAACGTGAAGGGTGACTTCAATGACGAAATCGACGCTGGCCTGAAAGCCGGTATCGAGAAGTTCAAGGCCACCCAAACCTGGTAAGCCGCAGCGGGAGCCGCAAGGCTCCCGCTTGCTAACCTGATAGGTGTTACATGGCAGGCGCAAAAGAGATTCGCAGTAAGATTGCGAGCATCAAAAGCACGCAAAAGATTACCAGCGCCATGGAAAAAGTGGCGGTCAGCAAAATGCGCAAGGCACAAATGCGCATGGCTGCTAGCCGTCCTTATGCGGAGCGTATCCGCCAGGTAATTGGGCATCTGGCCAACGCCAACCCGGAATACCGCCACCCATTCATGATCGACCGCGAAGTCAAGCGTGTGGGTTATGTGGTTGTGAGCAGTGACCGTGGTTTGTGTGGTGGTCTGAATACCAACCTGTTCAAGGCCCTGGTCAAGGACATGGCGGTAAACCGCGAAAAAGGCGTCGAGATCGATCTGTGTGTTGTTGGTAGCAAGGGTGCGGCCTTTTTCCGCAACTTCGGCGGTAACGTCGTTGCAGCTATCAGCCACCTGGGTGAAGAGCCGTCGATCAATGATTTGATCGGCAGTGTGAAGGTGATGCTGGATGCGTACCTGGAAGGCCGGATTGACCGTCTCTCCGTGGTATCCAACAAGTTCATCAACACCATGACCCAGCAGCCAACCGTGGAGCAATTGATTCCACTGGTGGCGACCCCGGATCAGGAACTCAAGCACCACTGGGACTACCTCTACGAACCGGACGCCAAAGAGCTGCTTGACGGCTTGATGGTGCGCTACGTGGAGTCGCAGGTGTACCAGGCGGTGGTCGAGAACAACGCAGCTGAACAAGCGGCGCGGATGATCGCGATGAAAAACGCTACCGATAACGCCGGTGATCTGATCAGCGATTTGCAGCTGATCTACAACAAGGCGCGTCAGGCTGCGATCACCCAAGAGATCTCGGAAATCGTCGGCGGCGCTGCCGCGGTTTAACGGTTCAAATATTCAGAGGATCCAGCTATGAGTAGCGGACGTATCGTTCAAATCATCGGCGCCGTTATCGACGTGGAATTTCCACGCGACAGCGTACCGAGCATCTACAACGCGCTGAAAGTACAAGGCGCGGACACTACTCTGGAAGTCCAGCAGCAGCTGGGCGACGGCGTAGTTCGTACCATTGCGATGGGTTCCACCGAAGGCTTGAAGCGCGGTCTGGACGTTGTCGACTCTGGCGCAGCCATCTCCGTACCGGTCGGTAAAGCGACTCTGGGCCGGATCATGGACGTACTGGGCAACCCGATCGACGAAGCTGGCCCAATCGACACCGAAGAGCGCTGGGGCATTCACCGTCCGGCACCTTCGTTCGCCGAACAAGCTGGTGGCAACGATCTGCTGGAAACCGGCATCAAGGTTATCGACCTGGTTTGCCCGTTCGCCAAAGGCGGTAAAGTTGGTCTGTTCGGTGGTGCCGGTGTAGGCAAGACCGTAAACATGATGGAACTGATCCGTAACATCGCCATCGAGCACAGCGGTTATTCCGTGTTCGCAGGTGTGGGTGAGCGTACTCGTGAGGGTAACGACTTCTACCACGAGATGAAGGATTCCAACGTTCTGGACAAAGTGGCACTGGTTTACGGTCAGATGAACGAGCCGCCGGGAAACCGTCTGCGCGTAGCACTGACCGGCCTGACCATGGCCGAGAAGTTCCGTGACGAAGGTAACGACGTACTGTTGTTCGTCGACAACATCTACCGTTACACCTTGGCCGGTACTGAAGTATCCGCACTGCTGGGCCGTATGCCTTCGGCAGTAGGTTACCAGCCGACCCTGGCCGAAGAGATGGGCGTTCTGCAAGAACGTATCACTTCGACCAAAGAAGGTTCGATCACCTCGATCCAAGCGGTATACGTACCTGCGGATGACTTGACCGACCCGTCGCCTGCGACCACCTTCGCCCACTTGGACGCCACCGTCGTTCTGTCCCGTGACATCGCTTCCCTGGGTATCTACCCAGCGGTCGATCCACTCGACTCGACTTCGCGCCAACTGGACCCGAACGTGATCGGCCAGGAGCACTACGACACCGCTCGCGGCGTTCAGTACGTGCTGCAGCGTTACAAAGAACTGAAGGACATCATTGCGATCCTGGGTATGGACGAGCTGTCGGAAGCCGACAAGCAGTTGGTAAACCGTGCTCGTAAGATCCAGCGTTTCTTGTCGCAGCCGTTCTTCGTGGCTGAAGTCTTCACCGGTGCTTCGGGTAAATACGTTTCCCTGAAAGACACCATTGCTGGCTTCAAAGGCATCCTCAACGGTGACTACGACCACCTGCCAGAACAAGCGTTCTACATGGTCGGCGGCATCGAAGAAGCGATCGAGAAAGCCAAGAAACTGTAATCCAGGCGCCCGGAAACGGGCGCTCATCAGGTTGAGGCAATCAGATGGCTATGACAGTCCATTGCGATATCGTCAGCGCGGAAGGGGAAATCTTCTCCGGTCTGGTAGAGATGGTGATTGCACACGGCGAACTCGGTGACCTTGGTATTGCCATGGGTCACGCGCCGTTGATCACCAGCTTGAAGCCAGGTCCGATCACTCTGACCAAGCAAGGCGGGGAAAAAGAGGTGTTCTACATCTCCGGTGGTTTCCTCGAGGTTCAGCCGAACATGGTCAAGGTACTTGCCGACACTGTGCAACGTGCTGGCGACCTGGATGAAGCCTCCGCTCAGGAAGCCGTCAAGGCTGCCGAGAAGGCCCTGAATGAAAAGGGTGCGGACTTCGACTACAGCGCTGCTGCTGTACGTCTGGCCGAGGCTGCAGCTCAGCTGCGCACGCTCCAGCAGATCCGCAAGAAGTAAACGGCCGTGCCGTCATGCTTCATGCGCGATTGATTAAAAAGGGTAGCCTCGGCTACCCTTTTTCTTTTTTTGCAAAACACTTCTTTGGTCTGAACTCGGACCGCCCAGGATTGGTAGCCATTCATGTCTCTTGAAATCGTCATTCTCGCCGCAGGCCAGGGTACTCGCATGCGTTCGGCCCTGCCCAAGGTGTTGCACCCGGTCGCGGGCAACTCCATGCTCGGTCATGTTATCCACAGCGCTCGGCAACTCGATCCACAGCGAATTCACGTAGTGATCGGCCACGGCGCCGATGTGGTACGTGAAAGTCTTGCCGCGGATGACCTGAATTTCGTCATGCAGGACAAGCAACTGGGCACCGGCCACGCCACAGCACAAGCGGTGCCGTTCATCAGTGCCGACACGGTGTTGATCCTTTATGGCGATGTACCGCTGATCGAAGTGGAAACTCTGCAACGCCTGCTCAAGCACGTGGTGCCTGGCCAGATGGGCCTGCTGACCGTGGAGTTGGATGACCCTACCGGCTACGGGCGCATCGTGCGTGATGCCGACGGCAAGGTTGCGGCCATTGTCGAGCACAAAGACGCCAGCGAAGCCCAGCGCGCGATCACCGAAGGCAACACCGGCATTCTCGCAGTGCCCGCCAATAAGCTGGCCGACTGGATGGGCCGCCTGTCCAACAACAACGCCCAGGGCGAGTACTACCTTACCGACGTGATCGAAATGGCCGTGAGCGATGGCCTGTTGGTCGCTACCGAGCAACCCCACGACCCGATGGAAGTGCAGGGCGCCAATGACCGCAAACAGCTGGCTGAGCTGGAGCGTCATTACCAACTGCGCGAAGCTCGCCGGCTGATGGCCCAAGGCGTGACCCTGCGCGACCCAGCGCGCTTCGACGTGCGTGGTGAAGTCACCGTGGGCCGTGACGTGCTGATCGATATCAATGTGATCCTGGAAGGCCGCGTGATTATCGAGGACGACGTGGTGATTGGCCCTAATTGCGTGATCAAAGACAGCACGCTGCGCAAAGGTGCGGTGATCAAGGCCAATAGTCATATCGACGGTGCCGTGATGGGCGAGGGTAGTGACGCGGGTCCATTTGCGCGGCTGCGTCCGGGGACCGTGATGGGCGCCAGGGCACACGTTGGCAATTTCGTTGAGCTGAAAAACGCGAAAATGGGTGACGACGCCAAGGCCGGCCACCTGGCCTATCTCGGTGACGCGGTGATTGGTGCCCGCAGCAACATTGGTGCCGGTGCTATTACCTGCAACTACGACGGCGCCAATAAGTACCAGACAACCATTGGTGAAGACGTTTTTATCGGCTCCAATAACTCGCTGATTGCCCCCGTTTCCATCGGCGATGGTTCGAACACGGCAGCGGGTTCAACCATTAACCAGGATGTGGATAAGTCCCAACTCGCTGTCGCCCGTGCGCGCCAACGCAACATCGACGGTTGGAAACGCCCGGTCAAAATCAAGAAGACTTGAGTTACCCACAACCGCAGTGCAGCTAATCACCACGCGGAAGGAGCTTGCTCTCGATGACGGCGCGTCAGTCCACACCTATGTTGACTGATCCTCCGCCACCAGGAACAAGCCCCCTTTTTCATATTCGCTGCATGCTGATTTAGAAAATGACGCTTGACGATCTTTCGACAATAGGTTTTGATTGCCTTCGTTATCTTTCGAAACGAAACTTAAAGCAATCATGTCGAAACGAAATACCCCTCAACGACGCCACAACATCCTGACTTTGCTCAATGAACAGGGCGAAGTCAGTGTGGACGTGTTGGCCAGGCATTTCGAAACGTCGGAAGTGACTATCCGCAAGGACCTGGCCGCCCTCGAAAGTAACGGCCTGTTACTGCGGCGGTATGGGGGCGCAATCACCATGCCCCAGGAGCTGGTCGGTGACGCGGCTCAACCCGTCTCGGCCTACAAGCGCGCTATCGCCCGGGCGGCCGTGATGCGCTTGCGTGAACACGCACGCATCATCATCGACAGCGGCAGTACCACCGCCGCGATGATTCCCGAGCTGGGCCATCAACCCGGCCTGGTGGTCATGACCAACTCCCTCAATGTCGCACGTGCCTTGAGCGAGCTGGAACATGAGCCGGTGCTGTTGATGACCGGTGGTACCTGGGACCCACATTCAGATTCGTTCCAGGGCCAGGTCGCCGAGCAAGTGCTGCGTTCCTACGACTTTGACCAATTGTTCATCGGTGCCGACGGCATCGACCTGGAACGTGGCACCACGACCTTCAACGAATTATTGGGCCTGAGCCGCGTTATGGCCGAGGTCGCCCGTGAAGTAGTGGTAATGGTCGAATCCGACAAGATCGGCCGCAAGATTCCCAACCTGGAACTGCCCTGGAGCAGTGTCCATACCCTTATTACCGATGATCGCCTGCCGCCTGAGGCCCGCGACCAGATCCAAGCCCGCGGCATTACGCTGATATGCGCGGCAGTCATCTAGGAGAAACACCATGTGTGGAATTGTTGGCGCAGTCGCTGAACGTAACGTTACCGCCATCCTGATCGAAGGCCTCAAGCGCCTCGAATACCGCGGCTATGACAGTGCCGGTGTGGCGGTTTTCACCAACGCCGGCAAGCTGGAGCGCATGCGTCGCCCCGGCAAGGTCAGCGAGCTGGACCAGGCGTTGGCCGGCGAGCCGCTGGTGGGCCGCCTGGGCATTGCGCACACCCGGTGGGCAACTCACGGTGCGCCGTGTGAACGCAACGCTCACCCGCATTTCTCCGGTGACCTGGCCGTTGTGCACAACGGCATCATCGAGAACCACGAAGTGCTGCGCGAACAGCTCAAGGGTCTGGGTTACGTGTTCACATCGGACACCGACACCGAAGTCATCGCCCACTTGCTGAACCACAAACTCAAGGACCACAGCGACCTGACCACTGCCCTCAAGGCCACGGTCAAGGAACTGCACGGTGCCTATGGCCTGGCCGTCATCAGCGCCAGCCAGCCTGACCGTGTGGTTGCCGCCCGTAGTGGCAGCCCACTGGTGATCGGCCTGGGCTTGGGTGAGAACTTCCTGGCTTCCGACCAACTGGCACTGCGCCAGGTCACCGATCGCTTCATGTACCTGGAAGAAGGCGATATCGCCGACATTCGCCGTGAAAGCGTGCAGATCTGGGATATCGACGGTCAATCTGTCGAGCGCGAAGCCGTGCAATATCGCGATGGCGCCGAAGCGGCTGACAAGGGCGAATTCCGCCACTTCATGCTCAAGGAAATCCACGAGCAACCGTCCGTGGTGCAACGCACCCTGGAAGGTCGCCTGAGCCAGAACCAGGTATTGGTCAATGCATTCGGCCCGCAGGCCACCGAGCTGTTCGCCAAAGTGCGCAATGTGCAGATCGTTGCCTGTGGCACCAGTTACCACGCCGGCATGGTTGCCCGCTACTGGCTGGAAGAACTGGCCGGCATCCCGTGCCAGGTCGAAGTGGCCAGTGAATTCCGCTACCGCAAGGTGGTGGTGCAACCCGACACCCTGTTCGTGACCATCTCCCAGTCCGGCGAAACCGCTGACACGTTGGCCGCCCTGCGTAATGCCAAGGAGCTGGGGTTCCTCGGAAGCCTGGCGATCTGCAACGTCAGCATCAGCTCCCTGGTGCGCGAATCCGACCTGACCCTGCTGACTCAGGCCGGGCGTGAAATCGGCGTCGCATCCACTAAAGCCTTCACCACCCAGTTGGTCGCCCTGCTGCTGCTGACCTTGTCCCTGGGCCAAGTGCGCGGCACCCTCGCCGACGGCGTTGAAGCGACCCTGGTTGAAGAGCTGCGCCGCCTGCCAACCCGTCTGGGCGAAGCCCTGGCGATGGATGCCACCGTGGAAAAAGTCGCCGAGCTGTTCGCCGACAAGAACCACACGCTGTTCCTCGGTCGTGGCGCGCAGTACCCAGTGGCGATGGAGGGCTCGCTGAAGCTCAAGGAAATCTCCTATATCCACGCCGAAGCCTACCCGGCCGGTGAGCTGAAGCACGGCCCATTGGCCTTGGTGGATGACGACATGCCAGTCGTTACCGTGGCGCCGAACAACGAACTGCTGGAGAAGCTCAAATCCAACCTGCAGGAAGTACGCGCCCGGGGTGGCCAGTTGATCGTGTTCGCCGACGAGAAAGCCGGCATGACCAACGGTGAAGGCACGCATGTCATCAACATGCCGCACATCCACGACACCCTGTCGCCGATCCTCTACACCATCCCGCTGCAGTTGCTGTCGTACTACGTGGCCGTGCTCAAAGGCACCGACGTTGACCAGCCGCGCAACCTGGCGAAGTCGGTGACTGTGGAGTAATTGGCTGCACGAGAATGAGGGTTGGTTCAGAGAATTAACCCTGTCGCGGGAGCCGGTGAGATCAGTCGAACCAGCTCCTGCTACACCAACCTGGCTCATCAGGCCGCGTATTGCATGCCGGCAGCTTCGCCTACAGCCCTGGATTCAGGGAATCGCATCAACTGTTCAGGTCATTGTTCCCAACGCCGGAACAGCACACTGGCATTGACCCCACCAAACCCGAACCCATTCGACAGCGCATGGGTTATTGGCATCTTGCGGGCCTTCAGCCCGACCAGATCCAGCCCCTCAGACCCCTCATCCGGATGAAGCAGGTTCAAGGTAGGTGGCACGACCTGATCACGCAGGGCCAGCACCGTGAAGATGGCTTCGACGCCGCCGGCTGCGCCCAGCAAGTGTCCGGTAGCGGACTTGGTCGAAGTGATTGCCACGCCGGCATCACGCCCGAACACTGCGCGAATCGCCGCCAACTCCCCGCTGTCACCCACCGGGGTGGAGGTCGCATGGGCGTTGATGTGTTGCACTTCGGCCGGGCTGACTCCGGCCTGGCGCAGCGCCTGTTCCATGGCGCGCCGGGCGCCGTTGCCGTCTTCGGGTCCGGCTGTCAGGTGATAGGCATCGGCGCTGGTGCCATAGCCGACCAGTTCCGCCAAAGGCTTGGCTCCCCGCGACAGTGCGTGCTCCAGCGACTCGATCACCAGCAACCCCGCGCCTTCGGCCATGACGAAGCCATCGCGATCACGATCAAAGGGGCGCGAAGCTTCCTGAGGGCGTTCGGCAAAACCGGTGGAAAGCGCTCTGGCCGCTGCGAAGCAGCCCAGGGTCACGCGATCGATTGCGGCCTCGGTGCCACCGCAAACGGCAATGTCCGCCTCGCCGCTCCTGATCATTCGCGCCGCATCGCCGATGGCCTGCACGCCGGCGGCGCAAGCGGTGACCGGCGCGCCGAGCGGGCCTTTAAGGCCATGGCGGATGGAAACATGCCCCGCCGCCATATTGGCGAGAAACGCTGGAGCCGAGAACGGCGACAAGCGACGTGGTCCGCGCGAGTCGGTAGTGCGTATGGCGTCGGCAATGGCGCCAAAACCGCCGACTCCCGATGAAATGATCGTGGCGGTCCGCTCCTGGTCTGCGGTTTCAGACGGATGCCAGCCAGCCTGCTCCAGGGCCTCATGGGCGGCCACCAGGGCGAATTCGATGAAGCGATCCATCTTCTTGCGATCCTTGGGCGCGATAAAACGCTCCGGGTCGTAGCCGGCAATAGCATCCTCTTCCAGGTTCGGTACCTGGCCGCCTACCGCAACACCCGTACCTTCAGTGAACTCGCCGGGCAGGTTGCGAATGCCGGAACGCCCGTCCAGCAGCCGACGCCAGACCTCCTCGACGCCACAGCCCAAGGGGCCGACGATACCCACGCCGGTGACTACGATGCGCGTTTTACCTGTTGGAGTACTCATAAAACCTCTTCATTTGCGTAGATGCCCGCTGCAACGGCAAGTGATCAATCGCTTATGCCAGCTTTACTGTTTCAGTTTGAACGGGCTTGGCCGCATGGATCTTGAACCAGATGGAATACATTGCCGGCAGGAACACCAGGGTCATGATGGTGCCGACGAATGTGCCGCCGATCAGGGTGTAGGCCAGCGTCCCCCAGAAGACGGAATGGGTCAGCGGGATAAACGCCAGGATCGCCGCCATCGCCGTCAGCAGCACCGGCCGGGCTCTTTGCACCGTGGCTTCGATGACCGAGTGGAACGGGTCCAGGCCTTCCTGGGCATTTTGGTGAATCTGCCCGATCAGGATCAGCGTGTTACGCATCAGGATCCCCGACAACGCGATCAAGCCGACCAAGGCATTGATGCCAAACGGCTGATGGAAAATCAGCAGCGTCGGCACCACGCCAATCAACCCCAGTGGCGCGGTCAAAAACACCATGATCATGGCCGAGATCGATCGCACCTGGACGATGATGATCAGCAGCGTCAGGGCAATCATGATGGGTACCAGCGGCACGATGGCCTGGCCGGCCTTGCCGGACTCCTCGATGGCCCCTGCCTGCTCGATCCGATAGCCATCGGGCAGCGTGTCGATGATCGGTTGCAACTGCTTGATAATGGCAGTCGACACATCCGGTGGTTGCAGGCCTTCGGCAATGTCGCCGCGCACGGTAATGGTCGGGGTACGGTCACGGCGGCGCAGGATCGGATCCTCCATGCGTACGTCCACTTCGCCGACCTGGGACAACGGAATCCGCTGCCCCGCAGCGCCCACCAGGGTAAAGCCTTCGATCCGGGCCGGATCAAGGCGGATATCCCCGGCGGCGCGTCCCACTACCTGCACCAAACGGATGTCTTCGCGAACGGCCGTTATCGGCACCCCGGCCAGCAGGAATTGCAGCTGCTGGGCGACTGCGCTGGACGTCAGGCCGACCGCCTGCAAGCGATCCTGATCCAGGTTGAAATGCAGCGTCGGCGTCAGCGGGCCCCAATCGGTGTTGACGGTCCTCATCATCGGGCTGGCTTGCATCACGTCCTGAACGCGACTTGCGATCTCCCGCAGTTTCGACGCGTCAGGCCCCATCACGCGGTAGGCCACCGGGAATGGCGAATACGGACCGAAGACAATTTGCGTTGCCCTGACCCGTGCCTCTGGGGCGAGCCCTTCGGCAACCGCTTCGCGCAGTCGGAGCTTGAGGGTTTCCCGTGATTCCTGGCTATCTGTCAGTACCACAATCTTGGCGAACGACGGATCCGGCAATTCAGGGGCGATCGCCAGGAAGAAGCGTGGCGCACCCTGGCCGATGTAGGCCGTGACGATTTTGCTTTCCGCCTGTTTTTGCAGCCAGGCCTCGACCTTCGCGGTGGTGGCGTTGGTCTGTTCGATGGAGGTGCCGTAGGGCATCTGCACTTCGATCATCACTTCGGGGCGGTCTGAGGTGGGGAAGAACTGCTTCTTCACCAGGCCCATGCCCAGGATCGCCACGACAAATAACGTGATGACCGTGCCGGCCACGAGCCACTTGCGCGCGATCACTCGCGTCAGGATCCGACGGAAGCGGTTGTAACGCGGCGTATCATAGATTGCCGCATGGCCGCCCTCGACCTTCTTGATGTCCGGCAGCATCTTCACCCCCAGGTAGGGGGTGAACGCCACCGCGACCACCCAGGAGGCGATCAGGGCAATGCCGACGATCCAGAACATGTTGCTGGTGTACTCGCCGGCAGTGGACTGGGCGAAGCCGTTGGGCATGAAGCCAATTGCCGTCACCAGCGTACCGGACAACATCGGTGCAGCCGTGTGACTCCAGGCGTAGGCAGAAGCCTTGATCCGGTCGTAACCTTCCTCCATCTTCAC
The DNA here is from genome assembly GCF_023242545.1 of Pseudomonas sp. MWU13-2517. NCBI lineage: Bacteria > Pseudomonadati > Pseudomonadota > Gammaproteobacteria > Pseudomonadales > Pseudomonadaceae > Pseudomonas > Pseudomonas sp. MWU13-2517. Next base: position 180,907 of record NZ_JALMFA010000006.1, on the reverse strand, counting down.
CACCATCATTTCGATCGCGATGATGGCGTCGTCCACCAGCAGCCCGAGGGCCAGGATCAGCGAGCCCAGGGTGATCCGGTCAAAATTCTTGCCGGTGGCCGCCATCACCACGAACACGATGGCCAGGGTCAAGGGGACAGCCGCCGCGACGACGATCCCCACGTGCCAGCCCATGCTGATAAAGCAAACCACCATCACTACGAGCAAGGCGACGAAGAACTTGATCATGAACTCGTCGACCGCCGAGTTGATGTTCACCGCCTGATCCGTCACCTTGGTCAACGTCATGCCCAGTGGCATGCCTGCATTGATCTTGCTGGTCTCTGCATCAAGCGCCTTGCCCAAATCCAGGCCGTTCCAGCCTTCGCTCATGATCACGCCCAGCAACAGCGCTTCTTCGCCATTGTTGCGCACCAGGAAAGTCGCCGGGTCTTCATAACCGCGCTCAACCGTCGCCACGTCCGAAAGCTTCAAGGTGCGCCCTTGGATCGCCAGCGGTGTATCGCGGATTTTCTCCAGTTTGTCGAAGGCGCCGTCCACCCGCAGGAAAACCTGCGGTCCTTTGGTTTCGATGGAACCGGCAGGTGTGAGGACGTTCTGGCTGTTCAGCGCGGCGAAGATGTCCTGTGGCGAAACACCCAGGGTCGCCAGCCGGTCGTGGGAGAAGGAAATGAAAATACGCTCGGCCTGCTCGCCGATGATGTTGACCTTCTTCACGCCCGCTACGTGCAATAGCCGCTGGCGCAATGCCTCGGCATCACGCACCAGCCGCCGCTGCGGCTCGCCCTTGGCCTTGAGGGCGAAAAGCGCGAACGTCACGTCCGAGTACTCGTCATTGACCAATGGCCCGATCACCCCCGCCGGCAGCTTGGTGGCTTCGTCGTCGAGCTTCTTGCGCGCTTGGTAGAACTCTTCCTGCACCTGTGAAGGCGGCGTGCGGTCCTGCAGCGAGACCATGGTGAAGGCCAGCCCGGGTCGGGTGTAGGTTTCCGAGCGGTCATACCATTTCAATTCTTGCAGGCGCTTTTCCAGCGGTTCGGCGACCTGATCCTGCATCTCCTGCGCCGTCGCGCCCGGCCATGCGGTGATGACGGTCAATTGCTTGACCGTGAACGGCGGATCCTCTGCGCGCCCCAGCTTGAAAAATGCCAGGGTCCCGGCGACCGCGATCAGGAAGATCAAAAACACCGTGATGGAGCGCTCGCGCACAGCGAGTGCCGACAGGTTGAGGCTCATTGGCGACTCCCGGCGACCTTCACATCACCCTGTTCAAGCAGCCTGACCGGCTCGCCTTCGCGCAGCAGATGTGCACCCAGGCCGACAATGCGCTCACCGACGTTGAGTTGGCCTGCCACTCGCGCGGCGTCGTCACTCAAGCCCAGCACGTGGACGGGGCGCCAGCTGACTTTTGCCGGTTCGCCGTCAATGACCCACACGCCGGGACCATTGCCCGGGTCGTAAAGCGCCGCGATCGGCACTTGCATCACCTGCCCTTGGACCGCGCCTTCGGCGATACGCAGTGTAACGGTCGAGCCCAGCGGTGCGTTGGCCACTGCCCCCTCGAGGACATAGCGTGCTTCAAAGGTACGAGTCACGCGGTCAGCAGAGTCCGAAAGCAGCCTGAGCCTGGCGTTGACAGCCCCGGCGGCATTGCCATAAAGCGTTGCCTGCGCGCTGGACCCTGCAGCTGGGCGCAGGGTTTCGGGCAGTTGCACGACGGCTTCGCGCTGCCCGGCTCGCGCCAGTCGGACGACCGGCTGCCCAGGGCTGACGACTTGGCCCGGCTCGGCAAGCGTTTCCATTACTACGCCGTCGGCGTCTGCGAGCAGCACGGCATAGCCGGACGCATTGCGGGCCACATCGGCTTGCGCCTCAGCGGCGCTGAGTTGCGCCTTGGCGGTATCGGCTGCGGCTTTGATCTGATCGTAGCCCGACGCCGAAATCGCCCCGGCGGCCACCAACTCACGGTACCGCGCCTCATCATCTGCGGTCTGTTTGGCGCGGGCGCGGGCGGCCGTGACGGCTTCCTGCTGGGCACGTGCCTGCAATCCGAGATCTATCGGGTCCAGGCGCATCAGCGGCTGGCCCTTTTTAACGGTCTGGCCGGCGTCCACCAGGCGCTCCAACACCTTGCCCGACACGCGAAAACCCAGGTCACTCTGGACCCTGGCCGCCACGACCCCGGTGAAAGAGCGCCCGCCAGTGGACGAATCCTGTACCTGCGCGACCCTTACCAAAGGGGCCAGTGTGCGCGGATCGACGGCGGTGGATGAGTCGCCACACGCCGTAAGGACGAGAGGCAACAGGCAAGCGGCAAGGGTGACAGGTCGGAGCCGGAGCATAGGTTCCCTTTATTGAGCAGAGGACGGGAGTTTATTCTTATGCTTGTGACCAATACTGTCAATCGTCACAAGTTGGCTTATTGCTTTTAACCCACCTGCTTTGTGATCAGCTGTCTGTAAACAGGCAGCTTTAGAGACGTTCGGCTGTTTACTTAACCAATTGACAGGGTGTGACCATAATATAATATGGTCACAAGCATTCATCTGAGGGCACCTCAATGCCACCGCTTCGCCCCCTAGCGTTTTTAGTAAGCGCCAGTTTGTTGGCCAGCTGCGCGGTCGGTCCGGACTACCAGCGCCCCGACGCTGCGCTTTCGCAACGTTTTATGGGCCAGTCCTCTGTCGAACACAGGACGGGCGCATCGCAAGCCAGCCTTACTGCTTGGTGGGTGGGGTTTGGCGACCCGGTACTGACCGACTTCGTCACCCGGTCTCTGGAGCAGAACCTCGACCTGGTGCAGGCGTCGGCACGAGTCGCCCAGGCGCGTGCAGGCCTGGGCGCAGCCAATGCCGCCTTGCTGCCTTCGGGAAACATCAGTGGCCAGGCTGCACGCGCCTATCAGTCCATCGAGACGCCGCTGGGTCAGGTGCTCAATTCAAACCCTGGGTTTGACCGTTATGGAAACGCCTACGAACTGGACCTCGGTGCTAGCTGGGAGCTGGATATCTTTGGCGGCCTGCGGCGCGGACGAGAAGCCGCATTGGCCGAGTACCAGGCCTCCGAGGCTGGTGCTGTGGCAACAAGGCTCGCCGTCGCGGCGCAGACTGCCGATATTTACCTCACGCTGCGTGGCTTGCAGGCCCGGCTGGATATCGCCAATCGCCAGGTCAAGACTCAGCAGGACCTCTTGGAGAAAGTCCGGCTGCTGTACAGCAAAGGCCTCGCCGCCAGCTATCAGGTCCGCCAGACCGAGGGTGCTCTCGCCCAGGTGCAGGCAACGGTGCCGGTGCTGCAGACCGGACTGGATGCCGCCATGAATGCCCTCGACGTGATGCTCGGAACACCGCCAGGCACCCATCGCCAGCAACTGGCCGAGGCTGGCAGCATTCCACTGGCCCCACAAATCACGGAGATGGGAACGCCGGCCGACCTGTTGCGCCGCAGACCTGACTTGATCGTCGCTGAGCGCCGTCTCGCGGCCTCCAGTGCCCGCATTGGTGAGGCAGTCGCAGAGTACTACCCTAAATTTTCCCTGAGCGCCTTGCTGGGTAGCGCCACATCCGTGTCCGCCGGGCATTTGTTCTCCGGCGGCGCCAGCCAGGCATCGGGCGCGCTGGGTCTGCGCTGGAGGTTGTTTGATTTTGGGCGCATCAACGCGCAGATCGATCAGGCCAAGGGGCAGGAAGCCGAGGCCCTGGCCGCCTATCGCCAGTCGGCGTTGCGCGCCACCGAAGATGTCGAGAACGCGCTCTCCGCCCTGGTGAACCGAGAAGCCCAGGCCACTACGCTGACCGCGGGCGAAGCGTCACTGACCGAGGCTCGCCAGTCGTCATTCATCGCCTACCAGAAAGGCGCCGCCAGCCTGATAGACGTCCTCAATGCCGACGAAATGCTGCTCCAGGCTTCCGACGCCCGTGCACAAGCACGCACCGAATCGGCCCGGGCTGCGGTCGCGGCATTCCGGGCGCTCGGCGGCGGTTGGCAAGCGCCCCAGCCACAGTCCGTGGCGAATCGATGATCCGGCATAAACACCAGCCCGCTCGCACTGGGGCACGCACAGTCGCTGTTGTTTTCAGTCATTACAACCGGAGTCCGGCTACATGAAAACGAACCAGAATTCCTGGGTGCTCATTACCGGCGCCTCGAGCGGGTTTGGCGAGGAGTTTGCCCGGCAATACGCCGCGCAGGGAAAATCCCTCGTTCTGGTCGCACGTCGGCTCGACAGGCTCGAAGCGCTGTCGAAAGAACTGCGCGGGCGTTTCGGTATCGAGGTGGTGATCGAGCAAGTCGACCTGTCTTCGATTCCGGCGGTGACCCAGTTGCACAAGCGCTTGGTTCAGCAAGGGATTGCGGTCGATGTGCTTATCAACAATGCCGGGCATGGATTGCAGGGCCCGTTCCTGGACCATGCCATTGACCAGTCCCTGTCAATGATCAACCTGGACATCGCCAGCCTGACCATCATGACTCGCCTATTCGCCGCGGACATGCGCATTCGCCGCCGCGGTCACATACTGCAGGTCGCCAGCCTGCTGTCCTACCAGGGCGTGAAGAATTTCGCGGTCTATTCAGCGGCCAAAGCCTACGTGCTGCGCTTCTCCGAGGCGCTGCACCAGGAGCTCAAGGGCCATGGCGTCGTCGTGACTGCACTGTGCCCGGGTATGTCCGACACGGGATTTGCCCAAAGCGCCAACCAGAAACTCACGCCCGCGCTGAGAATGGTGATGATGCAACCTCAACCCGTGGTTCGCGCAGGTATCCGAGCGCTGCAAGCCGGACGCATGAGTGTCGTACCCGGCTTCGGCAACAAAGTGCTCACGGTGCTGACCTGGGCCACGCCACGCTGGCTTCACCAACGTCTGATGGCGAATGTCATGGGCGCTGAGTTCCAGTGACGAGTACAGCGTTGTCCGCCGGCCCCTGCCACGCTGAGCATTCCGTTGGTGAGCGTGATCTTAGTGATCACTCAAAAACAGCGCCATGTCATATTTAATCAAGTGACTGTTTGTTTAATTAGTCACAATCAGGACAAATTAGTCTAGCCACTTAGATACAAACCGATTGCAAAAGAAGTCGTTTGAACGGGGAGGGCTGCGACCAGCAGCCGTTCCCTCAGGGCATCAGGCTACGCAGGATGAGGTTGGCTGTAAGCGTAGGTGCGACCTCGACGTGATCGAGGCTGTATTGCAGCAACAGAGGATTGACGAAAGGCCGAAGGGTCAGGTGTATCGCCTCGACGGTTTCATCCAGGGGTGTCTTGCGCTCGAACTCACCACTTTCGCGCCCTTCACGCACTACCTGCACCACGAACTGTTTGATTCGCGCGTCATACACCTGGGAGCTGGGCCAGCGTTCCGACGCGGAGAATGCGGCAATGTCGTAGAGTTTGCGGTCATTGAAGAACAGGTCGATTCCCGTGGTGATCAGGGTTTTGACCAGACGGCGAAAACGCTCTGTCGAAGAGATTCCCTCCTCGTTTATGGCTTCCTCGACGGCCTCGACGATCTTCGCAAGACAGCCGGAGCAAATGGCCTCGCCAATTGCCTGTTTGGAATCGAAGAATTTGTAGATGTACGCCTTGGAGAAGCCGATGGCCTTGGCCAGGTCGGACACCGTGGTCTTGGCGTAACCGTATTGGCTGAAATGCTCGTTGGCCGCCGCGACAATCTGGTCGCGAATATCATGATCGGCTGGGCCGCGAGTGCTGGGCGAAGGTGGTGTTGGCTGATTCATGGGAGCAGCTTACGCATCCCGACGATTGATGACAACTTGTGACTACATGTGAATATAGTCACAAGTTAACCGTTCGTCAGTTACAGAAACGTTATTGTCAAAGAGTTGCCCAATGTCCGCCCACGGGCTGGCTGGATCTGCGATCACCGGGCCATGCGAACGATAAATGTCGACCGCCTCGATGTTTCGCAAATCTGCGGCGCCGTGCACGGCTCGACGTCCATCGCCGAACGACTACAGCCAATAGGCGCGACGTCTGCAATAATCACGACCACAACGGCGCGATGGCATATCGAGTGCCCGCGCCAGTATCCGGTATTCGGGTTTGGAGGACTTTATGCGTGACATCATTGACGGTTTTCTGCGGTTTCAGCGCGAGGTGTATCCGCAACGTGTCGAGCTTTTCAAGCAGCTGGCGACAGCACAAAATCCGAAGGCTTTATTCGTTACTTGCTCGGACAGTCGTGTAGTACCGGAACTCCTTACACAGCGCGAACCGGGCGAACTATTCGTGATTCGCAACGCCGGTAATATCGTGCCCTCGTATGGTCCTGAACCCGGCGGCGTTTCAGCCACGGTGGAATATGCAGTCGCAGTGCTCGGCGTACAAGACATCGTGATCTGCGGCCACTCGGACTGCGGCGCAATGGGCGCGATCTCACGCTGCACCTGCCTGGACCACCTTCCTGCGGTCGCTAACTGGTTGCGGCACTCGGACGCCGCGAAAGCGATTAACGCAGCGCATGAGTTCGACACACCCCGCGCGAAGCTCGATGGTCTCGTGCGCGAAAACGTGATCGCGCAGCTGGCCAACCTGCGAACGCATCCCTCGGTTGCCCTGGCGCTCGAACAGGGGCGCATGAATCTGCACGGCTGGGTCTACGACATCGAGGCGGGGTGCATCGATGCGCTTGATGGCGCTACACGGCGCTTCGTGCCATTGGCTGAATCACCGACCACGGTTGCAATTGCGGCGCGTGACGGCAGGCAGATGTAGAGCCAGGGAGGGGCCTTGTAACAGGCGCCAGCCATTTGAGAGAGTGATCGGGCGGACGTTTAAAACGCTCTCTGTTTGCGCAGCCTCACCGGCGGTTTTACGGAGCCAGCCAACAGAGGCGCCCGATCACGGCACAAACTCCACCTTCAATCCACGGCTGGCACTGCGCCCCTGATCATCACTGACCCGCAACCGATACTCCCCCGACTTGCCCGGCCGCCAGTTCAATGTGGTCTGCGGTGAGCCCTGGCCAATCAACGTCTGGTTGGCAAACCAGTACAACGTCACCGCATCGCTGGCCGCGTTGGCATTCAGCGGGATGCTTTCCTGCGGTTGGGACAGGCGCAGTTGATAACTCACTTGGGTCAGCGGCGAGCGGATCTGCGGCGCTTCGCTTGAATCACCGATGCGGTTGGGCTGGCAGTTTTTCATCACATTGGGCGGCGTACGCCGTGGCAGGCCAGCGGCGCGGTATAGACGCTGCACGTCGCTGGGCCAGAATTCGAAGACTTCTTCACGGGTGTATTGCGGATCGAACGGCGGGCACGCGGCTTTGCCGGTGCGGGTGTCGATCAGCACCGGACGGTGCAGGTTGGAGACGCGAATCGGGGACACGCCGGGGATGTACCAGGTCTTGCGGGTTTGCGGGCACCAGCGGTTGGGCAGTTCACCGGAGGCCGCACACACATCGATGCGCACCAGTCCGGCGGGCGGTTTGTCGGCTTTGATCACCACGTTGGGCAAGGCCAGCGGCAGGGCATCGGCAATGCGGAAGAACAGCGGCGCAGCCGTCTTGGCGCCGACAAATGCCGGGTTCGGCCGACCGTCGAAGTTGCCCACCCACACCACCAGCACGTAGGGGCCGACCAGGCCGGCACTCCAGGCATCATGGAAACCCCAGGAAGTGCCGGTTTTCCACGCCGTGCGCCAGTGGCGGCCGGGCAATCCGTCTGGACGCGGGTTATGGCGCAGCATGTCGCGCACCATAAACGCCGCCTGAGGCGTCAGCAGTTGTGCACCGACGGTTTGCGGTTGCTCCTGCAAATAGCGTAACGGCCGCAGATGCCCGTCACCCGCGAGCATCACATACAGCCGCGCCAGCTCTTCGGGCGTCATTTCGCCGCCGCCGAGGGCCAGGGCCAGGCCGTAGTGGCTCTCGTTGCGCAGGCCCTTGACCCCGGCACGTTGCAGTAAACCGTACAGCGTGGGCGATTTGAGCTGGCTGGCCAGCCATACGGCCGGGATATTACGGCTGCGGATCAATGCATCCCGAGCCGTCAGTGGGCCGACGAAACTGCCGTCGAAATTTTCTGGCTGGAAGTAACCGAAGTTACTGGGCAGGTCCTTGAGGATGCTCATGGGATGAATCACCCCTTGATCCAGCGCCAGTCCATACAGAAACGGTTTGAGCGTCGACCCCGGCGAACGTCGTGACAACACGCCGTTGACCTGACCATGGATGCTTGTGGATAAGTAATCCGCCGAGCCCACCAATGCCTTGACGCTCTGGTCGCGGCTGTCGATCAGGATGGCCGTGGCGTTTTCCACACCGTTGCCGCGTCGCTCCGCGATAAAGCCTGTGATCAGGCGTTCCAGTAATTGCTGAAGGGGCAGGCTGAGGGTGGTGTTCAACTCGTTGCCGGTTTGGGACGCCAGCAGCTGTTCACTCAAGTGCGGCGCCAGAAACGGGATCTGCTGGCGGTTGCGTGCTTCCAGAGGCAGATCCAGCAAGCTGTCGTTGCGGGGGTCTTGTGGATAAGTCTCGCGCCAGTCGGCCATCAACCGCAGCCGCGCGTTTTGCAATGATGGCCCGAAACGGGCGCGCCGCCCCGGTTGTTGCGGGATTACCGCCAACGCCAAGGCCTCGGACAACGACAACTGCGCCGCCGACTTACCGAAGTAGATACGGCTGGCCGCCTCGGCTCCTTCAATATTGCCGCCCATGGGCGCCAGGTTCAGGTAGGCCTCAAGGATATCGTGCTTGCTGTAACGCGCTTCGAGCCACACGGCCAAGGCCATCTGCTGCAATTTGCCGGGCACTTGGCGAGTGTTCAGATCCCACAGGCGTCGCGCCAGTTGCATGCTCAAGGTCGAACCGCCCTGGCGCTGGCCACCACTGTAGGTGGCCATGGCCGCGCGCAGCAACGCCGGGGGATTGATCCCCGGGTGCCAGTAGAAGTTGCGGTCCTCCTTGAGCAGCAAGGCTTCGACCAGTGACGGTGACATACGCTCCAGCGGCAGCCAGAGGCGATATTGCCCGTCATCCGCCAGGGTCATGCGCAGCAGCGAGCCGTCGTCGGCCACTACCACCCGCGACGACGTAACCGCTTGCTCAAGCGAGGCGTGGGGCCACAACCGCAGCCCCACCAGCCCTCCCACTAAGAACGCCGCCGTTGCCAGCAGCGGCGTCAGGCGTTTAAGGCTTGGTAATTTCAAGCTGGCCTACTTTGCCTCGCCCTTGCAGGGTGGTTTCGTACATGCCTTCGGCATAAGCCGGCGGCGTGTTGAAGGTGCCAGCGTTGGTGGCACGTACACGGTAGACGAAGGTGCCTACATCGCGCAGCGCAGTGCCGTACAGCACCACTCGATCATCCCGCACGTCCACGTAGTCGGGCTGCCAGTTGCTCAACTCGGTTTCGCCGATCGGCGCTTGCCAGGCATCCGCCTCTTCGTCACCGTCTGCAGTTTCCACGTACTCGGAATCGTCGCTTTCACTTTGCGCGGTGCTGGCGGGCTCAGGTTCCGGCGGCAAGTTATACACAGGCTCGACGCCACCTGGCAGCAGGTCGACCACGGCCACTTGTTGCACCTGATCACGGTCGGTGGCGCGCAGGCGCAGGCGCACCAGGAACTCATCGCCCACGGCGACCTTGCTCACCGGCTCACCCTTGAGGTCGAGGTATTCGTGGATGATTTCCAGGCCATTGTTGATCGGCTTGAGCTTGGCACCCTTGTCGAAACCGGCCTCGCTGAGCATGTAGAACGCGGCGGGGCCGTCGGTTTTTTCCATTACCAGTTTTTGCGTGGTGCGCGGCACGGCGGCGCGTGGCGGCTGGCCGGCCATCTCCAGCAGTTGCTGCTGCTTGTCGCCCAACCAGGCAGTGGCCTTGAGGGTCATGTCGCTCTGAGCACGCTGGCCATAGTTATCCAGCGCGCGCAGCAAGAGTGCCGCCGACAGTGAGTTGTAGCGCTGCTCGTTGAGGCGTTTGCCGAGCTTATCCAGCAAGGTTGTCGGCACATCGTCCAGAAACTCGGGGAAATGCCGCGCCAGCAGGTGCAGGTGTTCGGCATCGTGCACCAGCGGGTCGTAATACAGGCCGTCGCTGTCCCACTTATCCACAAGCGAGCGCCATGGGATTTTGCGGAACAGCGTATCGGCCTGGCGATCCTGCTTGAGCAACTTGTAGCTGGCGGCCAGGTATGCCGCGCCCAGGTCGTTCTGCCAGCTGTCCTTGAAGTAACTCTCGTAGCGCTCGCGGATGTCGCTCAGGGCACCGCTCACCAGAATCCCCTGACGGCTCAGCAGGTAACTGGCATAGGCCCGGTTGCGCAATTCCGACAGACCTTCGCTAGGACCATTGGCCAGGTCGGTCAGGTACGCATTGGAGCGCACCAGCAGATCTTCCGGAACGGGCAGCCCGCGCTCCCTGGCTTCGATCAGGAAGTCGGTGGCGTACAGGCTGGCGTACGGCGCCACGTCCGGATTGGCGGCCCACAAACCGAAGCCGCCGGCCGAATTCTGGCGCTGGCGCAGCATACGTACCGCGCCGCTGAAGGCCTGCTCGGCCTCGGGTGCGGTGCCGCCCCAGATCAACGCCGGCATGGCCTTGGACACCAATTGCTCGGTGCAGGCGTAGCCGTAGTCGTCCAGGTAATGCTTAAGCCCGTTGGCCCACACCAGGGGCGATGCCGCTACGCCCAGTTGCACGTCGCGCAGTTGGCTGAACAACTCGCGAGTCGGCTTGAGCTCTTTGCTGGCGCTGTCGAAACGGCCCAGGCTCAGGGCGACGCGGTGCTCGCTCAGTGGACGGATCGACGTGGTCTCGGCAACTTGGATGCGTTTGCCATTGGGCAGCACGGCGACAAAGCGCAGGTCTGCGGAGCCCAGGGTTTCGCCGACCTTGATCTTGAACTCGGCGGTGCCTTCCTTGCGCGGTTGCAGTGACATGGTGCTGCCTTTATCGCCCTGCACAGCCAGGCCGTCGCTGGTCTGCACTTCAAACTTCACATCCGCCGCCGCATCGAGGTTGCTGAACACCCCGGCGCTGACGTTGAACACATCCCCCGGCGCCACAAAGGCGGGCACGTTCGGCGTGATCACAATCGGGCCACGTACTTCGGTATTGGCCTCGCTGACACCGACGCTGTCGCTGTCCACCGCCACGGCGAACATATGCAGTTTGCCGTTGAAGCTGTCCGGCACCTGGTAATGCAGCACGGTTTCACCGGCCGGCAGATCCACCAGGCCGGACCACCACGCCACGGGTGGCTGATGTTTGCGCTTGAACGGGTTCAGGTGGTTGGCCAGTGCGCCGTCGGTATCACCACCGGGCGCCGCCCCGCTGAGCAGTCGGCTGAATTCAGGCAGGATCAGGTCAAGAATCTGACTGGTACCGACCTCCAACGCACGCTTCTGGAAGAAGAAGCCCAACGGGTCCGGCGCCTGATAGCGCGCGACTTGCAGGATGCCCTCGTCCACTGCGTACACCACCGCACGACCTGGGCGGTCGGCGGTGACCTTGATGTCCAGGGTCTGCCCCGGCTCGATCTTCTCCTGGCCTTCAACTTTCAGCGCCATGCGTCGCGCATCCAGGTTGATGCTGAACGGCACCACACCGTAGGACAGCGGGCTCATGTACACCTCAGCCGAACCCATGTCGCGCACAAACTGCACGTTGACGTAGGCATTGCCCTCAAGCCCTTCCGGCACGCGGATATGTTGCACGCTGTTGGTGCTGTCGGCCTTGAACCACTGCTGGGTGTAGACCTTGTCGCGCTCGATGGTAATCAAACCGGCACCGGTGTACGGCGCGCGAAGGCTGATGGCGATTTCATCACCCGTGGCGTAGCTGCGCTTGTCCAGGCGCAGTTGCAGTTCGGCGTTGCGTTCCAGGGAGCGCGAAGTGTTGCCACGCCCGGCCACGCTGTAGTCGATCTGGTTGAGCAGGTTGCCATTGGCGTCTTTCAGTTGCAGGGTGAAATCCCCCGGCGTGCCGGTGTTCAGGGTCTGCATGGCACCTTGCGCAGTCATCGCCAGCGGCGAGGCCGGCTGGCTGATGTTCTTGATGCGCGACTCGTACTTGTAGGTGCCGTTGGACTGTTTCACCAGCACCGACACATAGCGGTGCTCGACCACTTCCGTGGTCAGGCCGTCTACCGCCAGCGGCGTCAGGTCTGGCGCCACGGCCAGCCATTGCACTTCACGCGGGGTGTCCTTGGCGACGTACGACAGGGAGTCCTGGCTTTTCACACCGACGAGGTAAGGTGCGGGCGACACCAGCAAGGCGCTTTGCGCAGCCACGTTACGGCCACCTTCGGCCTCGAACACCTGGGTCATCACTTGCAAACGATACGTGCTGTTGGCGAAACGTTGCAGGTTGAGGTCGAGCACGGCCTGGCCGTTGTCGTCGACGGTGGTTTCGGCGAGGTCTTCGGTGCTGGCTTCTTCCAGGCCGTTGTTGAGGCGGAAGCGGTAGTCGGGGTAACGGTCAAACGCCGCGAGCGTCGGGCTCAGGGACATTTTTCCGGTGACGCGCCTGCCGGCTGCCGGGGCGCCGAACAGGTGCATGGCGGTGACTTTGGCCACCACCTGGTCCGGTGGAATCCAGCCTTGCACGGGGGTGTCGTGCAGGCTCAGGCTGACCTTCATGCGGTCGGGCTCGAAGTCGCGGACCTTGAAGCTCACGCTGCCCAGGTCGGTGCGTGTCTGCTTCTGGCCAATCAACTGCAAGGTCGCCGTGTATTCCCCGGCGGGGGCGACTTCACTGCTGGGGAAATCAAAGCTCTCAAAGCCGCTGGCGGACAGCTTCAGCGGCTGGCGAATCACTTCCAGGCCGCGCGGATCGGTGATTTGCAGTTCCACCGGCACGCCCTGCAGGGCTCCTTTCCAATTGCCACTACGTACAATCATGCCCAGGTGCGCGGTTTCGCCCGGGCGATATAGGCCGCGGTCAGTGAACAGGTAGGCGCTGAGGCGATCAATCGCGCCGTCCTCTTCCAAGCCGCCTACATCGAAGCGCGACAAATCCAGCTGCTGGGACTGACGGGCAATCGGCAGGAACGACTGATCGTTGCCGCGAGTGACCACATACATCAGCGGCGTTTTCTCACGACGCAGTTCATCGAGCTTGGCGAAATGCGCGTGGCCTTCACTGTCGGTATGACCGCTGGCGACCGGCAGGCCGTTGCGGCCCATGATGTCGACTTGTACATCGGCCCCTGGTGAACCATTGCCAATGGATTGCACATACACATCATGGCTCCCATCGCTGGAGCGTTTGGCGATGATGCCCAGGTCCGTCACCACGATGAAACGCAGGTCGCTGGTACTGCTGCGGTCGTACTCGAACGTGCGCGTGGCCGGATCATCCTGCGGGCTGAGTTTGAGCACGAAAATGCCGCGCCGGCCGCCATTGGCGGTGAGGTAGTGGCTGAGGTCGACATTGTCGTAGACGGTTTTGGCCGGGTCACTGGATGACAGCGGGATATCCAGCGACTGGCGCTCGACCATGCGATCAAAATACTCGTTGCTGAAATTCGGCCGGGCGAAGCTGCCACTGCTCTGGTCCACCAGGTGTTGCAACTGGTTGGGCAGCAGGCGGGCAATTTCCACATGGGCGCCGGGTACGCCACGGGCCATGAACCCCAGGCGTTTTTCACCGTTGAGGCTGAGCAGTGCGCCATCGGACAGGAACTGCAACGTGCGAGGGTACGCCGGCATGCTGATCAGCGATGCCGTAGGATTTTTCGCCAGATAGCCGCCGATGGCTTCCAGGTTGGCGGGAACGCGCACATACAGTGCGCGACCGGCCGGGGCCTTGAATTTAAAGGCGTGCAGCGTGTTCAGAGGTTCGACGCTGGGCACATGGGTCAGGTTGACCTTGGTGCTGCGGGCCAGCAGGGCGTCGTCGATATCGTTGGCGGAGTAGGGGCGCGTATCGTCCTGGGCTTTTGCCGGCAGCAGCCAAGCCTGGACCTTACCGGCGATGGTCTCATCGGCCACGGCGCTGGAACTGCTGAACATCAATACCGGTTCGGGCTCGCCGCGTTCGTTGTCGACGAAACTCACTTCGGCGCCGGTAAATGTCAGGCGGTAACGACCGGGTACGGTGACTTCCGACACCAGGGGCGCGGTGCTGGCGTTGCCGCCGTCGCGGGCTTTGATGCCCTCGTCGAGCTTGGCGCTGACCGGCGTGCTTTCCAGCGGGGTAGCCAAGGCAGCGGAGCGTACGTAGGCGTTGAGCTTCTTTTCGTCGAAGGTGATTTCCGGGCGGTTGGGTAACTGCGCGTCGCGGTAGGCCAAGCCTTTGCCGAGGGTTATCGATACACGCTTGCGCAGGTTGTCTTCATCCACCGGGTGGGAAAAGTGAAAGGTCGCCACCAGCTGTTTCAATGTCGGGTTGGACGGATCCTGATACAGCTCGTTTTGCGCCAGGGTGGCGCGGAACGGTTGGGTGGAGAACTGCGTGCTGTATTGATCGAGCAGCACACCGTCGGCCAGCAGGTTTTTCTTGCTCATATCGACGGTGTAATGCGCGTCGATGGGCCAGTCTTTTTCCGGCACGAACAGCAATGTGTGGTCATCGGACCAGCGCCAGGTACCGGCGATGTTTGGTTTGAGGGTGATGCCAGCGGTGACCGGTTTGCCCATCGCGGCCAGCGGAGCCACGGACTCGGCGAAGCGCACCTGCAAGTTATCCACAACCGGTTGAGGTTGGGTGTAATCGGTCAGGTTCGGTTTGTGCAGCGAATAACCTACGGTATGGGGTTTGGGCAGGTGCGAATACCACTGCCAGCCATAAAAACCGGCACCGGCCAACAGGGCCAGGCCCAACACCCCTGCGCCGGCCTGGCGAGGATAAGCGCGCGCCTTGCGGCCCAGGTTGGCCAGGCCATGGCCGATGCTGCGTAGCCAGAGCGGCGGATGCCATTGACCGAAAACGGCCCCCACCACGGTCAATAAGGCACCGCTAATACGGCGGCTGATCGCTTTCAACGAGTCGAACATGGTGAGCATCCCTGGCAAAGTGCGGCTTATCTTACACGCGTATTTGATATAAAAGATGACGTGAATACAGCGTAAAAAACGCTAATGTGGGAGCGCAGTCGCTCGCACATTTGTGAGCTTCATCGCGCCTTGGAACGGCGGCATCACGTCCACCAGTAGCGCACCAGATGAAAGAAGATCGGCGCTGCGAAACACACGGAATCCAGCCGATCCAGCATCCCTCCGTGGCCTTCGATCATATGGCCCCAGTCCTTCACCCCCCGGTCGCGCTTGATCGCCGACATTACGATGCCGCCGGCAAACCCGAGCAAGTTGATCAAGAGCGCGATCAAGAACGATTGCCACGGATTGAACGGTGTGGTCCACCACAGCGCTGCGCCAATCAGGGACGACAACAGGATACCGCCAACAAACCCTTCCACGGTTTTGGAAGGCGAGAGGTTGGGCGCGATCTTGTGTTTGCCGAACAGCTTGCCGCACACGTACTGCAGCACATCCGACAGTTGCACCACGATCACCAGATAGGCGATCAGCAACAGGTTGCGACCTTCATAGCCTGGGATGTCGAGGGTCAGCAACGCCGGTACGAAGGACACGCAGAACACGGCGATCATCAAGCCCCATTGCACCTTGGAGGCGCGCTCGAGGAAGTGCGTGCTGTCGCCCCCCAGCGAAGCGAGGATCGGCAGCAGCAGGAACACGTACACCGGAATGAAGATCGAGAACAGCCCGTACCAATCCGAATAAATCAGCAGGTATTGCAGCGGCAGCGCCAGGTAGAACGCGGCCACCAAGGCCGGATAATCGCTGCGGCGCGTGGGCGTAAGGGTAAGGAATTCGCGCAGGGCGTAGAACGACACGGCGTAGAACAGCAGGATCACCGCGCCGGTGCCGAGCCAGAAGGCGATGCCGATCACTACCACCATCACCCACCACGCATTGATGCGGGCGTTGAGGTTGTCGATCACCGCGTTCGGGGTGTCGCGGGTGCGCAGCTTGAGGATCAGGCCAATCAGCGAAGCGAGCACCAGGATCGCGCCGATGCCGCCGAACAACACCAGGGTTTGGCTATCCATGTCAGACGTGCTCCGGGGCAAGGGCGAGCAGGGCGTCGCGGCTGCGGGCGAGGAAAGTGGCTTTGTCTTCGTCTTGTGCCAATTGCAGAGGCGCGCCGAAGCTGGTGGTGCACAGCAACGGCAGCGGCAGCACGCGGCCTTTGGGCATGACTCGGTTGAGGTTGGCAATCCATACCGGAATCAGTTCGGCCTGTGGGTAACTTTTTGCCAGGTGGTACAGGCCGCTCTTGAACGGCAGCAGGCCGTCCTCCAGGTTACGCGTGCCTTCTGGGAAAATGATCAGCGAGTCGCCGCCTTCCAGGGCCGTGAGCATGGGCTGTAATGGATTATCCACAGGGTCTTTGCGCTCACGGTCGATCAGCACGCCGTTGAACACGCGGTGGATGATGTAGCGGCGCAGGGCACTGGCGTTCCAGTAATCGCTGCCGGCCACCGGGCGCGTGAATTTGCGCAGGTTCTGCGGCAGCGAGGCCCAGAGCAATACGAAATCGCCGTGGCTGCTGTGGTTGGCGAAGTAGATGCGTTGCACCGGCACCGGGGCGCAACCGAGCCACAGGCTGCGAGCGCCGGTGACGGTGCGGGCCATCGAGGTAATCAGCGTGGCGACTACGGGTTCGAACATGGGAGTTCCTTATCCGGCGAAAGGTAGCCAAGGGCTGGCGAGAATCACGGCCAGGGTCAGCAGCGCTTGCGCGCCGAGCAACCAGGCTTGTTTGCGCAGCAGTTTGAGGGCGCCACGCCGGCGTTCGGTCCAGGGCCGGCCGACGCGCTTGGCCGATTGCAGGCCCAGGCTCACCAGGGCCTGATCGAGGTCCGGGGTGCGCGTGGTGTCGCGGGCCAACAGGGCGAACAGGTCGGCGTCGAACGCCACGCGCAATGCCCAGTACTTTTGCAGCAGCCCGAGGACAACCATCCACAGGGCCAGCAACAGGCAGATGGTCGAGATACTGGCCATCAGCAGTTGCGCCAGACCGAGCAAAAAGCCGAGTACCGTCAGACCTGTGGATAACTGATCCAGCGAACGGCCACGGCGCAGCAGGCTGGCGGTTACCTGGAGTTCCATATCAGCGGGCATGGGCTAGACCCTCCAAAGCTTCACGGTGAGCAGGGTGCAGGACCACATCGGCCCGCGCTGTACGAATAATAGCCAGCGCCTCATCCAACGTAGCGGCCCGTCCGCTGTGCAGCAGCCAGGCGGCAACGGCGGTGGCGCTGCGCGAATAGCCGAGGGCACAACACACCAGCAGTGGGCCGTTCAAGCGTAATTGCTCGATGGCGTCGGCGGCTTGGCGGCATTCGGCTGGGGTGGGCGCGATCAGGTCCAGCACAGGGATGGACCGATAGGCGCGGCCCTGTGGATTAATCGGCAATTCGGCGCAGAAGTCGACGATGGCCTTGAATGAATCTTGCTCGTGCGTTGTGGGAATTCGCCCGAGCCAAACGTTATCCACAATCAGGTCAGGTTGTGGATGCTTGCGTGTCCACAATCGCGAGTTTATCCACGCGCCAGCCAGGTAGGGCGCGTAGAGCCAGCGTGCCGCCGGGGTCAGGCGACCATCGTTACGCTTCTGAAAGCCCGGTGCGCCGAGCACCAGGTAATTCGCCTTGATCAAACCCAGGGACACCGCTGGCCAGATCAACCACAGCCACCACCCGCCCAATACCAATGCCAGGACCAGCAGCGCCACTGCGCCCAGGCCATACCGCAGGCCTATGCGCCAGCGCTGGTTATCCCGCGTCAGTCGTGCATTGCGCAGCGGGCTCGGATGCTCCAGCGGCCACAACCAAACGCAAAGCCAACCGGCGAGGGCGCCTGTGGGTAAGTCGATAAAGTGATGTTGATAAGTGGTCAGCACCGAAATGCCGATCAAGGCGAACCAGCCGTGCACCAGCCAACGCCATACGCCTTGGGTATGCCGCTGATACATGACCCACAGGATCACCAGCAATGCGATATGCAGCGATGGCGCCTGGTTGAAGGGCTTATCGAAGCCTGCGAGTACGGCGAACAGCCAGCCGAATACGCCATCCAGTTCTGGCCGCTCGAAGGTAAAGCGCAGCGGCCAGATGAGGAAGCAACTGACTGCAATAGCTTGGGCGGACAGCAGCCGCAGCGCATGTTGTTTCAACTCATGCCGACTATTGGGTAGCAGCAGGGAAAACCCGTAAAGCAGGTCGATTGACCAGTAAGGCACGATGGTCCATGCCCAGAACGGCATGTGGGTTTCCCAATCGAACACCAGGGTACCGACGTCGCTGCGCTGGCTGGTCACCCAAGTGGCAAAGCCGTAGGTGCTGAAAAACAGCGGCGCCAACAGCAGCAGCCACAGGACGGCAGGCTTCAGTAGACCGGGCTCGCGCATGTTCAGATCTTCTGTGCCAGGGACACGCTGAAAATACCCCACTCATCCACGCGCTGGGTGATCTTGCGAAAGCCCGCCGCCTCGACCAGTTGATCCATTTCCGCCTGGCTGCGCCGGCGCATCACCCAGGCCTGGCCCTGGCGGTGGCTGGTCAGTGCGCGTGCGATCAACTCCAGTTGCGGGTGCCACGGCTGGCCGGTGTAGACCAGGTAACCGCCGGGCTCCACCGCTTCGGCAAGACCGGCCAGCGAACCGCCGACCATGGCGTTATCGGCGAACAATTCATACAGCCCGGACACCACCGCCAGGGTCGGTTTGGGTTCCAAAGCCGCCAGATCCGCCCGGTCGAATGCATCGCCTTTGATAAACTGCGCGATATCTCCCAGGCCTTTCTCGCGGATCAGCGCGCCACCGTCGCGCACGTTGATATCGCTGTAGTCACGCAGCAGGATCGATTCCGGCAGCGGCGACACCCCCTGCAACGCTTCGAGAATGTAGCGCCCGTGGCCGGCGGCGATATCCACAATGCGCACTTGGCGATCATCGTCACGCAACTTGGCCATGGCCAAACGCAGCAACTCCTCGACGTTGAGCTTGCGCTGGCGAATGCCGCGCCAGCCGATGGAGTCGAGGTAATGGGTGTCGATCATCCGCCCCAGCGCGCCCTTGCCGCTGGGTTGGTTGCGGTACACGTAATCCAGGGTGCTGCCGGAGTCGAAACCGGTGTCGAAGCCCAGTTTCACCCCGTCCGACAAATTTTTGCCCAGGCCCATGCTGGCGCGGGTCATACGCCAGTACAGGTCACGCAGGGAGTTG
Source organism: Pseudomonas sp. MWU13-2517 (assembly GCF_023242545.1). Lineage (NCBI taxonomy): Bacteria > Pseudomonadati > Pseudomonadota > Gammaproteobacteria > Pseudomonadales > Pseudomonadaceae > Pseudomonas > Pseudomonas sp. MWU13-2517. The sequence goes on along the minus strand of NZ_JALMFA010000006.1, from coordinate 161,692 downwards.
TGGGGCAGCGGCGCGGCGAGGGCTTCGGATTCGGCGCAGGTGGCGCCCAGCTTGTCGGCATCGAGCAATGATGCGCGGTCCAGTGGCTGGGTGAAGTTCTGCAGGATAAAGCGTCTGGCGCTGCTCACGGCCGTGGCACGGTCGCGTTCGCCAAGGGTGTCGTGGAAGAAACCGGGGAGGATATGCAGCTCTTTCTTCAGGCTGCCCAGGCGATCGAAAAATTGCTGCTGGGGTTTGCGGTGCACCACAAAGTCGGAACCGGAGATCAGCAACTGCGTCGGTACCTGGATCGCCTGGGCATCAGCGACAACCCGGTCGGCGGCTTCGTACAGACCCAGCAGCACATTCACCGAGATGGCCTTGGTGATCAGCGGGTCGCTGTCATAGGACGCCACGCGCTCCGGGTCGTGGCTGAGGAACTTGGCCTTGACGTAACTGTTGACGAAAAAATTGCCGCGAAACCTGCGCAGCAGCGCCAGGCCCGGCCGTGCAAAGGGCACGTAGAGCTTGACCTTGAAGGCTGGGGAGGCGAGCACCAGCGCGCGGATTTTCGGCGCGTAATCATGTACCCAGGTCGCCGCGATCACCGCGCCGACGCTTTGGGCGATAACGGCGAAGTTTTCCTCATCAATGCCGTAGGCGCTGCGGATGTGCTCGCAAAAGGTTTGCACGTCGCGGGCGCTGGTGGCGAAGCTGGGGCTGTCGCCACGCTCGCCGGGCGATTGGCCATGGCCACGGGCGTCCCAGGCGAAAAAATCGAATTGCGGCAGGTCGAGTTCGTCGACCAGATGGGCAATGCGCCCCGAATGCTCATGGCCGCGATGGAACAGCAGGATTGCCTTGCGCGGTTCACCGCTTGAAGGAGCGGCGGCTGGCCAGTGGCGGTAGAAAAGCTCGACGCCATCATGGGTACTGAAGGTGTGTTCTTGCTGTTCGCGCATCGCAAAAATCCTTATGCAATCGGAGAGGTTTGTTCTTCTTTGAGGCCCTGGCGCACACGGTTGACCAGGGTGTAGGCGAGCAGGGCGGCAACCAGCCACATCACCGCATCGACCCAGGCAGCGGCGAACCAGCCCAGCGCCACGCCGGTGGCCAGCACACCCAATACAAATGCCCGGTCACTCTTGCCCATCGGCCCGTCATAGCGCCGCGAAGCGCCCACCATCGGACCCAGGACACCGGCGTATTCGCTGAACACCGCCAGCAACGCCACCAGTAAGACTGGCGCCAGGCTCACGCCGGGGATCAGCGCAAACGGCAGGATCAGCGCGCTGTCGGCGATCACGTCGCACAGTTCGTTGAGGTAGGCACCCAGGCGCGATTGCTGGCCGAACTCGCGGGCGAGCATGCCGTCGATGGCATTGAGGGCCATGCGCAGGACCATCCATAGCGGGATCAGCGCAAACAGCCACAGATGTTGGGCGAAACCGGCGATCAGCAGGCCCACGAGCAAGGAAACGACTCCGGCCAGGACGGTTATCTGGTTGGCGGTGGTGCCGTTGTCGTAGAGGCGTTGCACGAGGGGGCGCAGCAGGTTTTGAAACCGCGGCTTGAGTTGGTAGATGGAAATCATGAAGGTGGCGCTTCCTTGTCCGTGAACCCGCGAGAAACAGTTTTGAAGTGTGCCGATTAATCCTGGCCCGCACCAGTGATGACTCGTGTTTATGGGGGTTTAGTCACGATCTGCTTCTAAGAGAACAAAAATTTCACGCCTTGTGTTATATCGTAACCAATTGTATGTATGCGGGCGTTAAGTGGATGCAAGTGGATCTAGAAGCGGACGGCGCTTCGGTTGAGGGCCTGCCGCGTTTTCAGCAGGGGCTGTTCCAGGCCCGTCGATTGCGCAAAGCCGGCATCAGCCTGACGACCTTGGCGGTCGCCGGTTGGGTGCTGGCGTTGTTTGTCGCTTTATTCGCACCGCTGTCGATCTGGCCCGTGGTGCTGATCAACTGTTCTTCGGCGTTGATGGTGCTGGTGGCCGGGTTGCAATCGGCGTGGTGGGTGGCCGACTGGCGTGCCCAGGCGCTTGAAGAGCCCTCCGTCGACGCCGAGCCTGTGGCGGAGGCGGGCGGCTACGCGGGGCTGATCGGGCGTTTCGGCAGTGGCCTGTTGGCGCAGATCGGTGCCCCGGTGATATGGCTGTGTGGAGCCTCTCTGCTGGTGCTGGTCAGCATCATCGAGTTCTGGAACCTGGCGTTGCCCGCCGCCGCGGTAGGTCAGTCCGCCAGCATCGGCGCTGCCCTGGCGTTGGCGCTGGCCTTTGGTTTGCTGGTGTTCGAGCGCCGCCTCGCTCAGGAAACGATGACGCAATGGCCGGAAGCCTCGCAGTTGGCGCAGTTGAGCCGCGTCGCGATCATCTGCCTGGTGATCAGTGCGATTTGCCTGTTGTTTGCCGGTGCCGAATCGGTATGGCCGCTGCGCCTGGCGACGCTGATGGGCCTCTTGCCGGCGCTGGTGGCGCTGGAGTTTGTACTCAGGGGCGTGTTGTCGCTGTTCAGCCCACACCAACCGCGCCTCGAGCCGCGCTTGATGGCCCAGAGCTTTATCGCCGGGCTGCTGCGCTGGCCGCCGCAGCCCTTGCTCGCCCTGCAGCATGAATTACACAACCGCTTCGGCATCGACCTGCGCCAGATCTGGGCGTTTACCTACATGCGCCGAGCGTTTCTACCGGTGTTACTGGTGGTGCTGGCCGTGGGCTGGTCGCTGACCGGCGTGCATGAAGTGCCCCTGCAGGGCCGTGGGATTTATGAACGTTTCGGTAAGCCTGTCGAAGTCTTCGGCCCTGGCCTGCATGCCGGTTTGCCGTGGCCGCTGGGCCGCGTATTGAGTGTGGAGAATGGCGTGGTGCATGAGTTGGCCACCAGCGTCAGCGAAGCCGCCGTACCCGAACTGGCCTCTGCTGAAGGCCCGGCGCCGACGGTTGCCAACCGTTTGTGGGACGCCAGCCATGTGAATGATAAGTCCCAGGTGATCGCCAGCAGCAGCAGCGACAAGCAGGGCTTTCAGATCGTCAATATGGACGTGCGTTTTGTCTACCGTATTGGCCTGAACGATCAGGCCGCGCTCGCCGCCACCTATAACAGCGCGGATGTGCCGACGCTGATCCGCAGCACCGCCAGCCGCATCCTCGTGCATGACTTTGCCTCACGCACGCTCGACGAATTGCTGGGTGAACAACGTACCAGCCTCGCTGACGAGGTGGGCCGCGCGGTGCAGGCAGACCTGAACACGCTCGACAGCGGCGTGGAAATTCTTGCCACGGTGGTGGAAGCCATTCACCCACCAGCCGGTGCCGCCAACGCCTACCACGGCGTGCAGGCGGCGCAGATCGGCGCTCAGGCACTGATCTCCCGTGAGCGGGGTGCGGCCAGCGAGCAAACCAACCAGGCGCTGCTGCAAGCCAGCACTGTCCGCGATCAGGCCCAGGCCAGCGCCCACGAAGTGAATGCCGGGGCCCAGGCCGCCGACCTGCGTTTTGCCGCTGAGCAAAAAGCCTATGCCACCGCAGGCAAAGCGTTCGTGCTGGAACAGTACCTCGGCCAACTGAGCCAGGGCCTGGCCAATGCCAAGTTGCTTATTCTGGATCACCGCCTGGGCGCCGATGGCGCGCCGACGATCGATCTGCGTTCTTTTACTTTGCCGGCCGACCCAGTGGTGCCGCGCAAAGCCGTTCAATAAGGAGTCTGTCTGTTGAGCGCTCATTCTCACGATCATGATCACGGTCATCACCATCATCATGGCCACCACCATCATCACGGTGATGAACACGCCGCCGGTCCCTTCCCCTGGCGGCGCATGGCCTGGGCCGTTTTACTGGTGCTGTTTGCGGTGGCGGCGGCGAGCCTGGTGCAGGTGCGCTCCGGCGAGGCCACGGTGATCACTCGCTTTGGCAACCCGTCGCGGGTGCTGCTGGAGCCGGGCCTGGGCTGGCGCTGGCCGGCGCCGTTCGAAGCGGCGATCCCAGTGGACCTGCGCCTGCGCACGACCTCCAGCGGCTTGCAGGATGTGGGCACCCGCGATGGCTTGCGCATCATCGTGCAGGCCTACGTGGCTTGGCAGGTGCAAGGTGATGCCGACAATGTGCAGCGCTTCATGCGTGCCGTGCAGAACCAGCCGGATGAAGCGGCGCGGCAGATTCGCACCTTCGTGGGCTCAGCGTTGGAAACCACGGCGGCCAGTTTCGATCTGTCTAGCCTGATCAACACTGACGCCAGCCAGGTACGCATCGCCGATTTCGAAGCGCAGTTGCGTCAGCAGATTGATCAACAATTGCTCACCACCTATGGCGTGCGCGTGGCGCAAGTGGGCGTGGAACGCCTGACCTTGCCGTCGGTGACCCTCACCGCTACCGTCGACCGTATGCGCGCCGAGCGTGAAACCATCGCCACCGAACGCACGGCCGTAGGCAAGCGTGAAGCGGCGCAGATTCGCTCGGCTGCCGAGCGCGATGCGCGGATCGTGCAGGCTGACGCCACAGTGAAAGCGGCCGATATCGAAGCGCAATCGCGGGTCGAAGCAGCGCAGATCTATGGCCGCGCTTATGCAGGTAATCCGCAGCTGTATAACTTGCTGCGTTCGCTGGATACGTTGGGCACCGTGGTCACGCCAGGCACCAAGATCATCTTGCGCACCGACGCTGCGCCGTTCCGCGCGCTGGTGGATGGGCCGAAGGACATTCAGCCATGATCGAGCGTGACAGCCCGGACAGCCCATGGATCCAGGCCGGGCGCCTGGCGTTCCTGGCGCTGTACGCGGTGACCGTGTTGGCGGCGTTGGCCTGGGCGTTTTCCAACGTGCGCCAGATCGACCCGCAGAACCGTGCGGTGGTGTTGCACTTCGGCGCGCTGGATCGGATTCAGAATGCCGGCCTGCTGCTGGCTTGGCCGCAGCCGTTCGAACAGGTGGTGCTGCTGCCGGCGGCCGACCGCGTGATCGAGCGTCGAGTGGAGAACCTGCTGCGCTCCGACGCGGCGACGCAGGCTGACCGCGTTGCCAGTTTCGCCACACCATTAAGCGATTCCCTGGCCGGCTCCGGTTACCTGCTGACGGGTGACGCGGGCGTGGTGCAGCTGGATGTGCGGGTGTTCTACAAGGTCACCGAGCCCTACGCGTTTGTGCTGCAGGGTGAGCATGTGCTGCCGGCCCTGGATCGGCTGGTAACCCGCAGCGCCTTGGCCCTGACCGCAGCGCGCGACCTGGACACGATCCTGGTGGCGCGCCCCGAATTGATCGGCGCCGACAACGGCGCCGCCGAACGCCGCGAGCGACTGCGTGGTGATCTGGTGCAGGGCATCAATAAACGTCTGGCCGAGTTGGCTTCTACAGGCTTGGGATTGGGTATCGAGGTCACTCGCGTCGACGTGCAATCGAGTCTGCCGGGCCCGGCCGTGAATGCCTTCAATGCGGTGCTGACGGCCAGTCAGCAAGCTGACAAAGCCGTGGCCAATGCGCGCACGGACGCGGAAAAACTCACCCAGGCCGCCAACCAGACGGCTGACCGCCTGGTGCAGGTCGCCCACGCCCAGGCCAGTGAACGCCTGGCCAATGCCCAGGCGCAGACTGCCACCGTCGCCAGCCTGGCCCAGGTGAAAGACCCCGGTTTGCTGTTGCGTCTGTACCGCGAACGGTTACCGAAAATTCTCGGCCAGGCTGGCTCCGTGACCACGGTCGATCCGAAAGACGACTCCCGCTTGATCATCCAGGGAGCCGAACAATGAGCGCATCCATGCTGACGTCGGCCGAGCAGCGCAGTGCTGCCCGGCAATTGACCTTGGCCATGCTGGCCTTGGGGTTGTTGATATTGGGCTTGGTGTGGCGCTGGCTGGCGCCGGACCAGACCGGCGTGAGCCAGTTGCTGCTGGGTGTGGCGTCCTTGCTGGTGGCCGTGCCGGTGATGCGCTCGGCCTGGTACAGCCTGCGTTTTCCCAGCCTGCACGGCATCACCGATCAACTGATCGCCCTGGCTATGCTCGGCGCCTGGGCCACGGGCGATCTGCTGACGGCTGCGTTGCTGCCGATCATCATGATCTTCGGTCATGTGCTGGAGGAGCGCAGTGTGATCGGCTCCCAGGAGGCGATCCATGCCTTGGGCAAACTGACTCGCAGTCATGCGCGACTGGTGCAGGCCGACGGCAACATTGTGGAAGTGGATAACGGCACGTTGAGTACCGGCGATATCGTCGAAGTGCGCGCCGGTGATCGGGTACCGGCTGATGGCGTGGTGCTGTCGGGCCAGGCGAGCCTGGATACGGCGCCGATCACCGGGGAGTCGGTGCCACTGGAGGCGAGTGTGGGCGTGCAGGTATTTGGTGGAGCGATCAACCTCGACGGCTTGCTGCGCCTTGAAGTGACTCGCACCGGTAACGAGTCGACCTTGGGCAAGGTGATCGCGCTGATGCAGAACGCCGAGCGCTCCAAGCCGCCGATCACACGGCTGCTGGAACGTTATGCCGGCAGTTATATGGTGCTGGTGCTGTTGCTGGCGGCGGTGACCTGGTTTGTGACCAACGACGCCCAGGCGATGCTGGCGGTGCTGGTGGCGGCATGCCCGTGTGCCTTGGTGCTGTCGGCGCCGGCCACGGCGATTGCCGGGATCGCCGTGGCGGCCCGGCATGGAATCCTGATCCGCAGCTCGGCATTCCTCGAGGAGTTGGCGGACCTGACCTCGTTGGTGGTCGACAAGACCGGCACGCTGACCTTTGGTACGTTGCGCCTGCAATCCATCGAAACCACCGCCGCGGACCGGCAGGAGTTGTTGAATCTGGCGGCCAGCCTGGGTTCTGCCAGCAGTCATCCGGTCAGCCGTGCGTTGGCGGGCCTGGCAACCCAGGATCAAATGCGTGTACTGACCGACATCCGCGAACGCCAGGGCTTGGGTGTGGTGGCGCAGACCGAACAGGGCGAAGCCGCGCTTGGGCGGCCGGAGTTGTTCGAACAATTGGGCATTGCTACAACGGCTGTGCCGAACCACGACGGCCCGATTGCCGGGTTGGCATTGAACGGGCAGTTCCTGGCCTGGCTGTTGCTGGCCGACAGCGTCAAGCCGGAAGCACGCCAGGCGCTGCAGGAACTGCGCGACCTGGGCCTGGGTCGCCAATTGCTGCTGACCGGCGACCGGCAAAGCGTCGCCGACAGCCTGGCGCTGGATGTGGGCATCAGCGATGTCGAAGCGCAGGCCTTGCCGGAAGACAAGCTCAACCGCGTGCTGGGAGAGATCGGCAACGGTTTTCGCCCGATGGTGGTGGGCGACGGCATCAACGACTCTCTGGCGCTTAAGGCCGGCGTGGTCGGCGTGGCGATGGGCGCGGGTGGCGCGGACATCGCCCTGGCGTCGGCGGATGTGGTGCTGATCGGCAGCGACTTGCGGCGCCTGGGTACCTGTGTGCGCTTGAGCCGTCAGTGTCGACACACCCTGCAGGTCAACGTCGTTATCGGCCTGGGGTGGACCCTGGCGATCGTGGTGTTCGCGGCATTTGGCTGGTTGGGGGCTGCGGGAGCAATGATTGCGGCGGTATTGCATAACCTCAGTACGTTGTTGGTACTGGGCAATGCCGGACGTTTATTGCGTTTCCAGGAGCCGCTTTTGAAGCTTGAGGAATAATTTTCAGAAGTTTTTTCCAAAGGCTGTAACGCCGACAAGGGAGCTCACTCTAGTGGTGTATCGAGACTGAACAAACCGTTCAGACCGATACCCACTATTGATCTCTGAGGAAACAAAAATGAACATCAAAAACGCCGTTTCCGGTGCTGCCCTGGCCATCGCTGCCGCCACTATGTTTGCGGGTGTTACTACCCAGGTACAGGCCGCCGACGCTGCTGTTCATTGCTATGGCGTGACGTCCTGCAAAGGCATGAATGACTGCAAAACCGCTGAAAACGCCTGCAAAGGCCAGGCTGTCTGCAAAGGCCACGGCTTCAAGGCCATGAGCAAGTCTGCGTGCGACGCGGCTGGCGGCAAAGTCGGCGAGTAACCGGCGACTGAGTGCTACCGCAGCGGATGCCCTTTGCCGCTGCGGGCACTTTCCCCAGGAGTGAATCATGTCCGCTTCCCTTCCAAGTCTGGGTTACGGCCTGGGCCTACGCAGTGAGTACTACCAGCAGATCCTTGAACAATCGCCGGCTGTGGATTGGTTCGAAGTCATCTCCGAAAATTATCTGGTCCAGGGCGGTAAAGCCTTGTATTACCTGGACGCGATAGCCGAGCGCTATCCCCTGGTAATGCATGGTGTGTCCTTGTCCATCGGTGGGCCCCATGCCCTCGATACCGATTACCTCAAGCAAATCAAACAGCTCGCCGCACGTATCGAACCGGCGTGGATTTCCGATCATCTGTGCTGGAGCCATGGCAGTGCGCATCAGTTGCATGACCTGCTGCCGTTGCCCTACACCGAGGAGAGCCTTTACCACGTGGCGGCTCGCGTTCTGCAAGTGCAGGACGTGCTGCAGCGTCCGCTGGTGCTGGAAAATGTCTCCAGCTATGTGCGCTCCAAGGCCGATGAATTTACCGAATGGGAATTCCTCAATGCCTTGGCCCACCTGACGGGCTGCCAGTTGTTGCTGGACGTCAACAACGTCTACGTCAGCTCACGCAACCACGGTTTCGATGCCTGGACTTTTATCCGCAACCTGCCGCCCGAGCGCATTCGTCAACTGCATCTGGCTGGGCATATGGACTATGGCGACTATGTGGTCGATACCCATGACCATCCAGTGTGCGATCCGGTGTGGGCGCTTTATCAACAAACCCTGGAGCACCTGGGGCCGATCTCGACGCTGTTGGAGCGCGACGATCATTTCCCACCGTTCGAAGAGTTGCTCACCGAACTGAGCAAGGCCCGTGAGCTGGGTGCTACTGCGCTGGCCAGGAGATCGCTATGCGCCTGACCGATTGGCAGTTGGCCTTTGAGCAGCATCTGTTATCCGAAACCCCGACGGCCAACAGTGGTTTTGCCGCCACGTTGCTGGGCGGGCCGACGCTGGACGTCGACACGGGGCTGGCGATCTATCACAACGCCTACCTGGCGCGCCTGCAGGAAGTGCTGCGGCATGACTTCGGCGCCATCTGGTATTGGCTGGGGGATGATGAGTTCGCGTCACTGACCGAAGCCTACGTGCGCCGTTATCCGTCTGCGGATTTCAGCTTGCGCTGGCTGGGCGAGCGGTTCCCTTCATTTATTGTCGAGCACCTGGTGGCTGAACAGAGCGAGCCGCTGGCCGAACTGGCGCGCCTCGAGTGGGCGTTTACCCTGGCATTCGATGCGCCGCAGGGTGAGCCGCTTGGCTTGGATGATATGGCACAACTGCCGCCTGAAGACTGGCCCGGCTTGCAGTTCACCCTGGCACCTTCGGTGCAGCAGATGCTGTGCCACTTCAACACGGTGGCGATATGGCGTGCGAGCAAGGGTGGTTCGGACTTTCCCGATAGCCATGCGCTGGAGCCGGCCCAGGTCTGCCTGGTATGGCGCCACGATAACGTGTGCCAATACCGCAGCCTTGAACCCGCTGAGGCCTTTGCCCTGATGGGAATGGTGACCACCGGCTGGAATTTTTCAGAACTGTGCGCGCAATTGGCAGTCACCTATGCAGAGGGTGCGCCACTGCAGGCGGTGACGTGGATGAAACAGTGGGTCCAGGACGGTTTGCTCGAGCGCAGAGCCCCATAGAAGAGCGCTATGAATTCGATAGCCTCCTACTTTGTCTTCTGATGGTCTACCCTCACTCCAGACGTCTGAAACAAGGGGGGACTACTCATGCTCGCGCAACTTCCACCGGCCTTACAGAATCTTCAGCTACCGCTGCGTCTTCGACTCTGGGACGGCCATGAATTCAACCTGGGCCCTGAGCCCAGTGTGACCATCGTGGTGAAGGACCCCACGGTCGTGTCCCAGCTGACCCATCCAACGCTCGACTTACTGGGCGAAGCCTTCGTCGAGGGCAAATTGGAGCTGGAAGGCTCCATCTCCGAGGTCATTCGGGTGTGTGACGAACTGAGTCACGCCCTGGTCGACGACGACGAGGGGAGTCGTCCGGTGCGCTCGATCCACGACAAGGCCACCGACGCAGCGGCCATTTCCTATCATTACGACCTGTCCAACGCGTTCTACCAGCTATGGCTGGATCAGGACATGGTGTACTCCTGCGGTTATTTCGAAACCGGCAGCGAATCCATCGACCAGGCCCAACAAGACAAATTTCGCCACCTGTGCCGCAAACTGCGGTTGCAGCCGGGTGAGTATTTGCTCGATGTAGGCTGTGGCTGGGGTGGGCTGGCGCGTTTTGCCGCACGGGAGTTCGGCGTCAAAGTGTTTGGCATCACCTTGAGCAAGGAGCAGTTGGCGCTGGCCCGGGAACGTGTGAGCGCCGAGGGCCTGGAAGACCAAGTGGACCTGCAACTGCTCGACTACCGTGACCTGCCGCAGGATGGCCGGTTCGATAAAGTGGTGAGCGTGGGCATGTTCGAACACGTCGGCCACGCCAACCTGGCGCAGTACTGCCAGACCCTGTTTGGCGCGGTACGTGAAGGCGGCCTGGTGATGAACCACGGTATTACCGCCAAGCACACTGACGGTCGCCCTGTCGGCCGTGGCGCCGGGGACTTCATCGAGCGTTATGTGTTCCCTAATGGCGAGTTGCCGCACCTGGCGATGATGGTGAAGGAGATCAGCGAAGTCGGACTGGAAGTGGTCGACGTCGAAAGCCTGCGCCTGCACTACGCGCGCACCCTCGACCACTGGAGCGAACGCCTGGAAGATAACTTGGAAGCGGCGGCGAAAATGGTGCCGGAGCAAGCGTTGCGTATCTGGCGGTTGTACTTGGCCGGCTGCGCTTATGCGTTTGCGCGGGGCTGGATCAACCTGCATCAGATCCTGGCGGTAAAACCCCATGCCGATGGCAGCCATGAACTGCCGTGGACGCGGGAGGATCTCTACCGCTGAGCCGATGTTCCACCGCAAGAAGATCCAGACGTGGGAGGGGGCAAAACCCCCTCCCACATTTTTTTGCGTCGTTTGTTAGAGAATCGGTGAGATCAACCGCGCGACCCGCATGCCCAGTTGTTGCAGGCGGCGCGTCTCGCGGCTTTCTTCTTGGCTGACTTCGTGGGCGAGGGCGAAGTCGTCCACCAGCATTCGTTCAACTTCGCCAGCAAACGCCTCATCCACCGTCAGTAACATCACTTCGAAATTCAGTCGGAAGGAACGGTTATCCATGTTCGCACTGCCGATGGCGCTGATTTCGCTGTCCACCAACACCACTTTCTGATGCAGAAAGCCCGGCGTGTAGCGGAAGACGCGCACTCCGGCGCGCACGGCTTCGATTGCGTAAAGGCTGGATGCGGCATAGACGATGCGGTGATCGGGACGCGACGGCAGCAACAGGCGTACGTCGACGCCGCGCAGCACGGCCAGGCGCAGAGCGGAAAAGACGGCCTCATCGGGGATGAAATACGGGCTGGTGATCCACACCCGCTCGGTCGCGGCGTGGATGGCTTCGACGAAAAACAGTGAGCAGGTTTCGTACGGGTCGGCGGGGCCACTGGCGAGTAATTGGCAGAGCACGCCGTCTTCGGGGTAGGCGTCCGGCAGAATCAGTGGCGGTAACTTGCGCGCGGCCCAGAACCAGTCTTCGGCAAACGACTCTTGCAGGCACGCAACCACCGGGCCGGTAACTTGCACATGGGTGTCGCGCCAGGGCGACAGCGGCGGTTTTTTGCCCAGGTATTCGTCACCGACGTTATGCCCACCGACAAACCCGGTGATGCCGTCCACCACTACGATCTTGCGATGGTTGCGGAAGTTGACCTGGAAACGGTTGAGCCAGCCGCCACGAGTAGCGAACGCCTTGACCTGCACGCCTGCGTCGCGCAGTGATTGCACGTAGTGATGGGGCAGGGCGTGACTGCCGATGCGGTCATATAGCACGTATAGGGTTACGCCTTGAGCTGCCTTTTCCTTCAGCAGGGCATGCAACTGTCTGCCCAGTTCGTCGTCATGGATGATGAAGAATTGGAACAGCACGGCGGTTTTGGCGTTGCGGATCGCGTCGAAGATTGCGCTGAAGGTGGCGTCGCCATTGATCAACAAGCGTACTTGATTGTTGGCCAGGCACGGCATGCGTCCCAGTTTGGGCATGGCACGCAGTGAAGCGTAGGCGCTGGAGTTGCGTGCGGCGAGGGCTTCTTCGACCCAGGGGCGCCAGTTCAGCTCGGTAATGGCGGCGTGCATTTCCTGGTTGGCCTGGCGGCGCGCCTGGATGTACGCGTCGAAGGTGCTGCGGCCGAAGATCAGGTAAGGAATCAATGTGAGATAGGGCATGAACATCAATGACAACGCCCAAGCGATCGAGCCTTGGGCGGTCCTGACGGTCAGCACCGCATGGATCGCGGCGAGGGTCCCGAGAAAATGCAGCGTGGCAATGAAGTAGGCGAGCAGGTGCGGGCCAAAGAAATCCATGAACGACATATCTCCAGGCAATCGAGTGCCTAACAGACCATGAACGGCTGCGAATGTCGCTATTTTATTTGCCGTGCAACACTGGCGCCTCTGCGGCGTCTAACGCCCACAATTACCCAGGAGTTACTCGATGAATGCTCGTCTGCTTGGTTTGGCCATGGTTGTTGGATTGTCGCTGCCCGTGGCGGCTCAGGCGCAGATGCTGGCGCCGGGGTTGTGGGAACTGACCACCAGCAATATGAAAGTTGATAACCAGGACCTGCCGGACCTTTCGCTGATCCTCGGTCAGCTCAAGCAACAGATGACGCCCGAGCAACGTGCGATGCTGGAAAAACAGGGCATCACCATGGCCGGTAAAGGCGTGCAGGTATGCCTCACTCCCGCCCAGGTCGCGTCCGATTCGATCCCGCTGACCGACCCGCAGTCGGGTTGTAAGCAGGAAGTGACCGACAAGACCGGCAACCAGTGGAAATTCCGTTTCAGCTGCCCGAAAGCCCAAGGCAGTGGCATCGCCACCTTCCAGAGCCAGAAGGAATTCACCACCACCGTCAACGGCACCTTCAATGCCACGGGTATCCAGCAGAAGGGCAGCCTCGACACCCACGCCCAGTGGCTGGGCAACGATTGCGGTACGGTCAAACCTCGCGCTTAACGCAAAAAGTGCAGGGGCAAGCCCTGGCAACTGTCGACGACCTGGCCTCGGTGCCACGCCAGATGGCCGGACACCAATGTGGTGCTGACGCTGTGGCGAAAGCTGCGTTCGGCGAACGGCGTCCAGCCGCAGCGGGCCAGGATAGGTTGGGTTTTGACGGGCTTGCCTTCAGGCTCGGGTTGGATCAACACCAGATCGGCCCAATAGCCTTCGCGTAGATACCCACGTTCAGGAATGGCAAACAGGTCAGCCACCCGGTGGCTGGTCTTTGCCACCAGCGTAGTCAGCGGCAGGTGCCCGTCAGCCACCAACTCCAGCAACGCCGGCAACGCGTGCTGCACCAGCGGCAACCCGGCCGGCGCTTCGCGATAGGCAAGCGTTTTCTGCGCCCAGGTATGCGGTGCATGGTCGGTGCCGATGACATCCAGACGATTACTCAACAAGGCCAGGCGCAGGGCATCGCGATCGGCGCGGGTCTTGATCGCCGGGTTGCATTTGATCTGGTGGCCGAGGCGGTGATAGTCGCGGTCATCGAACAGCAGGTGGTGCACGCAGACCTCGGCGGTGATGCGTTTTTCGGCCAAGGGTTTGTCTTCGAACAGATCCAGCTCGAGGGCGCTGGTCAGGTGTAACACGTGTAACCGCGTACCGTGACGTTGGGCCAACTCCACGGCAAAAGAAGATGAGCGATAGCAGGCTTCGGCATCGCGGATCAGCGGGTGGGCAACGGCGGGAATCCGTTCACCGAAGCGTTCACGCAGGCGCTGTTCGTTGGCCAGGATGCTGGGCGTGTGTTCGCAGTGGGCCAGCAGGATGGTCGGTACTTCGGCAAACAGCCGCTCCAGGAGACGAGGGTCGTCCACCAGCATATTGCCGGTGGAGGCGCCCATGAACACTTTGACCCCGGCGACTTCCCGTGGGTCGAGGGCGGCCACGGTATCGAGGTTGTCGTTGCTCACACCAAAGTGAAAGCCGTAATTGGCCACCGAATTCAAGGCGGCGCGGCGCTTTTTATCGGCCAGCGCCTCCAGAGTCAGTGTGGCAGGGTGGGTGTTGGGCATGTCCATGAAGCTGGTGATGCCACCGGCCACCGCCGCGCGGGACTCGCTGTAGAAACTGCCTTTGTCCGGGGCCCCAGGTTCGCGAAAGTGCACTTGGTCGTCGATCATGCCCGGCAGCAGCCATTGACCCTGGGCGTCGATTTCCACCGGTTCGTTGCAGCCTTCAATGCTGCCGGCGATTTTCTCGATACGACCATTGGCAACCAGTATATCGGCGTCGAACTCCACGCCTTCATTGACCAGGCGGGCATTGCGAATCAGCAGGCGGCTCATGGTTCAGAACTCGTTTTGCAGGGCTTTGTAACCCAGCACCAGGTCGACGTTGGTGCGGGCTACATCTTCGGAAAACTCAGACGCGCTGACACTCACCGGCGGGAACTGCGACAGGTCGGTGTTGGGTCCGATGCGGGTGGTGGACGGCACGTAGAAGGCCGCGGGCAAGTCGCGTCCGTCGACCACTGAGTTGTGGCGCACCACACAACCGTCGCCCACGACGCAGTTGAACAGCACGCTGTTGAAGCCGATGAACACCCGATTGCCGACGGTGCAGGGGCCGTGGACGATGGAGCGATGCGCAATGGAACTGAACTCACCAATGGTCACCGCCGCGCCGGATTTAGAGTGGATGACTACGCCGTCCTGGATGTTGGAGTTGGCGCCGATGGTGATCGGGTCCATGTCGCCAGTCGCGTCGACTTCGTCGGCACGGATGACGGCATAGGGGCCGACGAACACATTCTCACCGATGATGACTTTGCCGCAGATGATTGCGGTTTTGTCGACGTAGGCCGATTCGGCAATCACTGGCAGATCGCCGGAAGGGTTCTTGCGGATCATGCTGCAGGCTCCGTAATGATATGAACGTAATTGCCGTCGATGGCGTTGTAGAAGCAAGTCGGCCGGCCGGTGTGGCAGGCCGGGCCTTGTTGATCGACGATCAGCAGTACGGCGTCGCCGTCGCAATCCAGGCGCGCTTCGATCAACTGCTGCCAGTGGCCGGAGCTTTCGCCTTTGCGCCACAGCTGTCGGCGCGAACGCGACCAGTAGCAAACCTGACCGGTGGACAGGGTTTCGTCGAGGGCCTGGCGGTTCATCCAGGCCAGCATCAACACCTCGCCAGTGCCGTGTTGCTGGGCGATGGCGGCAATCAGGCCATCGCTGTTCCACGGCAGAGCATTCAGCACAAGGTTGAGTGGGAAGCGGCTGCCAAGGGCAGCCTTTTCCAGATCGAGCATGCTCAACGTCATGGTTTGCTCAGGGCGGCGCACAGGGTGTTGAGGTTGTATTCGAACAGCCCGGTGAAGGTGCTGGCCGGGCCTTCTGCGGCGAGGGCGTCGGAGTACAGGGTGCCGCCGATCTGCGCGCCGCTTTCGTCTGCGATCTGCTTGAGCAGGCGCGAGTCCTTGATGTTTTCCATGAACACGGCCTTGACCTTGTCTTTGCGGATCTGGGTGATCAGCGCGGCGACTTCGGCGGCCGAAGGTTCACGTTCAGTCGACAGACCTTGCGGTGCCAGGAACTGGATGCCATAAGCCTGGCCCAGGTAGCCGAAGGCGTCATGGGAGGTGACGATACGACGGTTGCCCGCCGGCAGTGCGCCGAACTTGGTCTTGGCTTCGGCCAGCAGGCGGTAGATTTCTTTCAGGTACGCCTGGCTGTTGTGCAGGTAGTCGGCCTTGTTGGCCGGATCGGCCGCCACCAGCGCCTTGGTGATGTTGTTCACGTAGATTTCGGCATTGGCCAGGTTGTGCCAGGCGTGCGGGTCGGGGATGGTTTCGCCGTCTTCTTCCATCGTGTGGGAGATCACACCTTTGCTGGCGGTGACGACGGTGGCCTTGGTTTCGGTGCTGGTTACCAGGCGGTCCAGCCAGGGTTCGAAACCCAACCCGTTCTTGATGATCAGCCTGGCCTTGAGCAGCGCCTTGGCATCGTCCGGGGTGGGTTCGTAGGTATGGGCGTCGGCGTCGGGGCCGACCATGTTGCTGATCTGGATGTGATCGCCGCCGATCTGGTGGGTGATGTCATCAAGGATACTGAAGCTGGTAACCACCTGGAGTTTATCGGCAGCCTGGGCCATCGACAGCGGTAGCAGCAGACTGAACAGCACGAGTAGAGCGCGCATCGGGAAACACCTCATTGGGATGTAAGCGAAGGTGGGCGGCGCAGCAAACCGTGCACCGGACCGAAGACCACGGACAGCAGATACCCGCCGCCAGCCACCAGCACGATGGCCGGGCCGCTGGGCAGCGAGTAGTAAAACGACAGCAACAGGCCCAACCACACCGACAGGCATCCCAGTGCCGCCGAGACTGCGATCAACACGGGCAGGCGCCGGCTCCAGAAGCGTGAAGCAATGGCCGGCAACATCATCAGACCCACTACCATCAGCGCGCCGATGGCCTGGAAACCGATCACCAGGTTCAGCACCACCAGGGTCAGGAACAACCCGTGTGCGAGGGGGCCGAGGCGGCTGACGGTTTGCAGGAACAGTGGGTCGAGGGTGTCCAGCAGCAGCGGCTTATAGATCAGTGCCATGGCGATCAGGCTGAAACCGGAGACCCAGAGCATGCCGGTCAAGGTGGTTTCATCCACGGCCAGGGCAGAGCCGAACAGCAGGTGCAAGAGGTCCAGGCGCTTGCCGGCGATGCCGAGAATCAACACGCCGGCGGCGAGTGAGATGGGGTAGATGGCGGCGAGGCTGGCGTCTTCACGCAGGCCGGTGCGGCGGGTAATCCATGCGGATAAGCCGGCCATGCCCAGACCTGCACCGAGGCCGCCGATGGTCAGGGCGGGCAGGCTGAGCCCGGCGAACCAGAAGCCGAGAGCGGCGCCAGGCAGGATGCCGTGCGCCACGGCGTCGCCGATCAGGCTCATGCGTCGCAGTATCAGGAATACACCGAGCGGCGCGGTGCTGCAGGCGAGCACCAGCCCGCCGATCAGTGCACGGCGCATAAAAACGAAGTCATGGAAGGGCATCCACAGGTGGGCGGCGAAGTGCATCAAGCCACCTGCATGTGCGGTTGCGGGCGGATCAGCTCTTTACTTGGCCCGTACACGCAGCCGGTGCTTTTGATTTGCACCACGTGTTGAGTGTGATGGCGCACGGAGGCGAGGTCGTGACAAACGATCACCACGGTGCGGCCTTCATCGTGCCAGGCGTGTACGTGTTTCCAGCACAGGGCCTGACCTTCTTCATCGAGCGCTGCGTGGGGTTCATCCAGCAGCAATACCGGCGCTTCAGCCAGGCTCATGCGGGCGAGCAGGGCGCGCTGCAATTCGCCACCCGACAACGCCATCAATGGGCGGTGTTCAAGGCCGCCGAGGCACCAGTCTTCCAGTACCGCTTGCAGGCGTTGGCTGCGCTGCTCCGGGGTGAGCCTGGTGCCCCAGAAGCCGGCCGCGACTAACTCTTGCAGGCTGATGGGGAACTGGCGATCGAGGTGTTGTTGCTGAGGCAGAAACGACAAGCCGCCGCGGCGTGGGACATCCACGGTGACTTTTCCCGCCAGCGGCTTTTGCAGGCCGGCGATGACTTTGAGCAGGCTGCTTTTTCCAGTGCCGTTGGCACCAATGATTCCGGTCAGACTGCCTTTTGCCAGCGTCAGATCAACGGCGGGAGTCAGTGGCTGGCCGGGGGCGCCCCAGCGCAAAGCGGTGCAGGTGATCATGCAGAATGTCTCGTCCAACGGCTTTCAGCCACGGCATCGTGCGCGTGCAGGCTTTCGGCGTGGATCACTTTGAGGTGGAAGGCTTTGACGGCATCCGAGCGTTTCAAGGCGAGGTTCAGGCGGCGGGCGGCGTCTTCGCAGAACATCAGGTTCTGCCCGTTGGCCAGTGCGAAGGCTTGTTCGTCCGCGCGTTTCACAGCGGTTTGTACGGCGGTGCCAAGGGCGGCTTCCGCGTCGTTGATCAGGTCGGTCAACGGCAGATGGTCGCCTTGCAGTTGGACGTGCAGTTGCGCGGTGCTGCGTTGGCTGTGGGGGGTGGCGACGATGCCGTTGGCGCTGCCGAGCCAGGTCAAGACGTCCTCATGCTGCAACGGTGTATTGGCAAAGTCTTCAAGAAATTGCTGCTGAATCAACTGCCTGGCGAGGGCAGCTGAGCATGGGCAGGTTGACGAGTAGGTAACGTCAATTTTTAGTTCCACGTGGAACATCTGGTTTTCCAGACGCGCTTCGATGCACATGGGATAGCTTTTCCAGCCAGCCAATGGACTGACCAGTGCCGGGCGTTTCAGCATGAGATCGGTGTGAATACGCAGGTAAGCGTTCTTAGATAATCCTTCATGACTGTCGAGAAAACGTTGAAGTACATTACGCAGAAGTGCAGGTGTAAGAAGCTGCTGATCCAACATTTCCAGAGCCAGGTACAAGCGTGACATGTGAATGCCACGGGCCGAGCCATCGTCCAGGCTGACGCCGGCGTCAGCCGTAGCGGTAAGGCGCTGGCCGTCGATAAGGACGGGCAAGGCGATGCCGCACATGCCCACCCAGTCGAGTGGCAAGGCTTGGCGTGAAGCCTGCGCGGCGATATCCGGCAGAGTCAGCGCATTCATGAGCAGATCCATCGTTGGAAATAAAAAGACATGTTATATTATAACTATTGAGTCGACGATGATTTTTCTGCATCCGTGTTTCTTTAGTCAAGTCGAGCAGGGACGCTCCTTCATTTGCGGTATTTGCCATGCACAGACGTCAGCTCCTTAACCTGCTGTTGGTCAGTCCTCTGTTCACCTTGCCTTTGGGGGCTTTCGCCACGCAGATTCGCAATGCGCGCCTATGGCGCTCGGACGACAAACTGCGACTGGTGCTGGATCTCAGCGGTCCGGTGCAATACAAGACTTTTTCCCTGACCTCGCCGGAACGCGTGATCATCGACCTGAGCGGTGCCGGGCTCACGGGTGATTTTTCTCAGCTGGTGTTGAAAAACAGCGGGATCACTTCGATCCGCTCCGGGCATTTCGGCAAAAACGACACACGCATCGTGCTGGATCTGGCCACGCCGATGCAGCTCAACAGCTTTGTATTACCGCCGCAGGATGGGCAGGGGCATCGCCTGGTGCTGGACCTGACCAATGCCACCCGCGCACCTCGGCAAATTGCCGCAGAAACGGTGCCCCCAGCGATCGCATCAACGGCGACAGCAGATAAAGCGCATCCCAAGCGTGACATCATCGTGGTGGTGGACCCCGGCCACGGCGGCAAAGATCCGGGTGCCATCGGCTCCAAAGGCCAGCGCGAAAAAGACGTGGTGCTGTCCATTGCCCAATTGCTGGCTAAACGTTTGAAGCGCGAGAAGGGCTTCGCCGTGAAACTGGTGCGCAATGACGACTTCTTTGTGCCGCTGCGCAAGCGCGTGGACATCGCCCGTCAGCACAAGGCCGATATGTTCATCTCGGTGCATGCCGATGCCGCGCCACGGCTGACGGCCTCGGGGGCGTCGGTGTATGCGCTGTCTGAAGGCGGCGCCACATCTGCCACGGCGCGCTTCATGGCTCAGCGCGAAAACGGCGCGGACCTGCTCGGCGCCACCACGTTGCTCAATCTCAAGGACAAGGACCCGATGCTGGCCGGGGTTATTCTTGATATGTCGATGAACGCCACCATTGCTTCCAGTCTGCAATTGGGCAGCTCGGTGTTGGGCAGCCTGCAAAGCATCACGACGCTGCACCAGAAGCGCGTGGAGCAGGCCGGGTTTGCGGTGCTCAAGTCACCGGATGTGCCATCGATCCTGGTGGAGACCGGGTTTATCTCCAACACTCAAGACGCCCAACGGCTGGTGACGGCACGTCATCAACAAGCGGTGGCGGATGGCCTGTTCGAAGGCTTGAAAAAATACTTCCAGAAGAATCCGCCGATGAACAGCTACATGGCCTGGGTTCAGGAACAGAAGAGCGGCCAGGTCTAACAGCCGGTGATGCGGCTGCACGTGAACTTGGCGCTGGCGCCACCTGAACTGGAGAACCGGTTGATGGTGGTCCAGCCCACACGCCGCGTGTAGCCGACCCATGCCTCACCATCGGACGCCAACCCGGTAAAGAACGTCAGCTGCCCATAGCGGCTGTTGGTTTGCGCCCAATAGCGTTTGCCGATCACCTCGAAACCCCGCAAATACGTGGTGCTGCCGACAGTCGCCACGCTGTAGGCGTTCCCCAATGGGTCCACACAGGCCAGCAAGTTGGCGCTGCGCGTGCAGTTGGCCAACAGGCTCGGTGCTTGAGCACAGGCTTGGCTTGCCGCAGCCAATAACAGGACGCACACCAGGTGTTTCATCGGGCCTTCTCGTAGCAAGAACGTGCTCCAGCATCATGCCCTTCGTCGTGACGAGCAAGGGGGATTGGCTTATTTGTGTTGTTATACTATAACATTAAAAACCGCCTGCCCCGTGAACCGTTTCCCATGACTGAGCAAGACCTCCTGGCCCAATCGTCCGCCGATTACATGAATGAGGCCCAACAAGGCTTCTTCCGCAGGCTGTTGCTCGCCCAGCGCAACGAGCTGCAAGCGCGTATCGATGCCGAGTTCCTGGCGCTACGTGAGCAGGAAACCAACAGCGACCCGGCAGATGTCGGCAGCGCCGAAGAACAGCGCCAATGGCAACTGCGCCTGCTGGAGCGGGAAAAGAAGCTGCTGGACAAGATCGACGACGCCCTGGAGCTGCTGGCCCGCGGCGAATACGGCTGGTGCCGTGAAACCGGCGAGCCTATTGGCCTGCAACGCCTGCTGCTGCGCCCAACCGCCACCCTGTGTATCGAAGCCAAAGAACGTGAAGAGCTGCGCGAACGCCATAAACGGGCGATTTGACCGGCCTCCCTTTATGAGGATTACCTGATGATCAACCGTCTCCCCGTTACTGTGTTGTCCGGCTTTCTCGGCGCCGGTAAAAGCACGCTGCTCAACTATGTCCTGCGCAACCGCGAGAACCTGCGGGTAGCGGTGATCGTCAACGACATGAGCGAAATCAACATTGATGGCAGCGAGGTTCAGCGTGACGTCACGCTCAATCGTTCCGAAGAAAAACTGGTGGAAATGAGCAACGGCTGCATCTGCTGCACCTTGCGTGAAGACTTGCTGGAAGAAGTCGGAAAACTCGCCAAGGAGGGGCGGTTCGATTACTTGTTGATCGAATCCACCGGTATTTCCGAACCGTTGCCCGTGGCGGAAACCTTCACCTTTCGCGATGAAAACGAGCAAAGCCTGGCCGATATTGCCCGCCTGGACACCATGGTCACCGTGGTGGACGGCGTGAACTTCCTGCTCGACTACCAGGCTGCCGAAAGCCTGGCTTCACGGGGCGAAACCCTGGGCGAAGAAGACGAGCGCTCCATCACCGACCTGCTGATCGAGCAGATCGAATTCGCTGATGTGATCCTGATCAGCAAAATCGACCTGATCAGCAGTCGCGAGCGCGAAGAGCTGATCGCCATTCTTGAACGCCTGAATGCCCAGGCGGAAATCATCCCGATGGTCATGGGCGAGGTGCCGCTACCGAAGATTCTCAACACCGGGCGCTTCGACTTCGAGCGCGCCTCCCAGGCGCCGGGCTGGTTGCAGGAAATGCGCGGTGAGCATGTGCCGGAAACGCAAGAGTACGGCATCGCCTCCACGGCTTACCGCGCACGTCGTCCGTTTCATCCGCAGCGTTTTTTCGATTTTATCGATCGCCCGTGGGTCAACGGCAAGCTGTTGCGCTCCAAAGGCTTTTTCTGGCTGGCCAGCAAACATCGGGATGCGGGCAGTTGGTCCCAGGCGGGAGGCTTGATGCGCCATGGTTTTGCCGGTCGCTGGTGGCGTTTTGTGCCGAAAAGCCAGTGGCCTCAAGATGAAGAAAGCATCGCGGCGATCATGGGCAACTGGCAATTGAGCACCGGCGACTGCCGCCAGGAGCTGGTCTTCATCGGACAAAACATTAACTTTGCCCAGATGCGCGCAGAGCTGGACGCGTGCCTGCTCAGCGATGAAGAAATGGCCCTGGGCGTCGAAGAGTGGCGCCAACTGCCCGACCCCTTTGGCCCTTGGTATGAGGAGGCCGCCGCGTGATGCTCGCCTCGGTTATCCCGTCGCGGCCCGTCATCCGTCAGACCCGCGGCGAAACGCCGCTGGTGCTGTCCGACATTCTCGAAGACGGCGTCAATCTGGCGGTGTGGCAGCGCCAGTTACCGCTGCACATCGCTGAATTTGGTGCTTTGCTGGTGGCGCTCGATGAGCCGTTGGCCGAGTCTTTGGTGATTGAGCTCAGCCACGAGAACGCCGTGCCGAACGTGCAGGGTTTGGCGTCCAGTTGCCGCGATCTGGAAGGCTATGAAGGATTTATCGCCGATGTGTCGTGGCTGGTCGACGCGTTTGCGTGTCTGTTGGGGGCCAGGCGGATTGGCGTACGCCTGCGGCTATTGGACAAGGCTATGTGCCCACGCTTTCACGTCGACCACGTGCCGGTGCGACTGATCACCACCTATGCCGGGATCGGTAGCCAATGGTTGCGTGAAGGGGAGATGGTCCGCCTCAAGTTGGGCCAGCCGGAGGCCGAGCCCGTTAAGCGCTTCGAGCAGCTTCACTGTGGCGAAGTCGCCCTGCTCAAGGGCACTAAATGGCACGGTAATGAAGGCCACGGTTTGATTCACCGCTCGCCAGCGCTCAATGCAGATGAGCGACGGTTGATCCTGACGCTGGATTGGCTTGCATAAGCGCGTAGGATCAAGCTCTCTACACGGTCTGAATGATGCCACTCATGCTGCAGAACATTCCCACCCATGTGATTGCCGGGCCTTTAGGGGCCGGCAAGACCAGCCTGATCAAGCACCTGCTCGCCCAGCGTCCGGCCAACGAGCGTTGGGCTGTATTGATCAACGAGTTTGGGCAGATTGGCCTGGACGCGGCGTTGCTCACCCAGGATGACGATGGCATAGCCCTGGGCGAAGTGGCCGGAGGCTGCCTGTGCTGTGTGAACGGGGCACCGTTTCAAGTGGGCCTGGGCCGTTTGCTGCGTAAGGCCAAGCCGGATCGGTTGTTTATAGAGCCCTCGGGCCTGGGCCATCCCGCTCAGTTGCTCAAGCAACTGCGGGAGGCCCCTTGGCAGCAGGTGCTGGCGGTTCAACCCTGTGTGCTGGTGCTGGACGCCCAGGCGTTGGCGGCGGGCAAAGCCTTGCCTGACGCGCAACGAGAAACACTGGCCAATGCCGGGCTTCTGGTCTTGAACAAGGATGAGTCGCTGGATGCCGCTCAGCGCAACGCCATTGAGCGGCAATTACCCGGCTGCGCGCTTTATTGGACACGGCAGGCGCAAATGCCGTTGACGCAATTGCCAGGTCTGAATGCAAAAGCTGCTACGGCTGTGGGTAACTTCGAAATACCCAAAAGCCTGGCGCAAATGCTGGCCATCTGGAGCGATCCCGCACTGCCTATTTGCCTGAGCCAGTCCCAAGAGGGCGGTTGGAGCATCGGTTGGCGCTGGCATCCAAGCCAGCAATTCAATACGCAGCGTCTGCATCACTGGCTGGCAAGCCTTGATTGGCGACGTGCCAAGCTGGTTATCCACAGCCTTGAAGGGTGGGTCTCGGCTAACGCTGTGGATAACAGCTCATTTGCTTGGCAGCCCAGCGAGTGGCGTCGCGATTCACGTATGGAATTGATTTTCAGCGAACCACAGGACGTAGCCGCGTTGCAGACGGCCCTGGCCGCCTGCCGTCAGTGACGATGCTTGGTGGCATGGTCCTGACGCCACTGGCTCAGCTCGATCACTTCGGCGCTGGGCAGTGGTGTTTTGATCTCGAACGGGTAGGGTGCCAGTTCGATCTGGGCGCTGTGGGCGCCAAACTGGGTAATGGTCCCGGGATGACGGGTTTCCCCGGTCACGGTGAACTCAAAGTTATAGATCCGTGCCAGACGGCGCCGACCATTGGCATCCTTCACAAAGCCGATGCGTTTTAATGCCACCGCGCCATCGAGCAGCTCGATGTCGAGCTTGGCGCAATGCTGTTTAACCCGCTCCAGTGCCCGCTCGCGCAGGCCGTGGTTGTGCCATACCCAGGCGGCACCGGTCGCCAGCAGCATCAACACGAAGATGTTTCCCAGGGTCAGCATGCGATGAACTCCAACAAAGTGAGAGCAGCTTAACTGTGTCGCTGGTCTGTCGTACAGGCTGCGTTTAGCCGCATACTGCGCGGCCAGAATTTCAATGGCTTTACGGAAATCTCCCGCATGAAACGCACACCTCATCTGCTTGCGATCCAGTCTCATGTGGTCTTTGGCCACGCCGGAAACAGCGCCGCCGTATTTCCCATGCAGCGGGTCGGAGTGAATGTCTGGCCGCTCAATACGGTGCAGTTCTCCAACCACACTCAGTATGGCCAGTGGGCAGGAGAAGTGTTGGCGCCGCAGCAAATTCCGGCGCTGGTGGAAGGTATTGCCGCGATTGGTGAGCTGGGTAACTGCGACGCCGTGCTGTCTGGCTACTTGGGCAGTGCCGATCAGGGTCGTGCGATTCTCACAGGTGTGGCGCGCATCAAGGCCATCAACCCCAAGGCCCTGTACCTCTGCGATCCAGTGATGGGGCATCCGGAAAAAGGCTGCATCGTGCCTCAGGAAGTCAGCGATTTCCTGCTGGATGAAGCTGCAGCCATGGCCGACTTCCTGTGCCCCAACCAACTGGAGCTGGACAGCTTTGCCGGGCGCAAGCCGCAATCGCTGTTCGATTGCCTGGGCATGGCCAAGGCGTTACTGGCGCGAGGGCCCAAGGCGGTGCTGGTCAAGCACCTGGATTACCCGGGCAAATTGCCGGATGGCTTCGAGATGTTGCTGGTTACTGCTGACGGCAGCTGGCACCTGCGTCGGCCGTTGTTGGCTTTCCCACGCCAGCCGGTGGGCGTGGGTGATCTGACGTCCGGGCTGTTCCTGGCGCGGGTGTTGTTGGGCGACAGCCTGTTGGCTGCCTTTGAGTTCACGGCGGCAGCGGTGCATGAAGTGCTGCTGGAAACCCAGGCCTGCGCCAGTTACGAGTTGGAACTGGTGCGAGCCCAGGATCGTATCGTTCATCCGCGGGTGCGCTTCGAAGCGACACCGATCGAACTTTGATCAGGCGTCAGCCTTGATTTCCTGATAGCGCTTTTCCAGCTCCTGGCGAATCTGCCGACGCTGCTGGGCCTGCACGAACCGGCGTTTGTCTTCGCTGTTCTGGGGCTGCAGCGGCGGTACGGCGGCAGGTTTGCGCTGGTCGTCCACGGCCACCATGGTGAAGAAGCAACTGTTGGTGTGGCGCACCGAGCGCTCGCGGATGTTCTCGGTCACCACTTTGATGCCCACCTCCATTGAGGTGTTGCCGGTGTAGTTGACCGAGGCGAGGAAGGTCACCAGCTCGCCGACATGGATCGGTTCGCGAAAAATCACTTGGTCGACCGACAGCGTGACGACATAGCGACCGGCATAACGGCTCGCGCAGGCGTAAGCCACTTCGTCGAGGTACTTGAGCAGGGTGCCGCCGTGGACATTGCCTGAGAAGTTGGCCATGTCAGGGGTCATCAATACCGTCATCGACAGCTGGGCGTTTCCGGGTTCCATAGCACACTCACGGGTTGTAGGCATCGGTTGGGGGGCACCTCTGCGGGTGCTGAAATCTTTGCAGCGCTCTCCCTAACGGGACGCCGGCGGGCGGCTCGCCGTCACGCCGGGACCGATCTGTTTCCATATATTGCACCGGCTTTCTGCCGGAAGTCGCGGTGTTAACCTTCAAAAGCCCGTCTCAGGGCATTTCTTACGATCAAGGCAGACTTTTCCTCCCGTTTTTTACGACTGTTCAAAGCGTGGGCGGAAGTGGGAAAAGCGCCGGTACCCTCAAGGAGTCCCTCGCCATGCACGCCATCAGCTTTATTCAGGATCTGGCCGTGATCATGCTGGTGGCAGGGGTTGTCACCATCCTGTTTCACCGGCTCAAGCAACCGGTGGTGCTGGGGTACATCGTAGCCGGCTTTATCATCGGCCCTCATACCCCGCCGTTCGGCCTGATCCACGACGAAGACACCATCAAGACTCTGGCCGAGCTGGGGGTGATCTTCCTGATGTTCTGCCTGGGCCTGGAGTTCAGCCTGCGCAAGCTATTCAAGGTGGGCGCCACGGCGTTTATCGCGGCCTTCCTGGAGATCATTCTGATGATCTGGATCGGCTACGAAATCGGCCGCTGGTTTGACTGGAGTACCATGGACTCGCTGTTCCTGGGCGCCATCCTGGCGATCTCCTCGACCACCATTATCGTCAAGGCGCTCAATGACCTGAAGATGAAAAACCAGCGTTTCGCTCAACTGATCTTTGGTGTGCTGATCGTTGAAGACATCCTCGGCATCGGCATTATCGCCTTGTTGTCGAGCATTGCCGTCAGTGGCACGGTCAGCTCCGGCGAGGTGTTCTCCACCGTCGGCAAACTCTCACTGTTCATGATTGTTGCGCTGGTCATCGGTATTTTGCTGGTGCCGCGCCTGCTGGCCTATGTGGCCAAGTTCGAAAGCAACGAGATGCTACTGATCACCGTGCTGGGCCTGTGCTTCGGCTTCTGCCTGCTGGTGGTAAAGCTTGAGTACAGCATGGTGCTGGGGGCGTTCTTGATTGGTGCGATCATGGCCGAATCCCGGCAGTTGCTTAAGATCGAGCGCCTGATCGAACCTGTTCGCGACATGTTCAGTGCAATCTTCTTCGTCGCCATCGGTTTGATGATCGACCCGCACATTCTGCTGCAATACGCCTGGCCGATCGCGGTGATCACCGTGGCCGTTGTGCTGGGTAAGATGCTGTCCTGCGGCCTGGGTGCTTTTATCGCCGGCAATGATGGCCGCACTTCATTGCGAGTGGGCATGGGGCTGTCACAAATTGGCGAGTTTTCCTTCATCATCGCGGCGCTGGGGATGACGCTTCAGGTGACCAGCGATTTCCTGTATCCAGTAGCCGTGGCGGTATCGGCGATCACTACGCTGCTCACGCCTTACTTGATTCGCGGGGCCGACCCACTGTCGTTGAAGATTGCCGCGGTAATGCCCAAGCGCCTGAGCCGGGTATTCGGGATGTATGGCGAATGGCTGCGCAGCATTCAGCCTCAAGGTGAAGGCGCGATGCTGGCGTCGATGATCCGCAAGATCATCCTGCAGGTGGGAGTGAACCTGGCATTGGTGGTGGCGATCTTCTTCGCCGGTGGCTTTTTTGCAGCACGTATCGGTGGGTATCTGGAGGGTTGGATCAGTGATCCAAGCTGGCAGAAGGCATTGATCTGGGGGGGCGCGTTGTTGCTGTCGTTGCCGTTTTTGATTGCGGCCTATCGAAAGCTCAAGGCGCTGTCGATGTTGCTGGCTGAGATGAGCGTAAAGCCGGAGATGGCCGGGCGGCATACGCATCGCGTGCGACGGGTGATCGCCGAGCTGATCCCGATCCTGTCGTTGCTGGTGATCTTTCTGCTATTGGCAGCCTTGTCGGCCAGTATCCTGCCGACCAACAAGTTGCTGGTACTGATCGCCGTGGTCACGGCGGCAGTCGCGGCGGTGCTCTGGCGGTGGTTCATCCGCGTGCATACGCGGATGCAGGTCGCCTTGCTGGAGACGCTGGATAACCACAAGGATACGCCGGAGCACTAGAGACCAGGGAGCAGGGCTCAGCTTTCCAGCCAGACATCCCGCGCCCAGTGCCACACCGACTCCCAGGACTCTTCGGTGACAAGCTCTTCTTCGCCGGACCATAGCACCACGGTGCCGTCTTCTTCGACGCAGTAGTAGTCGTCACCATCCTGGCAGATCGGGATCAATTCGCGCGGTACGCCAATGTCCCAGGCCGTTGCCGCCACCTCAGGCAAGTAGGTGTGGGAGCCCGGATCAGTGATGGTCACCGGCTCCAGGCTGCCATAGACCACGTCGCTGACGGTCAGCAGAAACTCTTTGAAGACAAACGGAATGTTGATGAACAGCTGTTCTTCGACTTCTACCAGTTGGTCTTCGTCTGGCAATTCCAGAGGAACCGGGACCGGTTCATTGGCTTCACGCAATTGTTCGATGATTTCTTCCACGGCCGGGATCCTCTTGCTAGATGGCGCGGTTTATAGAGGCGTTTTATACAGTAGCTCGCTATAAGTGCAACCGTGAAATAGAAAACCCCGGAACATGTCCGGGGTTTTATTACCAGGTGCTTGAACGCGCAGCTATCAGCCGTTCTGGCGGATACCGGCGACCAGCCAAGGCTGGTTGTCGCCCTGGGCGCGTTCCATGTTCCAGCTTTCGCTGAACACTTCGCCCTGGTCGAAGCGCGAGGTCTTCGACACACCGCTGAAGGTCAGGGTGGCGATGGTCTTGTCGGCGCGATCATCCACACCTTCCAACTGTACGCGCAGGTCATCGATGTAGGTCGATTGGAAGCCGTCGCCCAGGTCGGCGCGTTCGCGCTTGAGGAACTCCAGCAGTTGCGGGGTCACGAACTCGGCAATCTTGTCCATTTCGTTGGCGTCCCAGTGTTGCTGCAGGGACTGGAAGTGGTTGCGCGCGGCTTCGACGAAGCGTTCTTCGTTGAACCAGGCCGGTGCATTGATGACCGGACGGGCGGCCGCAGGCGCTGCCGAACCGCCGAAGATCGAACCCATGGCCGGTTTTTGTTCGAACACTTCACGCTGCATCGGCGCGCCGGCCGGGGCCAGGTGCTCCTGCTGCTTGCGTCGACGGGCGGCGATGAAGCGGAAGATCACGAAGGCGATGAGCGCCATGATCAGGATGTCGAAGATCTGCATGCCTTGGAAGCCGCCGCCCATGAACATGGAAGCGAGCAGGCCGCCGGCGGCGATACCGGCCAGCGGGCCCAACCAGCGCGAAGCACCGCCGGCCTTGGCAGCAGCGCCTGCGGCACCGGCTGCACCAGCGGTTGCGGCAGCGCCGCCCATGCCACCGGCGGATGGAGCCATCTGACTGGTCTGGTGAGTCGGTGCCGAGCCCATGCTTTTGCCGCCACCGAAGCGTTTGGCGTTGGCGTCGAGGCTCATCGTCAAGCCGATGCACAACGCCATGGCGATGCTAAGAAAACGTTTCATAAAGGGAATTCCCATTTGTGGATTGCACGCGCGCCATGTTGCACAGGTGTCGTGACAGTGGCTAGCGACATAATGTTTCGGGCTTTTGCGTAAGACCGATTCAGAATGGTCTGTAGGACTAGTTACTAATATTGGCCCGCGCTCGCTAAATACAAGGGCGGGCCAATAACCTTCATGTAACGCGGCGTTTCATCATGCTGGCTTTATGTGGCGAGGGCGCTTGCTCCCGTTGGGGCGCGTTTTGCCAGGCGCCCTCGCCATATAAGGGTTTCAGATTGCTTCTAGCTTCGCGTAACCCATCATCAGCCACTTGCTGCCTTCGGCGAAATTCACCTGCACCCGGGCCTGGGCGCCGGCACCTTCGAAGTTGAGGATCACGCCTTCGCCGAAGATCGCATGTTTGACCTGCTGGCCCAGGCTGAACGGTGTTTCCGGAATCTCGGAACCTGCAAACATGCTGCTGGAGTTCTGTTGCTGGCCGCCGCCGAACGGCCGGCTGACGCTGTTGGACAGGCGCACTTCCTGGATCAGCCCCTTCGGTACCTCGCGTACGAAGCGTGACACCTTGTTGTAGGTCTCACTGCCATACAGGCGTCGGGTCTCGGCATAGCTCATCACCAGGTTCTGCATGGCGCGGGTGATGCCCACATAGGCCAGGCGGCGCTCTTCCTCCAGGCGGCCGGGCTCTTCCAGGCTCATCTTGTGCGGGAACAGGCCTTCTTCCATGCCCACCAGGAACACATACGGGAATTCCAGGCCCTTGGCGCTGTGCAAGGTCATCAACTGGATGCTGTCTTCATGCTCATCGGCCTGGGTATCGCCCGCCTCGAGCGAAGCATGGCCGAGGAACGCGGCGAGCGGGGTCAGCTCTTCTTCGTCTTCGGTGTTTTCGAAGGCGCGTGCGGCGCTGACCAGTTCCTCAAGGTTTTCTACCCGAGCCTGGCCTTTCTCGCCTTTTTCCGCTTCGTGATAGGCGATCAGCCCCGATTGTTCGATCACGGTCTGGGTCATCAAGTGCAGTGGCATGTCTGCACACTTGGCGGCCAGGTTCTCGATCAGCTCGACAAACGCGCCCAACGCACTGGCGGCGCGGCCTGTGAGGCCTTTATTGGCGGTCAGCAGGCGCATGGATTCCCACATCGACACATCGGCATGGCGCGCGTGGTCGCGGATCGCTTCGACGGTTTTTTCGCCGATGCCGCGGGCCGGTATGTTGATTACCCGCTCCAGCGCCGCATCGTTCCCACGACCTTCCAGCAGGCGCAGGTAGGCCATGGCGTTCTTGATTTCTGCCCGTTCGAAGAAGCGCTGGCCGCCATAGATGCGGTACGGGATACGTTCGCGCAGCAACGCTTCTTCCAGTACCCGCGATTGGGCGTTGGACCGGTACAGAATCGCAATGTCGCTGCGTGCCAGGCCGGTTTTCAGCGCACTTTCGATAGTTTCCACCACGTAACGCGCTTCATCGTGCTCGTTGAACGCAGCGTACAGGTTGATTGCCTCGCCTTCGCCGCCATCGGTCCACAGCTCTTTGCCCAGGCGTCCGGTGTTGTTGGCAATCAAGGCGTTGGCGGCCTTGAGGATACCGGCGGTAGAGCGGTAGTTCTGCTCCAGGCGGATGGTGACTGCGTCCGGGAAGTCTTCGGAATACTGGTAGATA
Source organism: Pseudomonas sp. MWU13-2517 (assembly GCF_023242545.1). Classification (NCBI taxonomy): domain Bacteria; kingdom Pseudomonadati; phylum Pseudomonadota; class Gammaproteobacteria; order Pseudomonadales; family Pseudomonadaceae; genus Pseudomonas; species Pseudomonas sp. MWU13-2517. Next base: position 130,831 of record NZ_JALMFA010000006.1, on the reverse strand, counting down.
TTCTCGATTTTCGCGCCACGCCAACCGTAGATGGACTGGTCGTCGTCACCTACCACCATCAGGCTGTCGCCACCTTTGGCCAACAGGCGCAACCAGGCGTACTGCACGGCGTTGGTGTCCTGGAACTCGTCCACCAGGATGTGACGGAAGCGTTTCTGGTAATGTGCCAGCAACCCCGGGTTGTCACGCCACAGGTCGAGGGCGCGCAGCAGCAGCTCGGAGAAGTCGATAACACCGGCGCGTACACAGGCCGCCTCATAGGCTTCATAAATACTGCGCATGGTGGCCAGGAACAAATCGCCGCTGGCCTGGATATGTTGCGGGCGCAAGCCCTCGTCTTTCTGGCCGTTGATGAACCATTGCGCCTGTCGCGCCGGCCAACGCTGTTCGTCGAGGCCCAGCTCACGGATCACCCGCTTGACCAGGCGTTGCTGGTCGTCGCTGTCGAGGATCTGGAAGGTCTGGCTCAGGCCCGCCTCCTGCCAGTGTGCCCGCAACAGGCGGTGCGCCAGGCCGTGGAACGTGCCCACCCACATGCCCGCCGGGCTGATCCCCATCAACTGCTCGATGCGGTGGCGCATTTCGGCAGCGGCCTTGTTGGTGAACGTCACCGACAGGATGGAATGCGGGGACGCGTTCTCGACCTGGATCAACCAGGCGATACGGTGCACCAGCACTCGGGTTTTACCGGAGCCAGCCCCGGCCAGGACCAACTGACGGCCAACGGGGGCCGCTACGGCCTGGCGTTGGGCATCGTTGAGGGAGTTCAGCAAAAGAGAGAGATCATCGCGCATCGGCGCATTCTAGGGTGCCGGGGGGAGACGGGCAAATCCCATTGCCGGATGGTCGACGCAAAGCCTGGGGCGCAGCGACGGCCGGTCGGCATTCCGTCGTGGGGGATGACCGGTTGGTCATGGGCCGCAACCCGCGCAGCGTCTCGCTCAAGCTGTCTGGCCCGGATGTTTGCGCATAAATAACAAGCGACTTTTATGACAGGGAGCAGTTTGGCCCAGGCGTTTGCTTGTGTATGCTCCGTCGACGTTTCGGGCTCACCATTATAAGAACACTGCCTATGATTCTCAGCACCGACCTGCTCGGCACCTCGGCGGCGCCCGCGCAGGTTATCCGTAAACACTATGCAACCGAGATGGCGGTCGAACGTACGCGTCTGTTGTATCAGGGCTCTCTGCTGCCCACCTTGTTGATGCTGGTCAACGGCCTGGTCTGCGCCTGGCTGTTATGGAGCCCCAAGCAATACGTGTTGGACAGCATCTGGCTGGTCTGGCTGCTGGCCCTGGTGGCGCTGCGCGTAATCCAGGTGGCGGCCTTTGAGTCGGCCATGCCCAGCCGCCAGGCTCAGCCGATCTGGCGACGCATGTTCATGCTCGGCTCGGCGGTGAGCGGTCTGACCCTGGCCACTGCCGCCATTGCCCTGGTGCCGACGGACAGCTTTGTGCAACAGGCCTGGGTGTTCGGCCTGCTTGGTGCCGCGACGTTGTCGGCCAGCGTGGCCTATGCCGTGAGTCTGCCGGCGTTTCTGTCGTTTGCCATGCCGTGCCTGGTGCCGCCCATCCTTTACCTGTTCTGGAGCGGCGGTCCGCAACAGCAAGGCTGGGGTGTGCTGGGCCTGATCCTGCTGGCGTCCTTGAGCCTGGTCGCCTGGCAGGTCAACCGCCTGATCCAGCACGGGTTGCTGCGACGCTTCCAGAACCAGGCCCTGATCGAGCACCTGCAGCAGGCGCAGCAACGCAGCGAGCAGTTGAATCAGGAGTTGGTACGCGAAGTCGAGCAGCGCCGCCAGGTTGAGCAGGAACTGCGCGAAGCCCAGACCGGCCTGCAAGACCGTGTGGCACAACGCAGCCAGGAACTGGGCGCTGCCAGCCTCGCCCTGACCAAAAGCGAAGCGCGCCTGGCCTTGGCCTTGCAGGCCAGCGAGCTGGGCCTCTGGGACTGGAACCTGCAAACCGACGAAGTCCACCACACCCAACTCAAAGAGCTGTTCGGCCTGGAACCCGAGTACGTCACGGCGATGCTCAGCCACCTGAAGCCGCGCCTGCATCCCGAGGATTTGCCGCTGCTCAAGCGCGCCCTGGTGGAACACCTGAAAGGCCGCAGCGAGGACTATCAGGTGCAATACCGTGTGCGTCACGGCGACGGCCATTGGGTGTGGATCGAAGACCGTGGTCGTGCCGTGGAATGGGCTTTGAGCGGGCGGGTGACGCGCATGCTCGGTACTCGCCGCGATATCAGTGCCGACAAGGCGCTTGAAGAACAGCAGCGCCTGGCTTCGACCGTATTCGAAGCCGCCAGCGAGGGCATTGTGATTCTCGACCCCGACTATGTGTTGATCGCGGTGAACCAGGCGTTCAGCCGAGTCACCGGCTTTGAAATCGACGACATGATCGGCCGTAATTTCGTGGAGTTACCCTGCAGCCGCGATGTGCGCCGTCACTTCCCGGTGATCCGCCAGGCTCTGCTCAGTCACGGCACCTGGCAGGGTGAACTGGTGGAAACGCGCAAGAACGGCGAGCTGTATCCGCAATGGCTACAGCTGAACGTCGTACGTGATGTTCGTGGAAAAGTCAGTCATATCGTTGGCTTCTTCGCCGATTTGTCGGCGCGTCGCGAATCCGAGGAGCGTATGCGCTACCTCACCCACTACGATGAGTTGACCGGCCTGGCCAACCGCTCGCTGTTTCGCGAACGCCTGCGCGAGGCCCATGTGCGGGTACGCCAGGGCGGGCGCAGCCTGGCACTGCTGCATATCAATCTGGATCGCTTCAAGCTGCTCAACGACAGCCTGGGCCATGAAGTCGCCGACCAATTGCTGCAAAAAATAGCGCGTCGGTTGATCAACGCCTTGCCCGAGGCCGATACCATTGCGCGCCTGTCCGGTGACGAGTTCGCGGTGCTGTTCGATGCCTACGGCAACCTGTCGAGCCTGGCGCGGGTGGCCACCCGTCTGCTGGCCAAGCTGCGCGTGCCGGTGACGGTGGAAGGGCACGAGTTGGTGGTCAGTGCCTCGATGGGCGTCAGCCTATTGCCGGATAGCGCACGGGAAATTTCCGCGTTGGTCAGCCAATCGAACATGGCCATGCAGCACGCCAAGCACTTGGGCGGCAATAACTTCCAGTTCTATACCGACAGCCTGCAAGCCAGCACCCTGGAGCGATTGCAGCTGGAAAACCAGTTGCGCAAGGCCATCGACGAGCGTCAGCTCACGGTGTTCTACCAGCCGAAACTGTGCCTGGCCACTGGCAACCTGAACGCTGCCGAAGCGCTGGTTCGCTGGGAGCATCCGCAGTGGGGCATGGTGCCGCCAGCGGATTTTATCGGCTTGGCTGAAGAGACGGGGTTGATCACACCGCTGGGCGAATTCGTACTGCGCCAGGCGTGCTGGCAAGCGTGCGAGTGGCAGCGTCAGGGCCTGGCGCCGATTCGGGTGTCGGTGAACCTGTCGGTGCACCAGTTGCGCCAGGGCAAGCTGGTCAGCCTGGTACGCCAGGTGCTGGAGGAAACCGGTCTGGACCCGCAATACCTCGAACTGGAACTGACCGAAAGCCAGTTGCTCGACAGCGTCGAACACATCATCGCCACCTTCCAGCAACTGCGGGACTTGGGTGTGAAGCTGGCCATCGATGACTTCGGTACCGGTTACTCGTCCCTCAGCTACCTCAAGCGTATCCCGGTGGACTATGTGAAGATCGACCAGGCGTTTATTCGCGGCCTTGGTCAAGGCCGTGAAGACGCCGCGATTACCCGCGCAATCATCGCCATGGCACATGGGTTGTCGTTGAAAGTGGTGGCCGAGGGTGTGGAGGACCAGCAGCAGCTCGAGTTTCTGCGAGCGGAGCGTTGCGACGAAGTGCAGGGCTACCTGATCAGTCGGCCGATGCAGGCGCAAGGGCTGGCAGAGTTGTTACGGAAAAATGCAGATTTTCCTTAGCCACAGCGAGTGCGTTTTTGTGGCTACCAAAATACCTGCCCTTTGATTCAGAGGGCAGCAGGGCGATTTAGTGATGCATCGGACGGGCAAAACGGCAATTCTTGTAGTATAACTACAAGCTTGCTACATCCCTGGCGTCTGCCAATAACAAGAGTCCTGTCCTTTGAACCTGTTGCAACATATCGCCCAGTCGCGCCACCTGTTACGCAAATCGGAACTCAAGGTTGCCGATCATGTGCTGCTTGACCCTGCGGCCGTGATGCACAGTTCCATGGCCGACCTGGCTCACAGTGTGGGGATCAGTGAGCCGACCATCGTGCGCTTCTGCCGCGCAATCGGTTGCTCCGGGTTCCAGGACTTGAAACTCAAGCTGGCCCAGAGCCTGGCGGCCGGCGCGAGCTTCGGGCAGTTTGCGATCCACGAAGATGACTCCGTCGCCGACTACAGCCTGAAGATTTTCGACACCACCTTGCACACGTTGATGGAGGTGCGCGAGAAGCTCGACCCGGTGGAGTTGCAAAAGGCGGTGACCGCCATGTCCCAGGCCCAGCGTGTCGAGTTCTATGGCTTTGGTGCTTCCGGTGCCGTTGCCGCTGACGCCCAGCACAAATTCTTCCGTCTGCTGCTCACCGCCGCGGCCTACAGCGACCCGCATATGCAGGCCATGTCGGCCGTGACGTTGAAGCCTACCGACGTGGCCATCTGCATTTCCCAGTCAGGCCGTTCCAAAGACCTGTTGATCACCGCCAACCTGGTGCGCGAAAGCGGCGCTTCGCTGATCACCCTGTGCCCGAGCCAGACGCCATTGGCGGAGTTGTCTACGGTCAACCTGGCGATCGATGTGCACGAAGACACCGAAATCTACACCCCGCTGACCTCGCGTATTGCTCACCTGGTGGTGATTGATGTGCTGGCGATGGGCGTAGCCATGGCGCGTGGGCCGAGCCTGGTCAACCACCTCAAGAGTGTGAAGCGCAGTTTGCGCAGCCTGCGGTTGTCGCCCAAGTCCGTCAAAGCCCTCGACGACTGACCCTCGGCCTTGCTCGGCCAATTTGGGAGGGGTCTGCCCCGAATGCCAGTTTAAGGCGGAGCATAGTCACTGTGGCGAGGGAGCTTGCTCCCGTTGGACTGCGTAGCAGGCCCAGTCTTTTCAAGCCCAAAGCTGGGGCCGCTTCGCGACCCAACGGGAGCAAGCTCCCTCGCCACAGGTTACTCGTTGTCCGCTCTATCGCTTAACTGACTGGCATTAGGGCTTGCCCCCTTCCATGATTCATTTTCCTGCCTGTCCAGAATCTTCATCAGGCTGTCATCGCCTCGTCATCCCTCGTGATCATTCTGAGCTCCCCGTACTCGCATTGGGAGACTCCAAATGACCCGGCACTACGAAGACAGCAACAGCACCGTCAAGACCCGTCGTCAGCAGGAAGACCAACGCCGCATGGCGTTCCGTCGCGCAATCGAAGACCGTTGCGAGGAGCGCCAACTGCTCCAGAGCATCAGTGACTACCCGGAACTGCACTGGCAGGCACCCGTGGCCGCCCAGCGAAGCGCTCAGCCAACGCGCTGATCTGCACCCGTTCGCTGCGGATAAAGCCCAGGAACGCATGCGCCACCGGTGACAGGCGTTTGGCCTTGGCCTGCACCAGGCACCAACTGCGGTACAGCGGCAGTTCTTCCACCGGCAACTCCTTGAGCCCACCGGTGGCCAGTTCCAGGTTGACGGCGTGGCGCGTGAGCAAGGCCACGCCCAGCCCTGCGGTCACGCACTCGCGTTGGGCTTCGGCCGAGGCTACTTCCACCGTCTGGGTGAAGTGCACGCGTTTCTCCTTGAAGTACTCCTCGCAGGCCAGTCGCGTGCCGGAACCGGGTTCGCGCAGCAGCAACGTGTAAGGTTCCAGGTCCTGCAGGCGCAGCGGGCCTTGCAGGCTCAAGGGATGGTCGAGAGGCGCCACGGCGACGATCGGGTTGTTGAGAAACGGCAGGAATTCCAGGCCCATTTCCTGGGGCACCATGGACATGATCACCAGGTCGTCACGGTTGTCCGACAGCCTGCGAATCACCTGGGCGCGGTTGACCACCGTCAGGTGCAGTTGCACTTCGGGGTGCTGGCGCTTGAAGGCCGCAAACAAGTGCGGCACGAAGTACTTGGCGCTGGACTCCACCGCCAGCTTCAACTGGCCCTGCAGCGAGCCCTGCATGTCCGACAGCTGCATGTCGAGGTTTTCCAGGCGTCCGAAAATATCGCGACTGGCCCTTTGCAGGGCCTCGGCGGCCTCGGTCATGTAGAGCTTTTTGCCGACGTAATCGAACAGTGGCTGCCCGATCAACTCTTCCAGCTGACGGATTTGCAGGCTGACTGCCGGCTGGGTGAGGGACATTTCCTCGGCGGCGCGACTGTAGGAACGCAAATCACAGACTTCATTGAAAATCTGCAATTGACGTAATGTCATACGCATCAATGACTTACGCATTAGTTCGTTCCTTTTGAGTCGGGCCGTCGGGCCAACTATAAGTCTTTACTTATGCTTGACCCAATAATTATTGATTTTTGTTAATTCCTTGAGCGGCTTAGTGTGTGTCTCGCGACTGGCTTGAAACATTTGGTCACGCGTCGACCCGGGTCTGGTGGGTTGAAGAACGCAGCAATCGGCTCAAGGGAATTTCCAAGTGATAAAAAAGATCCTGATCGCCAACCGTGGTGAAATTGCCGTACGCATCGTGCGTGCCTGCGCCGAGATGGGGATCCGTTCGGTTGCGGTGTTTTCCGATGCCGACCGCCATGCGCTGCACGTCAAACGTGCCGACGAAGCCCATAGCATTGGCGCCGAGCCTCTGGCCGGCTACCTCAACCCGCGCAAGCTGGTGAACCTGGCCGTGGAAACCGGCTGTGACGCCTTGCACCCAGGCTATGGTTTCCTGTCGGAAAACGCCGAACTGGCGGATATCTGCGCCGAGCGTGGGATCAAATTTATCGGGCCATCGGCTGAAGTGATTCGCCGCATGGGCGACAAGACTGAAGCGCGCCGCAGCATGATCAAGGCGGGCGTGCCGGTCACGCCGGGCACCGAAGGCAACGTTGCCGACATCCATGAAGCCCTCAGCGAAGGCGACCGCATTGGTTACCCGGTGATGCTCAAGGCCACTTCCGGTGGTGGTGGTCGTGGTATCCGTCGCTGCAACAGCCGCGAAGAACTCGAACAAGCCTTCCCGCGGGTGATTTCCGAAGCCACCAAGGCGTTTGGTTCGGCGGAAGTGTTCCTCGAAAAATGCATCGTCAACCCCAAGCATATCGAGGCGCAGATTCTCGGTGACAGCTTTGGCAACGTGGTGCACCTGTTCGAGCGGGATTGCTCGATCCAGCGCCGTAACCAGAAGCTCATCGAAATCGCCCCCAGCCCCCAGCTGACACCGGAACAGCGCGCCTACATCGGCGACCTGTCGGTACGTGCGGCCAAGGCGGTGGGCTACGAGAACGCCGGTACCGTGGAGTTCCTGCTCGCCGAGGGCGAGGTGTACTTCATGGAAATGAACACCCGGGTGCAGGTGGAGCACACCATCACCGAAGAAATCACCGGGATCGATATTGTCCGTGAGCAGATCCGCATCGCCTCGGGCCTGCCGCTGTCGGTCAAACAGGAAGACATCCACCACCGTGGTTTCGCGTTGCAATTTCGGATCAACGCCGAAGACCCGAAAAACAACTTCCTGCCCAGCTTCGGCAAGATCACCCGATACTACGCGCCCGGCGGTCCTGGCGTGCGCACCGACACGGCGATCTACACCGGCTACACCATCCCGCCGTTCTACGACTCCATGTGCCTGAAACTGGTGGTGTGGGCGTTGACCTGGGAAGAAGCCATGGACCGTGGCCTGCGTGCCCTGGACGACATGCGCCTGCAAGGCGTGAAGACCACCGCTGCCTATTACCAGGAAATCCTGCGCAACCCGGAATTCCGCAGCGGCCAGTTCAATACGAGCTTTGTGGAAAGTCACCCTGAGCTGACCAACTACTCGATCAAGCGCAAACCCGAAGAGCTGGCCCTGGCCATCGCCGCCGCCATCGCCGCCCACGCGGGTTTATGAATAAACAGCGGCAAGTTGTAAGTGGCAAGCTGCAAGTAAAGGCAGATTGGCTTTTTCTTGCGGCTTGTAGCTTGAAACTTGCCGCTATGAGGAGATACCAATGACTAAAAAGATCTTCGTTACTGACACCATTCTGCGCGACGCCCACCAATCGCTGCTCGCGACTCGCATGCGTACCGACGATATGCTGCCGATCTGCGACAAGCTCGATAAGGTCGGCTACTGGTCCCTGGAAGTCTGGGGCGGCGCGACGTTTGACGCTTGCGTGCGCTTCCTGAAAGAAGACCCGTGGGAGCGCCTGCGCAAATTGCGCGCCGCGTTGCCTAACACCCGGCTGCAAATGCTGCTGCGTGGCCAGAACCTGCTGGGCTACCGCCACTACAGCGACGACGTGGTCAAAGCCTTCGTCGCCAAGGCCGCCGTGAATGGCATCGACGTGTTCCGCATCTTCGACGCCATGAACGACGTGCGTAACCTGCGCGTGGCCATCGAAGCGGTGAAAGCCGCCGGCAAACATGCCCAGGGCACCATCGCCTACACCACAAGCCCGGTGCACACCATCGACGCGTTTGTGGCCCAGGCCAAGCAGATGGAATCCATGGGCTGCGACTCGGTTGCGATCAAAGACATGGCCGGCCTGCTGACCCCCTATGCCACTGGCGAACTGGTCAAGGCCTTGAAAGCCGAGCAGAGCCTGCCGGTGTTCATTCACTCTCACGACACCGCCGGCCTGGCCGCGATGTGCCAACTCAAGGCCATTGAAAACGGTGCCGATCATATCGATACCGCGATTTCCAGCTTCGCCTGGGGCACCAGCCATCCGGGTACCGAGTCGATGGTCGCGGCCCTTAAAGGCAGCGAGTTCGACACCGGCCTCGACTTGGAACTGCTGCAGGAAATCGGCCTGTACTTCTACGCCGTGCGCAAGAAGTACCACCAGTTCGAAAGCGAATTCACGGCTGTCGACACCCGCGTGCAAGTCAACCAGGTACCGGGCGGGATGATTTCCAACCTGGCCAACCAGTTGAAGGAGCAGGGCGCCCTCAACCGCATGGGCGAAGTGCTGGCTGAAATCCCGCGCGTACGAGAAGACCTCGGGTTCCCGCCACTCGTTACCCCGACGTCGCAGATCGTCGGCACCCAGGCGTTCTTCAACGTGTTGGCCGGTGAGCGCTACAAGACCATCACCAACGAAGTGAAGCTGTACCTGCAGGGTGGCTACGGCAAGGCGCCGGGCACTGTGAACGAGAAGCTGCGTCGCCAGGCCATCGGCAGTGAAGAAGTGATCGATGTGCGTCCGGCCGACCTGCTCAAGCCGGAAATGACCAAGCTGCGTGGCGAGATCGGTGCGCTGGCCAAGTCCGAAGAAGACGTGCTGACTTACGCCATGTTCCCGGACATTGGGCGCAAGTTCCTCGAAGAACGTGAGGCCGGCACCTTGGCGCCGGAAGTGTTATTGCCGATCCCTGAAGCCGGCGGCGTGGCCCGTGCCAGTGGCGAAGGGGTGCCGACCGAGTTCGTCATCGACGTGCACGGTGAAAGTTACCGCGTCGACATCACCGGTGTTGGCGTGAAGGCCGAAGGCAAACGTCATTTCTACCTGTCCATTGATGGCATGCCGGAAGAAGTGGTGTTCGAACCGCTCAACGAGTTTGTCAGCAGCGGTGGCAGCAAGCGCAAGCACGCCAGCGCTCCGGGCCATGTGAGCACGGCAATGCCGGGCAACATCGTCGACGTGCTGGTCAAGGAAGGTGACGTGGTCAAGGCCGGCCAGGCCGTGCTGATCACCGAAGCCATGAAGATGGAAACCGAAGTGCAGGCAGCCATTGCCGGCAAGGTGACCGCTGTTCATGTAGCCAAGGGCGACCGGGTCAACCCGGGTGAAATCCTGATCGAAGTCGAAGGCTGATACACAGCCTTTGACACTACCGTTTAAACCTCGGGGGGGCATGTGCCCCCTTTTTTTTGTCCGGCGATCAGGTGGTTCTGCCTTAGAACGTCATCGCCCACTGTCCCATCAATCCGTGATGGCGACTGTGGCTGCCAATTTCGGCGGTATAGGCCAGGCCTACGCTGTGTTCTGCCGACAGAGCCATGTCCAGGCCGGTGCGCAGTGCCAGGTTGTCACGGTCCAGGGACGTGCCGGCGATGGTGAACTCACTGTTGAAGTCCTCGCGTTTTTCTTGGGCGAAGGACTGGCGTACGCGACTGTCGACGTTGCCATATAAATGTTTCCAATGGGTACTCAGGTGCGGTTTGAGGGCAATTCGGTTGCTCAGCGCAATCTCATGGCTCAGGCGAAGACCGAGGGTGCTGCTGAGGTTTTGCTGGGTCTGTGTACCGACGTTCAGCGCGCTATAACCACCTTTTTCCTGGAAGCGACCGCGGTGGTAACGCTGGAAACCGATGCCGGCAGAGGGTTCGACACGTAAGCCGCCAGTGTCCAGTTGATAGCCCAGTTCGGCGAAAGCGTTTTGGCTCTGAGCGGTGTAAGTACCCGCGAGGCGCTCGCGGTAGCCGACGAAGCCAAAATCCACCGTGCGTCTGTTTTGCCCGGTATGACGGCTGTATAGCGCGCCCAGGCGCAACGCCAGCGGCCCGTCCTGGCGCACGGCATATCCACCCAGGTGCCAGCTGTCCAATTCACCCTTGAAACCCTTGGCGCTCAGGTCGCTGCCAGACTTGCCACCCACGACACCGATCCGCCATGCGTGGTCGAGCGCCCAGTCGGCACCCAGCAGTAAGCCTTGATTGCTTTGGTTCAAGCCGGCGCTGCCGTGTTGCGCACCGAGCCGGCCGCCGCTTCCCAGACCTTGGAGCCAAAAGCGGCCTGCCTCATGGGTATCGTTATCCAACTGACGTATCGCCGACAGCAGGCTGGCGCTCAGTTGTTTCATGCTGTTTTGAGTCGCGGTGCCCAGGTTGGCATTCTGGCTACCGGCCAATTGCTCGAGCGTGGCAGCTAGCCGCCCTGGCGCCAGGCTGCCCAGGTATTGGCCATAGGCCTTGAGGTGGTACTTTTCCCATTCGCTCAATTCGTCCGACGCCAGCAGTGCATCTACTGCGGAGTCCAACACACGGGCGACGCTCAAGCTGTTGCGACTGCCGGCATGGTCGGCAAAATGAAACGCTGCAGGCGCCGGAGCCACCGGCTTGACAGGGGTGTTGGTGCTCAATGCGACCGGCTCAAACCATTCGCTGTTTGGCCGCATATCGCCACGTGCCTGAGTGTGTTGGGCGCTGGTGGCTCCCAGCATCAGGGTGATAGCGAGCCCGAGTTGCTTGTGTATAAAAAACGGCATCTAAACCCACCTCTTCATGTATGAGGCGGTGGAATTTAGCGGCAGGCGGTGGGGATAACTGTCAGGCCGGCTACCCCTCGTTTGCGGGAGATGTCTTTAGTCTGCTGCGATTAAAATGGTGCCCCGGCAGCGCGCTAAGGCTCAGGCCGGATGTCACTTTTATGGCCTTCATCCGCGCCGAGTGTAGCCCTTGCCGTAATGCCGCTCCATACGTGCCTGGATCAGTTCCAGGCCCAGGGACATGACCCAGTAGATGATCGCCGCCGTGGTGAGCATCTCGATATAGCGATAGCTCGAACGACCGTAGGACTGCGCCAGGAACATCACTTCCCACACGCCCATCACCGAGATCAGGGACGAGTCCTTGAGCATGGAGATGAACTGGCTGGTGGCGGGCGGAATAATAGTGCGCATGGCCTGGGGCAGGGTGACGTGCCAGAAGATCGCACTGTCGCGCATGCCCAGGGCCAGGGCGGCTTCACGTTGGCCATGGGGCACGCCCAGGATACCGGCGCGGAAGATTTCGCTCAGGTAGGCGCCATAGTTCAGCGACAGCGCGATGATCCCGGCGACGATCGCGCCCGGTACCAGGCCCAGTTGTGGCAGGCCCAGATAGATCAGCAGGATCTGGATAAGCAGCGGCGTGCCGCGAAAGAACGAGGCGTAGAAACTGGCAATGCCAAACGCCACGGCACTTTTCGACAGGCGCCCCAGGGCGGTGATAAAACCCAGCACCGATGACGCCACCATTGAGCACAGGCACAGGAACACCGTCAGTGCCGCACCTTGCAGGAAGCCGTTGGGCGCCAAGTGCAGGCCGACCAGGTTGGGCAACTTGTCGAGGATGATCGAGAACTTCAGGTCAAAGCTCAGGAAGAAGCTGGCAAACAGGGCGAACAGCGCCGCCCAAGTGAGGTACAGCCGTGTGCGAAAGCCCAGCAGGCGCTGCAGCAAGGGTGGTTTTGAAGGGGTCATCGGCTGATATCGGCGCCAATCCATTTTTGCGACAGGGCGCTCAAGGTGCCGTCCTGTTTGAGCTGGGCAAACACCTCACGCACCTTGCTGTCCCACTCCGCGTCGCCTTTCTCGATGGCCACCGAGTTGGGCTCCGAGTACAGCGGCTCGCCGGCCAGCTTGAAGCGCTTGTCCTGCGTCAGGCGCGGCTGGGCGGTGACCAGGTTGGTAAGGATCGCGTCCAGGCGTACGCCGGCCCCCAGGCCAAGGTCCTGGAAGGCCACGTTGTCGGTGTCGTACGGGGCGATCTGCACGTTCTCGAACGGGTACTGCAACGGCGTGTCTTCGGCGCCTTCGATCACCAGGTTCTTGTTCAGGTAGCTTTCGTAACTGGAGGCGCTGGTGAGGCCGACTTTCTTGCCGCTCAGGTCCTTGGCCTCGTGGATGCGCTCGTCCTTGGCATTGACCACGATTACCGCCGGCGAGGCGTAGTACTCCACCGGGAAATCAAACACTTCGGCGCGGGCCTTGCTTGGCGTCATCGAGCAGATGCAAATGTCGTAGCGCCCACTCCAGCGGCCGGCGGCGATCACGTCCCATGAGGGCGTTTCCAGGCGGAGCTTCACGCCCAGTTTTTGCGCCACGGCCTTTGCCACATCGACGTCGAAGCCGCTCAACTGGTTCTGGTCATTGAGGAACGAGAAGGGCGGGTAGCTTTCCATCAGCACGCCCACCAGCTCTTTTTTCTGCTCGATTCGATCCAGCGTGGCGCCACCGAAGGCTTGGGTGGACGCAACCAGTGTCAACAGGCCCAAGGCCAGCAAGGGGTTAAGTTTCATGAGTGACACCTTTAGAAAAAAGAGTTGTTATGTACCGAATTGAGCGTATTAAATAGTTATAAAAACGACTCTCATAGTGAGTTATTTTCATAAGCTTATGAGTAAAAAGCATATGGGCACAGCAACAGTGATTCTCGATGGCGGCATGGGCCGTGAACTGCAGCGCCGTGGCGCGCCGTTCCGCCAGCCGGAATGGTCGGCTCTGGCGTTGAGCGAGGCGCCGCAGGCGGTGGAGGCGGTGCATGCGGCCTATATCGACAGCGGCGCGAACGTAATCACCAGCAATAGCTATGCAGTGGTGCCGTTTCATATCGGTGAGGCGCGGTTTGCCGCTGAAGGCCAAGCCTTGGCGGATCTGGCGGGTGAGTTGGCCCGCCGGGCGGTAACGGCTTCGGGTAAACATGTGCGGGTGGCCGGTTCATTGCCGCCGTTGTTCGGCTCCTATCGTCCCGATTTGTTTGAAGCACAGCGCGTGTCTGAGTTACTCACACCTCTGGTGCAAGGCCTGGCGCCTCACGTCGACCTGTGGCTGGCGGAAACCCAGAGCTCAATCGTCGAAGCGCGGGCGATCAAGGCGGGCCTGCCTCAGGATGGCAAGCCGTTCTGGTTGTCGTTTACGTTGAAGGATGAAGACACCGACGAAGTACCACGGCTGCGCTCCGGCGAGCCGGTGGCGGACGCGGCCGAGGCGGCTGCACAATTGGGCGTGCAAGTGCTGCTGTTCAATTGCAGCCAGCCGGAAGTGATCGGCGCGGCCATTGATGCGGCGCGCCAGACCTTTGAACGACTGGGCGTAGTGATCCAGATCGGCGCCTACGCCAATGCCTTCCCTCCGCAGCCCAAGGAAGCCACGGCCAACGATGGTCTCGACCCGTTGCGCGACGACCTGGACCCGCCCGGCTACCTGCACTGGGCTGCTGATTGGCACAAGCGCGGCGCCAGTCATCTGGGTGGTTGCTGCGGGATCGGGCCTGAGCATATTGCGGTGCTGGCCCAGGCACTGGGTGACTGAGCCACCGCCGATCAAACACGGGGGAGCGGGCTTGCCTGTTCCTCCATGGCTCAAGTACCGGTCGTGCGGTCTACGCTCGGCACTCGGCCAGCGTTTTCAGCTGCCCCGAGCCACTCTGATTCGCTTCTGACAGCCATTGCTCAAATGCCGCGGCCACGCTTGGCCATTCCCCGTCCAGAATCGAATACCACGCCGTGTCCCGGTTCTGCCCCTTGACCACCATGTGCTGGCGGAACACGCCTTCAAAACTGAAGCCCAGGCGTTCGGCCGCGTATTTGGAGCGGGCGTTGGCGTTGTTGCACTTCCATTCCAGGCGGCGATAGCCCTGTTCGAAGGCATGCTTGGCCAGCAGGTACACCGCCTCGGTGCTTTTCGGCGAGCGCTGCATCGGTGCGCCGAAGGTGACGTGCCCGATCTCGATACGGCCCTGGGCCGGGACGATGGACATCAAGCTGAGGATGCCTTGGACCTGGCCTGACAGGCGGTCGATCACGCTGAAAAAGTACGGGTCACTGTGGGACGCGTGGTTGTTCAGCCAGTCATTGAAGGCGCTGCGCTCAGGGAAGGGGCCATAAGGCAGGTAGTCCCACAGTTTCGGGTCGGCCCCGGGGCCTTGAAGTGCTTGGAACAGGTCAGCGCCGTGACGCGCCGGGTCGAGCTTTTCCAGGCGGATGAAGCGCCCTTCAAGCCGTTGCACGGTAGGTGCCGGGACGCCTTTCCAGTCGGCGGGGGAAATAGACATGCTGCGCTCCTTAAAGACCTTTGCGAAATTGAATGAAACCCGGGCGTTCGGCGATGCGCTCGTACAGCTTGATCGCTGTGGCGTTGGTTTCGTGGGTCAGCCAATGCACCTTGCAGCAGCCATCGGCCTTGGCGGTGGTGTAGACGAATTCGATCAACTGGCGGCCGATGCCGGTACCGCGCTGAGCGGGGTCTACCAGCAGGTCCTGCAAGTAGCAGGAGTTTTCAATGCTCCAGTTGGAGCGGTGGTAGATGAAGTTGACCATGCCCACCGGCTTGCCGTCCTGCCAGGCCAGCGCCGAGTGGGTTGGCTCATTGGCATCGATCAAGCGTTGCCAGGTGCTTTGGCTCACCCGGTCCGGCAGTTCGGTGTTGTAGAACTTCAAATACGCTTGCCACAGCGGCAGCCACGCGGCGTGGTCGGCGGCAGTTACCTGGCGGATGTCGATCGTGCTCATTCTGAAACTCCTTGGGGAATAAAGCGTGCGAGCGTCTGGTCGCGCACGTCCAGGCTTGCGGCCAGGCCTTCGCGAACGCCGGCCATGTCAGCCGCGCTGCGGTTCTGGCTGAGTTTGCGTTTGCCTGTCAGGCGGTCAATCGGCAGGGCGAAGCCGACGATGGCCTTGAGCATGCCGTCGATGTAGTCGGCGGGTGCGTCGCTGACTTTCCACGGCTGGTTGCGATTGCCTTCATGGCGGTCGGTGAGGGCACTGACCAACTTGAGTAAACGCTCGGCATCGGTGAACACCTCGGCTTTGCCATAAGCGTGCACGGCGATGTAGTTCCAAGTGGGCACCACTTTGCCGTGTTCGGTCTTGGCCGGGTAAAACGCCGGGCTGATGTAGGCGTCGGCGCCGGCAAAGATCACCAGAGCTTCGCTGCCGTTTTGCAGGTCTTGCCACTGCCGGTTGGCCTTCGCCATATGCCCATAGAGTGTGCCGTTGGGGCCTTCATCAGGGTTGAGTAACAGGGGCAAGTGGCTGGCTTGCAGCCCCTGCTCACCAAAGGTCACCAACTGCGCCAGGCGGGTGTGCTGGATCAGTTGCTGGATTTCAGGCAAATCATCGAGGGCAAAAGCGCGAGGTGTGTACATGGAGATTTTCCTTGGCGAATGCCTGCATCCTAGGCAGGCTAATGGTTCGTTGTAAGAGCCATCTGGCACCAATTTCATAGGTCCAATATGTCGCCCCTCACGCCACCTCTGTCATTCAACCCTGCGGGAATCGAACTGGATCGCCGCCAGGGCCTGACTCGCCAGCTGTACGATGCCTTGCGCCAACGGGTGCTGGATGGGCGCCTGGTCAGCGGCACGCGATTACCCGCCACCCGGGACCTGGCAACGGCGCTGGCGATTTCCCGTAACAGTGTGGTGCGCGCCTACGATCAGCTGTATGCCGAAGGATTTATTGAGAGCCGAGTGGGCGATGGCACTTATGTGGCCCAATTGCCCATGGCAAAAAAATTATCCACAAAACCATCCACAGGGTTACCAACAGGCTTATCCCCAGCCTTATCCACAAAGTGGACGGATTTACCGGAAGATCTGGACAGCGAAGTTATCCACAGCGCGGGCGTGATGCGGGTAAAAAACAACCACTTGTCTCAGCCGCCTTCGGGGCCGCCGCGGGCATTTCGCGTGGGTGTACCGGCCTTCGATCTGTTTCCATTTGAGGTATGGGCCAAGCTGAATGGGGCATTCTGGCGCAAGCCGGACCTGGAACAGCTGTGTTACGGCGACCCGGCAGGGGATGGTCGCCTGCGCGGTCTGATCGCCGCCTACTTGCGCAGCTCACGGGGCATGCAGTGCGCGGCTGAGCAAATTGTGATCACCTGCGGAGCACAACAGGCAATCAGCCTTTGTGCACAGTTGCTGGTAGAGCCGGGAGACGGCGTGGCTGTGGAAAACCCGGGTTATCGCGCGGCCGGGCATGCGTTCGCCTTGGCCGGTGCGCAATTGCAGGGCGTGCCGGTGGATGGCGAGGGCATTGATTGCCAGGTGCTCGGCACCCTGGCTGACTGCCGTGTGGCCTATGTCACCCCTTCGCATCAATACCCGTTGGGCGTGGTCATGAGCCTGGCACGGCGCCTGGAGTTACTCGCCTGGGCCGAGCGTACGGGCGGCTGGATCATCGAGGATGACTACGACGGCGAGTACCGCTACAGCGGCGCGCCGTTGTCGCCCTTGGCGGCGTTGGACCGCAGCGGGCGCGTGCTGTACGTCGGCACCTTCGGCAAAGTGGCTTTTCCCGCGTTGCGCCTGGGTTATCTGGTGTTGCCGCCCGGTCTGGTCGATGCGTTCGCTCGGCGCCGCGCCGTGGACATGCGCCATTCTGAAGTCAGCACCCAGGCGGTGATGGCCGAGTTCATGGCGGCCGGGCATTTTCAGCGGCACATTCGCCGCATGCGCAGGGCCGCGTTGAGCCGACGCAATGCCTTGCTGGCCGGTTGGCCGGTCGGGTTGCCGGGCGTCGGTGAACTGCCCAGCGTCGCGGCCGGGCTGCACGTCACGGTGCGTGTCGACAGCCTGGCGCGTGAGCGGCAATTGCTGGCGCAGGCCCATGCGGTGGATGTCGAAATCAATGGGTTGAGTGCGTATTGGCTGGCGCAATCGACCACCCCGGAGGACCAGCGCGCCGGCCTGGTCCTGGGGTTTGCCGCGGTGCCCGAAGCAGGTATTGCGCAGGCGCTGGCGCGGTTGCGCCAGGCCTGGCAGGGCTGAATCAGGTGCCGGACTTGATCTTGGTCCAGGCCCGAGTCCTCGCTCGCTCCGCCTCACGCCCCAAGGGTTTGAGGGTGTAGAGCGTGGCCATTGCGGCCTCGGTCGGGTACAGGTTGGGGTTGTTGCGGATCGATGGATCGACCTGTTCGGTCGCGTCCTTGTTCGGGTTGGGGTAGCCGACAAAATCACTGATTGGCGCAATCACCTGGGGTTGCAGCAGGTAATTGATAAAGGTGTAGGCGTCCTGCGGGTTCTGCGCGCCTTTGGGGATCGCGAGCATGTCAAACCAGATCGGCGCGCCTTCCTTGGGCAGGCGCATGTCCACGGTCACGCCATTCTTGGCTTCCTTGGCGCGGTTGGCCGCCTGGGAAAAGCTGCCTGAATAACCGACGGCCACGCAGATGTCGCCGTTGGCGATATCGGCCATGTACTTGGAGGAGTGGAAGTAGGTGATGTACGGGCGGATCTTCATCAACAGCGCCTCAGCCTTGACGTAATCCTTGGGGTTGCTGCTGTTGGGGTCCAGGCCCAGGTGCTGCAGGGCCAATGGCAGAATCTCCGAGGGCGAGTCGAGGAAGGCGACACCGCATTGCTTGAGCTTGCTGATGTTCTCTTCCTTGAAGATCAGGTCCCAGCTGTCCACCGGCGCATCGGGGCCCAGCGCCGCCTTGACCTTGTCCGGGTTGAAGCCGATCAGGATGGTGCCGTACATGTAGGGCACGGCGAATTTATTGCCGGGGTCGTTGGCTTCGATCAGCTTCATCAGCTTGGGATCGAGGTGGTTCCAGTTAGGCAACCGGCTGCGGTCCAGGGGCTGAAACACGCCGGCTTCGATCTGCTTGGCCAGGAACACGTTAGACGGCACCACCACGTCGTAACCGGAGTTGCCGGTGAGCAACTTGGCTTCCAGCGCTTCGTTGGTGTCGAAGATGTCATACACCAGCTTGACCCCACGGTTCTGCGCCTTGAAATCCTCCAGGGCCTTGGGGGTGATGTAGTCGAACCAGTTGTAGACCTTGAGGGTTTTTTCTTCGGCCTGTACCGCGCCGCTCAACACGGCGGCGCACAAGGCGAGGGAGGTGAGCATCTTCATCGGGTGGCTCCTGCTTGTTCGAAACCTTCGAGCACATTGACGGCGTTGATGCCGATTTCTTCCACGGCGTAGCCGCCTTCCATCACGAACAGGGTCGGCTTGCCCAGGCGTGCAATGCGCTGGCCCATAGCCAGGTAATCTGGGCTGTCGAGCTTGAATTGGGAGATGGGGTCGTGCTTGAACGTGTCCACGCCCAACGACACCACGATGACGTCGGCGTTGTAGCGTTCGGTCTCCCGGCAGGCTTCTTCCAGTGCTGCGCTCCACGCGTCCCAACCGGAACCGGCGGGCAGCGGGTAGTTGAAGTTGAACCCTTCACCCGCGCCTTCGCCGAGCTCATCGGCGTAGCCCAGAAAGAACGGAAACTCCGCCTCCGGGTGGCCATGGATAGACGTGAACAGCACATCGTTGCGTGCGTAAAAAATCGACTGTGTGCCGTTGCCATGGTGGTAATCCACATCGATGATCGCGACCTTCCCGTGGCCTTGGTCCAGAAAGGCCTGGGCAGCGATGGCGGCGTTGTTGAGGTAGCAATAGCCGCCCATCAAGTCGCTGGCGGCGTGATGCCCGGGCGGGCGGCACAGCGCGAAGGCACTGTGGGCGCCTTGCTGGATCGCCTGCTGCGCGGTGAGCGCCACCTGTGCGGCGCTGTACGCCGCCTGCCACGTGCCGGCGGTGATCGGCGCGCCACCGTCGAAGCTGTAATAGCCGAGCTGGCCATGCAGGCTGGTGGGCAGCACCCGGCGCAGGGTGCGGGCGGGCCAGGTGTAGGGCAGAAGGTCGCCGTCCTGTCCGAATTCGCTCCAGCGGGCCCAGGCGCCCTTGAAAAAGTCGAGGTAGTCGCGGCTGTGGATGCGTTGCAGCGGGGCCAGGCCGAAATCCCGCGGAGGCTGCACCGGGCCGAGCTCGCGGTCCTTGACCCGTTGCAATACATGATCGGCACGGGAAGGCATTTCGAAGCAGGGCATCAGTTGCCCGTCCATCAGTTCACAGCGTCCATGGTGCAGATGGTGATCGTCGGAGTAGATCGTCAGCATGGGTACTCTCCGCAGGCTCGTTGTTGTGCCTTCAAGTGTTGCGGCGCGGGGGGCTCAAGAGAATGGCAAGAGCGGCCAGAAGGGGATAAATGTGGCCAGATTAAGTGACCGCAACGCGCCCCTTAATGGCGCATGAGACTGGGCGCCACGCCGCTCCAGCGCACAAAGGCATGGCGAAAGCTGGCGGTCTCGCTGAAGCCCAGCTGTTCGGCGATCTGGTGAACTGGCATCTGGTCTTGCGCCAGCCATTGTTTGGCCCTCTCAAAGCGCAGTTCGTCGAGCAATTGCTGGTAGCTGCAACCCAGCGCGTGCAGGTGTCGGCGCAGCGTGCGCGCAGAGCAGTTCATCTGCGCGGCCAAGCCGGCAAGGCCAGGCGCGGCATGCAGTTGGTCGGCCAGTAACTGGCGCACACGGTTGAGCCAGGCCTGGCGCCCGGTGAATTCGGAGTTTTGCTTGCGGCAGCGCTCGGCCATGGCCCGATGGGTGATGGGATCCGCCAGCGGCAGGGGCTGTTGCAGCCACTGTGGGTCGAAGGCAAACCCGTTGGTCAGCGTGCCAAATTGCAATGGGCAGTCGAAGCGCTCGGCATACCGTGCGTGGTACTCCGGCGCCGGGTAGTCCAGGCGCACCTCACGCAACGGCAGCGGACGGCCGAGCAGGTCATCACAGATGACCTTCAATGACACCAGGCAGAATTCCACATTGAATGCCGCCAGCGCCGGGTTTTCCCGATAATCGCCGGCGGTCAGCCAGGCGTGCTCGCTGTCTTCCAACAGGTTCAGCTCGAAAAGTGTTCCCAGCAGCGCCGGGTAGCGCAGCGCCAGGCGCAAAGCGTCACCTAAGGTGGCACTGGTGAGCAGCGCATAGCCGAGCAGCCCATAGCACGACACATGCATGCGCTGGCCCAGTTCCAGGCCGATGTCCTGGCGCAAGGCCACGGCGTTGGCGCATACACGCATCTCCTGGCAGGTAGTGATACGGGTGTCGGCACGGTGCAGATCGGCCACGTCAATGCCGCTGCCGGCCAGTAATACGTCGCCTGCCAGGCCCTGGTCCTTGAAGGTGGCCAGGACCAGGGAGACGGCATTGAGGGTAGTCAGATGTGAATGCAGCATGGGGAAACCGGCGCGAGGATGTGGCAGTGACGCAGCAAATTGTATGCCGTCCCCTGCTGCCGATCAGCCGCCGGACTCGGATTTGGGGCGCTCGAAAAACAGCTCGCGCGCCTGCTGCAGGCTGATCTCACTGCGGTAAAACGCAACAGTTTGCGTGCGATTGAGGCCTTTGGATGAGTCGGCCGCGGCGCCCAGGCGATGTTCTGCCGGGGTTTTCAGGCGGGCAGACAGGATGGCTTTGTCCGGCGTCCAGCTGGCGCTGTAGTGAAAATGGGCATACCAGAGCACTTCGTGCGTGGCGCGGTCGCTGATGGTGTATTCATCCAGGTAGTCAGGTGTCGAGGACTTTATTCGACGGCGGGTGATGGTTTTCTTGATGGTGATCGCGTTGTGGCGTTGAAGCCATTCCACCCCCGACATGGTCGGGGGTGCCAGTTTGAGCGCCCTGTGCACCAACTGATTACTCTGTTGGTGAAGTTGGGCCAGGGCGCTGTCAATGGCCTTGGTCACGGTACTGGCGGGCACGGACATGGCATCGCTTTCAGTAATGTTGCGCTGCGTCAGGGCCTCTTCGATCGCGTTGCTGGCCTGCTCGAGGCGCTGTGCATATTGTTGGTAAAAGTACTCGATACCAAAGGGGACGCGGTCGGCGAGGTTGGCATGGGTACGGGCTCGCGCCAGAAATGCCGGCAACTCATCGAGCAGGGCCTGGCCCTGATTGATGGTCGCTTGCACATCCACCTCGACCGGTTCGGCAGAAGGGCGCGCGACGGTGTCGTGGACCACCCACACGCCCTTGGTTTTCTCACGGTAGGTGGCGAGAATTTGCTCGGTCATTGGCGAGCGGATATCCACCAGGCCGGTTTCCAGGCCAAGCTCGTTCAAGCGCGGTTCGCCTATCAGCAGGCCGCTGTAGCGGGTGCGGATAAACTGCCTGAGAGGGCGTGGCGGGGTCGACGGTGGCGTGGGGCGGCTCCTGAACACCTCGCGCTCATTGCTCAAGAGGCCGAGATGAGTGATTGCGCGTCGGTGGAACCCCCTCAGCTCCTCGCGTAACTCCTTTATCTGGTCGGGGATGGCATGCTCGGAGAACTCCACGGGAAAATCCTGCAAGCGCTCGTCGAGTAATTGAAACTGCTCCACCAGGTTGCTCAAGGTATCGATACGTTCGTCCAGGCGGCGGTCACTGCGCTCTTTCAGGGTGTCGCGCAGGCACTGGATCGTAATGTCCGCGCTGTCGATAATCTGGTCAATCGCCGACCAGGCGGCGGGCGCTGTCTTTAGGCTGTCAGGCGGCAGGCACAGGTTTCGGTTGAGCGACACGCGAATCGCCTTGAGGTCATCACTGCTGTAAACCGGCATCGAGCCCTTGAGAGTGCTCAACAGCAGCGCACCATCCCTGGCCAGCCCCTTGAGCTCGTTAAAGCGCCCGTGCATGTACTCCAGTTGTACGAGCAATGCCCCGGCCAGCTCGCGCATTTCTCGGAAGTCTTCAATCGAACGCTCTTGCGGCGCTTCGGCCTGGCGGAGCATCTGTTCGTGCACGGCGCGCCATTTTGGTGTGAAGCGGGCAAGGATTTCGCTCAGCGCCGCCTGGGTCAATTTGGCTTGGGCCTTGATGTAGCCCAGTGCCTTTGGCGCGTACTCCACGCTTGGCTCGTGCACATTCATTTCCTTAAGCATCTGCAGCGCCGACTCGTAGTCCGTGCGTTGGGTCTGCAGGGTCTGAAGGTAAGCCTGTCGCGTGGCTTGCGCCGAACTGGAAGGTCCGGTGTCCATTGCCTGGCGTGCCTGTTGCAAGGTCTCCTGGCTGGTTTTTTTCTGGCTTTCGAACACTTCAAGGCGCCTGCGCAGCTCCTCGGCTTTTTGCTTGGCTTGCGCCCGTCCTTTTGCGGTCATGATCTTAGGCCCGCCCCCGCGCAGGCGCAGGCGTGTATCGACAAACCATTGGCCCTGGCGGTTATGAACCAACGGCGGGCCGGTGCGCGAGGGACGTTCAGAGTCGACGATCAACACGTTTTCGTTTTCATCCACGACCACCTGAAACCAGCGATCGCCCACCGGCGCGTACCAGTGTTCGCCACCCCGATACAGGTCTTGCCACGGGCCGACTTCGCCGTTGGCGTCCCCCACGGTGTCTGGCTTGCTCACCTTGAAGCTATCCAGCACGGTCGCCAGGCGCAGCGGTGTGCGGTTGATTGCGCCGCTGACGTGTAAGGGTTGGTCAGGCGTGTCCAGCGCGTCCGCAGAAATCGTCGCCAGTCTGCTGGGCTTCACGGGCCCGGCAGGGGCCGACAGTGACGGGGGAGGCAGTGGTTTGCTCCGCAGTGTCCGGCGCGGTGCGCTGCGACTGACGCTGTGCAGCGTGATGGCCATTCCAATGTTTAACAGCAAGTCGGCGAGTGCGGCCCAGGTTGAGTCCTGCTCAGGGTGACGGCGGGTGTCGGCCAGGTGTTGCAACTGGTCCATGATCTGCCAGATCCAGGCTGCGGCACCGACCGTACCCCCCAGGAACGGCAACGCCAGGTTGAAGATCAGCCAGCCGGTACGCTTGAACGTGGCCCAGCGTGCTTCGACGTTGGACATCGATTGCTGGTCGGCCAGGGTGACCAGTGCATTGGCATTGGCGTTGTAGAGCGCGCTGAACAGCTCGCCGGTGATCGCGGTTTGGCTGAGCAGCAGCGAGCCGCCCATGATCCATACCTTGTAGGGATCGACGATGAAGTCGACCATGGCCCAAGGCGAGGGCAGGTCGCCGGGGAATACATAGCGGGCGTAATCGGTGCGTACGTTATCGGGCAGCCAGGCCAGTACGGATTCGCGCAGGCTGATCGATTGCTGCAGGGCGTAGAGCAAATTGCTTGGCGAAGGGAACTGCAGCAGCGACTTGTCGAGCAACGGTCGGTACAGCAGGCACGGGCCGGCAGCCGGGTCCTCGGGGCCGATCACATACATGTTGGCGACCTCATCCGGCGTGGCGTCCTGTCGCCGGGTCGGCACAAACGCCAGTGGGCGCATGACGATCAACTGGCCCTGGACTTGCCGTTCGGCCGGCTTGGCCTGCATGACCGCCTTCACGTAGGCATAGCCGTGTTCATCAATCGCACCTTCGCCGCGCATCTTGCATTGCAGCGCCAGCAGCGGCAGTTGAATACGCAAGTGCTCGGCATACAGTTGCTGGCGGCGTGCGGACTCTGTCGGGTTATCCAGCAAGGTTTCTTTGATCAACGCCGGGTAGGTGGTGCCGATATCCACGCGGGTGATCAGGCTCTCCAGGTAATCGACGCTCAGCCATTCTGGCGACGCGCGGGCCTTGTGGCGGCGCAGGGACTTGCTTCCCAGAGGCAGGGCGATCAGGTTTTGCAGGGCCAGCTCCGTCAGGCTGAACACTGTGGTCTCGATTTGCCCCGGTACCGCGAACAAGCCCCAGACCACCGGGCTGCGTACCACGATGTCGAGGTCATCCAGCAACTGTGCGTCGGCGTCGGGGTGGTCCTTGAGCAGTTCGGCTTTCAGTTGCTCAAGGGTGTAGGCACGGATCGAGCTGAGGCCTTGGTCATAGCTGCGGCCTTCATTGGCGCTGTGCAAGGCCGCCAGATCCTTGAGGTGGCGGGCGTAGGCGTCCTGGTCCGGAGCCGAGGCGTTGGTCAGCCAATCGGGGAGCGCCTCCAGGTAGTCCTGCAGGAACGCTGCTTCACGCGTGGACCGGGGCGTCGGTGGTTGCGCCAGATTGTGCTGAGCGACCTCCGGCTCGCGTATGTCAGAGCACTCCATGGTGCCGATGTCCTTTATCTGGATACCGATAAAGGCGCTGGCCAGGTAATCGAAAAAGTCACCTTCGGGCTCTATCAGGCGCCACTGTTGTGTCGCTGACAGCGGCAGTTCAAGGCCCAGTTGGTCCAGGGAGGTGTATTTCTTGAGGCCCGAGAACAATGAGTGGGTGAGGACCACCTCTCTGCCTTGTTGTTTGCCGATCAGGACACTGATCAGGTAATCGTCGACCTGGTCGATATCCACCACATAGGCGCGCAGCGCATGAGAGGTATCGGCCTTGCGTGTCGCGGCATCAGGCGCAAGAAAAAGTTGGCGCGCCATGAGGCAGTCGTCGTCGGTCCAGCCGGGTACCTTGTTGACGTTCCAGACGTTGCGCAGCACCGTCGACAGCGCACGCCAGCGCGGGTTGCCGTCCTCGGCGCTGTTCCAATAATCCAGTTGCGCCTGTTGGTACGCCCGCACCATCAGCGGCGCCACCGCGTTCAGGAGGCTGGCAATGTCGAGAATGCGTACCGGCAGGTGTACCGCAGGCTCGACGATCGGCAGCTGGCTCAGAAAATGCTGCCCTTCGATGTACAGCGCTGTCGTTGCGAACAAGGTCTGCACGGCGAGAATATCGGTGAGCGCCTGATAATCGCAGCCGACCAGGACGACCTCATCGTCTTTAAGGTCCCACAGCGGCGTGCCTACAACGACTGCGTTCGGGTCGATGTCCAGGCTCGGGTAAAGCAACTGCAAATGTTCACGCAGCCGTGTCGCAGCTACTTCTCGGAACGCTGGGCCGATAGACATCTGCGCGATCAGCGTGTCAGTGGGGTTTTGATGGGGCTCGAGAGCGGGAGGTGACGTCATGGCGTGTCCTGACAAGCAAAAGAATGGCAACGTCCCTGGAAGAAACCCGGGGCGTTGCCATGCTAGAAAGCGTCGTGTCAGGAACGGTGGTGCTTATGTAGGTGAGCGGCCTCTCAGCGCAACTCGCCGCACAGGTCCAGCTCCACCAGGCGGCGGACTTCCAGGCTATCGAGACCGGCACCGACCAGTGCGTTGAGCTTGCCGAATGCCGCTTCGCGGGTCATGCCGCCGCCGGACAGCACGCCGACGCCGCGCAGGCGACTGCCGGCTTCGTAGACATCCAGCTCCACGCCGCCCTCATGGCATTGGGTGATAGCCACGACCACCACCCCTTTGTCCTGTGCCCGTTGCAGGCTGGCCAGGAACGCAGGGTTATCGCTCGGTCCGGTACCGCTGCCGAAGCATTCGAGGATCAGCGCCTGGATGCCACTGTCGATCAGCGCATCCAGTTGCACGGCCGCGATGCCCGGTACCAGCGGCAATACCCCGACGTTGGCCAGGGCCTTGGGCTGACGAAAATCCAGGGCAGCCGGAATTTCACTGGCCAGGGCCCCGCCGCCATTGCGCTGCAACGCGGCAAACGGGTGGCGACCAAAGCTGCGGATCTTCGCGCAACGGGTCGGCGCCATCAGCGCGCCGTGGAAATACAGCTGAACGCCGGGTGCCAGGCCTTCGCCCAAGGCTGCCAGCGCACCGCTGACGTTTTCCCAGGCATCACTGTCTGGCACACCCGCCGGCAGCATGGAGCCTGTGAACACCACTGGCGCCGGCAGCCCCAGCAGTTGGAAGCTCATCGCGGCCGCGCTGTAGGCCAGGGTGTCGGTACCGTGCAGGATCAGCACCGCGTCGCAGCCGTCGTCCACCGCCTCAACCACGGCAGTGCGCAGGCGCTGCCAGTAGGCGGGCGTCATGTTTGCGCTGTCGATCAGCGGGGACATTTCCCGGAAGCGCCAGGTGGGCAATGGCTGGTTGCAAAGCTGTTCGCGCATGCGCGCCTCGAAACCGGATGCGGGCGCCAGGCCGTTGGCGCTGGCCTGCATGCCGATGGTGCCGCCGGTATAAAGCACCATCACGTTGTTAGCTGAGTGCATCAAGAAATCTCCTGAACGAAAAACGCCGCCGGGCCCAGAGCATGCCCAAGGCCGGGCGGCGTGTCATCTATCTGGTTTTGGCAGACTCAGCGTTGCGCTTGAGCATGCAGTTCAGCCAGCGGCGCACTGTCCGGTTTTACCGGATTTGCTGGCCAGGCCTGGCGGTCCAGATCCAGGTCAGGGAATTGGCTGGAATCGAACACCGGCGTCTTGATCCCCGCTGCACGCTGGTTGTCGTAGTCGTTCAGGATGCGCATGGCGATCTTGAACAGGAACGCCAGGGCGAACAGGTTGACGAACGCCAGCAGGGTCATGGTGATGTCGGCGAAGGCGAACACGGTGCTCAGGTTCTCGATCGAGCCCCAGAAGATCAGCGCCAGCACCAGTGCACGGTAGCCCATCAACACCTTGCGGTTGTTGCCTACCAGGAAGCGCAGGTTGCTCTCACCGAGGTAGTAGTTGTACATGATCGAAGTAAACACGAACAACGCCAGGGCCACCGAGATGAACATGCGACCCCAGTCACCGACTACAGCGGCCAGGGAGTTCTGGGTCAGGGCAATGCCGTCGCCTTCAAAGCCCGGGGTGTAGAAACCGGAGAGCAGGATCAGCAAGGCGGTGCAGGTGCAGATCACGAAGGTGTCGAGGAACACGCTGAACGCCTGGACTACGCCCTGGGCGATCGGGTGTTCTACCGAAGCCACCGCTGCCACGTTAGGCGCACTGCCCAAACCGGCTTCGTTGGCGAATACGCCGCGTTTTACACCCATGATGATTGCGCTGCCCACCAGGCCACCGAAGGCTTGGTCGAGGCCGAAGGCGCTCTTGACGATGGTCGCGAGCATGGCCGGCACGTGGTCGAATTGCAGCACGATCACGTAAAGGGTCACGGCGATGTAGACCAGGGTCTTGACCGGTACCAGCAGGTCGGCAATCGAGGCGATGCGCTTGATCCCGCCGATGAACACCAGGCCCAGCAGTACCGCCAGGGCCAGGCCGGTGTAGGTGGTGTCCAGGCCGAAGGCGTTGTTCAGCGAGTGGGTCACGGCGTGGGCTTGCAGGCCGTTGAAGGCAAAGCCGAAGGTCACCAGTAGCAGGAACGCCATGACCATCCCCAACCAGCGCTTATGCAAGCCGTGCTGGATGTAGTAGGCCGGGCCGCCACGGTAAGTGCCTTCAGCGTCGGTGCGCTTATACAGCTGGCCGAGGGAGCACTCGATAAAGCTCGAAGACATGCCCACCAGCGCGGTGACCCACATCCAGAACACGGCACCCGGGCCGCCCAGGGTTACGGCAATGCCGACACCGGCGATGTTACCGGCACCCACACGGCCGGCGAGGCTGAGCATCAGCGCCTGGAACGAGCTGAGTTGGCCGGAGCTGCTTTTCAGGCTGTCGCGAAACACCGAAAACATGTGGAAAAAGTGACGCAGTTGAACGAAACGCGAGCGGATCGTGAAATAACCGCCGAGCCCGACAATGAGCACGATCAGTACTTTCCCTGAGAGGAAGTCGTTGATGACTTCGAGCATGGAGTGTTCCTCGCTGATTTTTTAATGGCAAACGCAGGACGGTCCGACGCGTCGCTCAGCACCAGGCAGTGCACGACGCTTCGCCCCAATCCTTTTGCGGGTGTTGTTATTCATGCGCTTTCGCGTTGTATCCGGGCCTCGTTACCGACGGCCGCAGACGCGAAGAGGGGCCGCACTATACCTAGCCGAACGGCATACGTCTGCATGAGGCGATTAAAGGAAGATGCAGCGGTCTGTGACCGCCGGCTTATGGACCGATGAACGCTCACGCCTGGGGTCGTTCCCCAGGCGGGTTTGTCGAGGTTTCAGCGCTGGTAGATATCGGAGCGGAAGACTTGCCAGATGTAGTTCGGTTGGTTGACCGGCACGAAGCCCATCTTTTCATACAGCCACGGAGCCGTCGTAGTGGCCAGTATGATGCGGCGCAGTTGTTCAGCCTCGGGGCCCGCCAATATGCCTTCGGACACCCAGCGGCCCAGGCCTTTACCTTGATAGCGTTCGTCGACAAAGACATCGCACAAATAGCCGAACGTTGCGAAATCCGTCACCAGCCGGGCAAAACCGACTTGCCGCCCATGGTGATAGACGCCCATGCACAAACTGTTATCAATGCTTAACTGCACACGGTCACGGGTAATGCCCTTGGCCCACGTCGACTGGACGAGAAAGCCGTGGATAAAATCCAGGTCCAACAGGCGCTTGTCTGCGCTCAGGCTGTAGCCCTCAGCAGTAAAAAAATCATCATTCTTTTTCATTATAAAGTTCCATTTTACTAAAGAATCTGACCCTCGCCGTGAGTGCGACAAGCCCTGCGCCCACCATAGCCAACAGCACATTCAAAAACCATAGATTGCGCTGAAAGGCTCCTTCCTCCGTACTGAGTGCTCCTGCTATCAGGTTGCCGCTGACACTGCCTACCAGGCCTGCCAGCCCGAGCAAGGAGAAAGCGATTGCCAGGTAGTGCTTTTCGCTTCGACTTCCGGCCACGGTATCAATCGCTGGGTCAATGATTAACTCGCCCAGTGTGAAGAACGCGATGGCCAGCAAAAAAGGCGTACTGAAACTGGACGTGCCGATGATCAGAAACGCCAGCACCATGAATAGAAAGCCAATAAAAATGGCAGCCCAGTGAGAAATGAAGCGCGATAAATACATATTGAGCGGCACTTGAAGACCCATCACCACCAAGGCGTTGACCCAAAAGATATAGGTCACCATTTCATTGCCCCAGCCCTGTGCGGCATGCAGTGGAAATGAGTATTCGAGCTGGATATATAAAAAGCTGTAGAGCGCGTACAAAATCAGCAATAAGAGAAAAAAAGGTTTAACCATCAAGCGCTTCACGCCGCTGATAAAGCTCGCCTTTTTAAGGTTGGCTTCGATGGCGATGGCGGGTAATCGCAGGGTCAATAACAGAAACAGGGCAACTATCTGTACGGCGGCGGCGGCGATAAAAAAACCGACAACATTGAAATCCAGCATGGACGCGCCGATGGCGCTGCCAATGGCAACCCCCAGATTGTTGATGGTGCTACGCAGGGAAAACAGCAATAGCTGATCTTGCCCAGGCGTTAGCGTAGAGAGCAAAGCTTTGGAGGCGGGTGTAAAAAACGCTTTGCTTACGCCTAGCAGCAGGCTGAAGCAACTCAGGTACAGCGCATCGTCGATCCCGCAGGCAAAGACCAGGTAGCAGATAATTTGCAGCCCGAGCCCCAGCCGCATCGCCAACAGTGGGCCTTTGGTGTGGCCAATATAGCCACCCAGGAAAGAGGCACCATATTGGCCGACCAGGAAAAGTGTCAGCTGAGTGGCTGCGAAGGCCGGAGAAAAATGCAGGTACCGCACCAGGTAGACCATGAAGAACGGGATAACCGAGAAATACCCGATTGCCGTCAGCCATTGAATCAACAGTACGCGCATGGCCGACACCGGCAGCGCTTTTATCATCGTCAGGATATTCACGATATTTCAACCTCGAACTGGCGCTCGACGTCAGTGATACGTCTGAGCAGTTCGGATCTTGAATCGGCCGAGACAATGAAGCTGCCGTAACGGTCCGAGGAACTGGTCATTGGCGCTATCACCATCCCAGGGGAAAGCTTCCAGTCCAGCCAGTGAATATCCGCCGGCAGGCTCCCTTGCCAGGCTTTACAGTGCCGGACAAGGCCCGGTGAGTATTCAAAGTAATGGATGGCGGCGCAGCGATGATTAAGCAGGCGTACCTCGACGGGCGCGCCCAGTAGCCTGTCAATCGAGGCCGTAATCATGTCGAAGCCGGTAGCGAGTTCCACCAGGTTCCAGATTCTGTCCCCGCCAGGCCGGTTATGGCATTCGATGATATGGAGCGCCTCATCGTGCAACTTGAACTCGATATGGCCCGGGCCGTTTCGTAGCCCGATCGCGTCCAGCACGTGTTGTAGATAGTCCCACTGAGCGGGACTGATAAACGTCTGTGCGGGATCAATAACATGGCCGACTTCCACCACCCCGCAAGGCTGCGACAAGCGTTTCTCGGTCACTGCCAGTTTGAAATGCTGGCCATCAATGCTGAAAGTCTCACAGCTGAATTCGCGGCCCTCGACATAGTCCTCGAGGATGCACAGATTGGAGGGCGAGCCAATCAGTTCGCCCTCCTCAATAATGCGAACGCCCACACTTCCGGTGCCATCGACTGGCTTGAGCACTTTCTTGCCACGCGCAATCAGCGGTTCGTCGATATCGCCAGGCCTTATCCCTTCGAACGCTACCGTGTTCAGGCCCTTGCGCTCCAACGCCTGTCGCGTCATTAACTTGTCCCGGCAGGTAAAGGAGCAATGCAGGTCGGGCCCAGGGACACCCAGTGTCGATGCAAGTATCGACGCGCATTCCATGCCCAACTCGGTAAACGAGTAAACCCCGTCAATCGCGAATTGACGCTGTAATTCCAGCGCGCGTCTGACCAGGGCATTGACGTCGTTGAAGTCCAGGAGATTGACCGGATCGATCAACCCACGTTGGTAGGGTGTGACGCGGGCAGGCTCAGTGATCAGCACCACGTTAGCCTTGGCTTCGACTTTCTTCAGGTAATCATCGGTAGGCCCGAGTAACAAAACAGTCGGTTTGCTATCCATGGCTCAACACTCCGCCACTACTGCGGTGAATACATCGATAAATCTGCTGTAGCTGTCTGCGTGCATCGTCAGCGATGGAAGCACTTTCAAACAACTGGGTTTGTTGCTGCAGACGGTGGTCAGTATTTGATTGGCGAACAGCGAATGCCAAACAAAAAAACACGTCTGGGCATCGCAAAACTCCACGATGATGCAGGCGCCCAGTGCCTGAACCTGAAGCGGCGGGTCAACGGTCTCCGCCACCCCATGCAGTGCCTGCACAAAGTCGCTGCGAAGCTGGCCGGCAAGACTGTCAGCCAGGCATCTGTCGAGTAACCCCAGTGCAGTGAGGGCCACACTGAAACCCAGCGCATTGTTGGCGAAGGTTGATCCCAGTATTTTCTGACAGCCTGGCCGACCGAAAATCGAATCGGCAATAGGCGCCCTCATGAGTACGTGGGCACTGGGGAAGAAAGCCCCCGTCAACGACTTCGAGAGCAATAAGATGTCCGGCCGCACTGTCCAACCCAGTGCTTGCATTGCACTGTAGTGACCGCAGCGTCCGAGTCCGGAAAAAATCTCGTCACAAATACTCACCGTTCCCGAAGCCGTGCAGGCGTCCAGCAACTGTTCAGCCTCCTGCGCCGAACACCTGACGCCGCCACCGATGGCCTGAAAAGGCTCGATCAACATGGCAGCAAACGTTCCGCTGGCCAGTTCGCGCGTTGCCTGATGGATGTCGTCGAAATACACCACGTCCAGCGGGCAAGGCATTGCTTCAAAGCCCTGGCGCCACAACGCATTATCGGTGAGGTGCATCGCCAGGCTGCTGCTGCCGTGAAAGCACCCACGGCGGACTAAAAGGCGAGAGCGGCCTGTGTGTATCAGCGCCGCCTTGATTGCGCCTTCCACGGCCTCGGTTCCGGTCGTCAGTGTGGATAGCCGCCAGGGGCCGCTCAGGTTCAGGCGTTCAATCAATGCGATTGCCAACTGGGCCGAGAGGTCATTGAGCCCCAGCGGTGTGACGCAAGGAATATCCGCCTCCAGGGCGGTATATAACGCTTCCTTGAGCTCCTGGCGGTTATGGCCGAATATCGCCGCGCCGTAATGACCTACCAGATCCAGCCAAGGGGTCATTGCGTCGTCGTATAAATACTCGTCCTTGGCCCGCACGAATACCGGCTGTTCCCCAAGTTGGTGCAGCACCTCACTCCAATGAGGATTGATGAACGCCTCATAGCGCGCAATCAAGGCGCTCATGCAATGTAATCAAGCATGCGGTGATTGATGGCTGGCATTTGCAAGGTGATGTGGAAGTCATGGAGCTGCTCCCACGCGCGAATATTCAGGTCCAAGAGCAAGGCATACGCATTGGCCGCCGTTTGTTGTTCTTCGATGCTCAACTCACCGACTTCGGCCAGCATGATTCTCGAAATGTACTGATGGCCCAGCTTGTCGTTGAGCGACTCGTGCTTGCGTGATGTTTTGTTGAACAACGGCGTAGCGTTGTTCGCCGCGGACAACTCATTGAGCAAGTTAACCTGGCCAGGCAAGCCTTCGGTAATGGTTGCCGCCGCAAAATAAGCCACCAGTTCTTTGGAAGCCAGGCAGGTGTAGAGATCGCAAACCAATTGGCCAAAGGGGGTCGGTAGCGACGAGTGCAGCTGTGCTTCCGTCATTCCCAATGCCTTACAGGTCTTCAATTCATAGAGCTCGTGGCCCGCTTCTTCCATGTAATAACGGCGCGCCAGTTTCTTCAACGGGCGGGGCAGGCGTTGCGCGATGGCCGGTGAGATGAGATCTACAAATCGATCTGTGATGTAGTATTCCTGCGCGTAGCTGGCGGCAATCAAGGCATCACGACCAGGGCCGGTCTTGGCCAGTGCTTGCTGATACTGGCTGGGGGCGACGTGCTCCATGAAATCCAGACCCCAGCGCTCCAGACGAACAGCCAGGTTAACCCCGGAGTCTACTTCCTCGATATGCAGTGCCGGAAAATCCACCTTGCGCGTATCGACTTTCTGGCTCCTGTTCAATAACCACACCAGGACACTGAGGCACTTTCTTAGCTCACCGGCCCAGAAAGCGGAGTACTCGATCGAGGACTCGCTGTCGCCGTGGCCTGTGAGGGCGTTCAGCAACTTTTTCGCCGCCATGACGGCGGGCGGGCAGGTAACCGTCCAACATAAAAGCGTCAGCTTGGCGTACTTGATATACACATGCCCGCTTTCGGCCAGCACCTGCCTGACGGAGGTGTTGTGCAGGTTATCGATAAAATCGAGCAATTGGTGGCACAGGGCGGGGTCATCAAAGTGCGTTGTGTGCAGCGCATCCAGGGCTTCCGCCAAACTGTCCTGAGTAATGTTTCGTTTGCCCTGCAGCGTATGTTCAGGGCTGGACTCGCGCACTAAACCGGCTTCATTCAGGTGATTGATCAGCGCGCGAACTTCATCGTGTTCATGGCGCTCGCTCAATGAGCGCCACTGTGCGTTGTCAGGGCTTTTGAGGCCATGAACGGTGGCAATAAGTTCATCGCACGCCTGGCTCTCTATGACGAATTCGGAGCCGGACTCCCCTAGTTCAAAAATCCCGGCGCCGGTCTTCTCAATATGACCGACTTTTAAATAAGGCTTTCTAAATGCTTCCAGAGACCAGGAGTCCATAGCCTATCCTCGCATTAGTTGAAGAGTCTAAGAGTGACGGCATTGTCATAATGCGTACAAATTTGCCTGTCCCAGGCCGACATCAACTCTAAGAGCGCACAGGTATGGATCAGTGTGACTCTGCATTCCTCTTCGGAAATTGCCGAATAATGAACCAGCAGCGAGTCAGTAATGGCCCCGTGGTCGGCATCACTGTTCACTTCGGAATGCCCGATAATAGGTTTCCAGAAAGCTTCTGGTAGCCCCAGTCGTGAACAGGATTCAATAAACAGTTTATTGAACTCGGGGTACGGCTCTTCAAATAAGAACAAAGCGCTGATGAAGCTGATGATGTGCTGGCGGGCATACACCCCCAGCGTTGAGTAAATGGCGAACGTTGTGTCCAACGGCGACGTCTGGGCTAACTGTGCGCGTTCAACGCCCACATGGCTCAAGGCGTTGGCCAACAACGATTCATGGTCATGTTCCTCAAGGAATAATTGTTTGATACCCTGATAAACTTCGGGCGGGCTGTTGTGTGCCAGTGCCGGGGAAATCACTTTGGGAGCACTTTTGACAATATGATAATACTCAATGGCAAACCCGATTAACTGGGAGCGAGTGGCTGAGCCATCACGCATCTTTTCATAGAGTGCCGAGTTGCCAAGCCTTCCATGAAGCGCGGAGGTCAGCAGTTTGAGTTTTTTCGAAAACTCCACGCCTGACAGTACGCCTTCTATCAGCGGGTATTGACCTTCGGTGAGCAAATAATTTTTGTCGAGGTCGGCAATCAAGACTTCCAACTGCTCGTCAGGGTAGTGCTCTGCGTGCTTGGCATAAAATGCTTCGGTCGTCAGTGTACCTTGCTGGAGATCCTGAATGACCAAGGTAAGTGACGTCGCATCGGTTTGCTCTAAAATAAGACTTTGGTTTCGATAGTCCAAATGATGTTCATTGGCTATTTGGGTGTAAACAACACCCTGGCGGAGTTTTGGGTAGTTGAAGCGTTTAGCGCTGGTTTGCATGCGCGGGTCCCCCGAGTGTCAAGCCTGACAGCGTTCTTAATAGCTCATGTGAGGTGGAGTAATGATTCCAGACGGCTGTATGGAAATTGTCGTACAGCTCTACAAAAATATGAGTGTTGGCGCGCATTTGTCGTAGCTGCTCGAGGGTGACCACGGGGATTTCCCTGAACAGTTCTCGGGTCAGGACGCCATGCTCGGCACCAATGTTGATGTTGGCATGGTCGAGGATGGGCTTGATGAATTCGGGGCTTATTTTTTTGCTGTTCTGCATGGCAAGGATAAAACTATCAACCTCAATATCCTTGCCTTCGAGCACACCCATCGTGGTGAAAAAAAACAGCGGGTCGTTTGCCGCCCAGTAAGCCAGCGCATTACAAAGTGCAAGGGTTTCAGGCAGAGGGATCGTTTCTTTGATACTTTCGCGCGACACGCCGAGGGTTTGCAAGGCTTTAAATATCAGCTCGTCGTGGCCGTATTCTTCGGCGTAAAACGCGTTCATTATTAAACGTGCTTTTGTGGACGCTACGAAGTTTAGAACAGGAGAATCAAACCAGCTTTCTCGAAAGAGAAAATGAAAGTTCTCTATGGCCATGCCATAGTAGACATTCTGGGGGACCGTCTCGGGTTGCTGCATGGCCAACCAGAACTTATTCTTATACAGATGATCATGAAGCAGTTGTGCTTGCAGATCTTCGATCTCGAGAATCGCTTCATCACCACTGACAAACTGCGCCCCGGACGCTTGTTTGAACGCCAGATTGGCGTCGCCCAGAGCCGTGATCAAATCATGGATTTCATGGGGGTCGAGTTGCTTGTTTTGCTCGCACACTGTTGAAGTCGCGTGCTCGCCATCAAACATGGAGAGTGCCCTGTTCCATTCTAGGTAGTCGCCCTGCAGGTTGTGTATTTCATGCTCGATGCCAGAAGCCACATAAAGCTTTACTGCGTCGTCGTTGCTTTTTGAGAAACGACCGTAAGTTACATACCTATCGCCCATGACGGTCCATCCTATTTTCCTTGGATAAACCGGGCAACATAAGTTGCCCGGCACGGCGCTACGTTACAGGTGGGCGGCCATCAGGATCGGACGATCGCTTTTGGCTTTGATCACAATCTTTTTCGGCGTGGCAACAACGGGCTCTTGAGGGCGCTGAATTTCTGTAGTCTTGGACATTGAGTATTCCTCATCAGATAGATTATGGGCGAGCCACCTTCAACGGGCGCTATCTGCGTAGCTCACATACACAGGTTCGCTACGCAATACCTGACCCCGGCTCACTCGAAATACTTCCACACGCTGAAAAAAATAAAATTGCTAAATTCGGCATAAAAAACTGGAAATCAGCAAAAGCATTTCATTCTGGTGCAATATCTGAAATGTTCTTCCTGCTTTTTGTTTTTTTCTAATTGTAACAATGAGTTACGAAAGGTGCTGCATCCGGCTGCTCCTCCTGACGAAAAGCAGCCCTGTTCAGTATGTTTACACGGCTGCAGCTACACGCACTCGGCCAATGGCAGTAAGTTGCTTTTATGCACTTCGCGCAATGTAATGGAGGTTTTTATTTGCTTCACACATTCGATATCGCGCAGTGTGTTCTCTATAAAAAACGTACACTCCTGAATGTTTCTGCAGACCAGTTGTATTAAGAAATCATAGTCGCCAGTGACGTTATATAAACCCATTACTTCGGGGCACGATGTAATCTTGCGCTCCAGTTGGCGTGTCACTTCTTCGGTATGAGTGTCGACGGAAACATGCAGGAAAGCGGTAATTTGAAAGCCTAACGCCTCTTTATTCAGAACTGCTTGATAAGCTGAAATAAAGCCTTCTGCTTCAAGGCGTTTGACTCTGCGCCAGCAGGGGGTTTCGCTCATCGACATGACTTCAGCAAGTTTGGAGGTGGTGATCCGGCAGTCGGCCTGTATGAGGCTTAAAATTTTCATATCAACCGAATCGAGTTCAATCCTGGCTTTTTTCACGGTGGTGTCCTCCTTGACCCTTTTTATTACGAAAGTGGAAATCCCTTTTCGATTGTCATGCACGTTGCGTACCGTTTGGCCAGGCATGATGACGTTTTCGTTGCAGGTTCCCTTCGGCACACGTGCACAGTGTTTATGGCCGAACATCGCATGTTTAACAATGGGTAGAAATTAAGAATTTTTCATTGTCTGCGAAGTCCGCGCAGGGCTTCACACACTAAAAGGAGGGCGCTTGCTTTTGTACCTGTCGGGACTTTACGGCAGGTAAAAAAAAGGGCCTGGAGAATGGTTCTCCAAGCCCTCAAAAGGTGAGAGGTGTCTAATCTCTCAACCTGGTGAGCGGTGCAACAAACATCAGGCCTTCAGTGGGACCAGACGTGGGGCAATCATGTTTTCGGGGCGCAGGATGTCATCGAGCATGGCGTCGTCGAGCAAGCCTTCCTCGCGCACCAGTTCCAGCACGCCGCGGCCGCTTTCAAGGGCGATGCGCGCGATGCGGGTGGCGTTCTCGTAGCCGATGTACGGGTTCAGCGCGGTGACCAGACCGATAGAGTGCTCTACCAACTCACGGCAACGGGCCTCGTTGGCGGTGATGCCGGTGATGCAGTGTTCGCGCAGCATGTCCATGGCGCGTTGCAGCAGGCGGATCGAGTCGAAGATCTTGAAGGCGATCAGCGGCTCCATCACGTTCAACTGCAGTTGACCGCCTTCGGCTGCCATGGTCAGTGCCAGGTCATTACCGATCACCTGGAACGCTACCTGGTTCACAGCCTCCGGGATCACCGGGTTGACCTTGCCGGGCATGATCGAACTGCCTGGCTGACGTGCCGGCAGGTTGATTTCGTTGATGCCGGTACGCGGGCCGCTGGACAGCAGGCGCAGGTCATTGCAGATCTTCGACAGCTTCACCGCGGTACGCTTGAGCATGCCGGAGAACAGTACGAAGGCGCCCATGTCGGAAGTGGCTTCGATCAGGTCGGCGGCCGGTACGACCGGCTGGCCGCTGATTACGGCCAGGCGTTGTACAGCCAGGGCCTGGTAGCGCGGGTCGGCGTTGATGCCGGTGCCGATCGCGGTGCCGCCCAGGTTCACTTCGGTCAACAGTTCCGGTGCCAGGGTTTTCAGGCGGGCCAGGTCTTCACCGAGGGTGGTGGCGAAGGCGCGGAATTCCTGACCGAGGGTCATCGGCACGGCGTCTTGCAATTGGGTGCGGCCCATTTTCAGCACGTGGCTGAATTCGACGCCCTTGGCGGCGAATGCCTGGATCAGGCTGTCGAGGCTGGCCAGCAGCGCGTCATGGCCCAACAGCAGACCCAGGCGGATCGCGGTCGGGTAGGCGTCGTTGGTCGACTGCGCCATGTTCACGTCGTTGTTGGGGTGCAGGTATTGATATTCGCCCTTGTTGTGGCCCATGGCCTCCAACGCGATGTTGGCGATGACTTCGTTGGCATTCATGTTGGTTGAAGTGCCGGCGCCGCCTTGAATCATGTCCACCACGAACTCTTCGTGGAAATCGCCGCGGATCAGGCGGGCACAGGCTTCGCTGATGGCAGCGTGCTTGGCTTCGCTGAGCTGACCCAGCTCGCGGTTGGCGTCAGCCGCCGCTTGCTTGACCATTGCCAGACCGACCACCAATTTCGGGTAATGCGAAATCGGAACGCCCGAGAGGCGGAAGTTATTCACCGCTCGCAGGGTCTGGATGCCGTAATACGCTTGAGCGGGTACTTCGAGTACGCCAAGCAGGTCTTTTTCGGTACGGAAAGATGCAGCGGAGGACATGACGGAAATCATCTCGATATGGACCCGGAACTGGCCGGAACGCTGCGAATGCTAGGCTTCTGTAAATTTTTGGGCCAATGCTGTTCATCGCTGGCCCATGCACAAACGGCATAATGTGGATGTGACCCAGCTATGATGGCGGGCGTGTGTGCCAAAATGGTGCATGTCCGTGGGAGGAAGTGATGAACCTTGAGAGCAAATGGCTGGAAGACTTCAGCGCCCTGGCGGCGACCCGCAGTTTTTCCCAGGCGGCGGAGCGACGCTTTGTAACCCAGCCGGCATTCAGTCGCCGTATCCGTAGCCTGGAAGCCGCGCTGGGCCTGACCCTGGTCAACCGCTCGCGTACGCCGGTGGAACTGACGGCGGCGGGGCAGTTGTTCCTGGTTACCGCGCGTACGGTGGTCGAGCAGCTTGGTGAAGTGCTGCGCCATTTGCATCACCTGGAAGGCGGGCAGGGCGAAGTCATGCAAGTGGCGGCCGCCCACTCCCTGGCATTGGGCTTCTTTCCACGCTGGATCGCGCAACTGCGCAATGAAGGTTTGAACATCGCCACACGGCTGGTTGCCACCAACGTCGGCGACGCGGTGCATGCCCTGCGCGAGGGGGGCTGCGATCTGATGCTGGCGTTCTACGATCCGGACGCGGCGATGCAGATGGACGCAGAGATCTTCCCGTCCCTGCACCTGGGCAACACCGAAATGCTCCCGGTGTGCGCCGCCGATACTGACGGTAAGCCGCTGTTCGATTTGGAAGGCGAGGGCAGTGTGCCGCTGCTCGCCTACAGTGCCGGGGCGTTCCTCGGGCGTTCGGTGAATTTGCTGCTGCGCCAGCGGGCCCTGCGTTTCACCACCATTTATGAAACCGCCATGGCCGATAGCCTCAAGAGCATGGCCCTGGAAGGCTTGGGCATCGCCTGGGTGCCGCAATTGAGCGTGCGGGCGGAGCTGGCCCGGGGCGAACTGGTGGTATGCGGCGGCCCGCAATGGCACGTTCCGCTGGAAATCCGCCTGTATCGCTGCGCTCTGGTGCGCAAGGCGAATGTAAGGTTGTTGTGGCGCAAGCTGGAAGGTGGGGCGGCGCAAAGTACCTGAACCGTACACAGAGCAAAGGTGGGTGCCGCGGCGTCCTGGACTGACTTTTAAGTCAATAAAACCGCCGGTTTGGCCGGTAAGACAGATGGTCATTCCAGGGGCTGTTTATCTGGATTATTACGGTATACTGCGCGGCCTTCGGCCGGTCCAACCGGCCTGAATTTCGTACAACAAGCCACGCCGGTCTCCCGCGTGGCTTGTTGTTTTTTGACGCGCCTGCGGGCGCCCAGAGAGAAGAGGCACGACGATGAGTGCATTGGTTGGCGTGATCATGGGCTCCAAGTCCGATTGGTCCACCCTTAGCCACACCGCCGATATGCTGGAAAAACTCGGCATTCCCTACGAAGTGAAAGTGGTCTCCGCCCACCGCACTCCGGACTTGCTGTTCCAGTATGCCGATGAAGCAGAATCCCGTGGCATCGAAGTGATCATCGCCGGTGCCGGCGGTGCAGCACACCTGCCGGGCATGTGTGCGGCCAAGACCCACCTGCCGGTGCTCGGTGTGCCGGTGCAGTCGTCGATGCTCTCGGGCGTGGATTCGCTGCTGTCCATCGTACAAATGCCGGCTGGCATTCCGGTGGCGACCCTGGCGATCGGCAAGGCCGGTGCGATCAACGCAGCCTTGCTGTCCGCCAGCATCCTGGGCGCCAAGCACCCGCAATTCCACACGGTGCTGAAAAAATTCCGCGCTGAGCAGACAGACAGCGTGCTGGACAATCCAGACCCACGTATCGCCTGAGGTTTGTTGACGATGAAGATCGGTGTAATCGGTGGCGGCCAATTGGGCCGCATGCTGGCCCTGGCGGGAACGCCGCTGGGGATGAACTTCGCTTTCCTGGACCCGGCGCCTGACGCTTGCGCGGCAGCGCTTGGCGAACACTTGCGTGCAGACTACAGCGACCCGGAACACCTGCGCCAACTGGCCGACGAAGTCGATCTGGTGACCTTCGAATTCGAAAGCGTGCCGGCCGAAACCGTGGCGTTCCTGTCGCAGTTCGTACCGGTGTACCCGAGTGCCGAAGCGCTGCGCATCGCCCGTGACCGCTGGTTCGAAAAAAGCATGTTCAAGGACCTGGGCATTCCGACCCCGGCCTTCGCCGACATCCAGTCCCAGGCGGACCTGGACGCTGCCGTCGCCAGCATCGGCCTGCCGGCCGTGTTGAAAACCCGCACCCTGGGTTACGACGGCAAGGGCCAGAAGGTCCTGCGTACCGAAGCCGATGTGGTCGGCACCTTTGCCGAGCTGGGCAGCGTCGCCTGCCTGCTGGAAGGCTTCGTGCCGTTCACCGGTGAAGTCTCGCTGATCGCCGTGCGTGCCCGTGATGGCGAAACCCGCTTCTACCCGTTGGTGCACAACACCCACGACAGCGGCATCCTCAAGTTGTCAGTGGCCAGCACTGACCACCCGCTGCAGGCCCTGGCCGAAGACTATTCCAGCCGCGTGCTCAAGCAACTGGACTACGTCGGCGTAATGGCGTTCGAGTTCTTTGAAGTCGACGGCGGCCTCAAGGCCAACGAAATCGCCCCGCGTGTGCACAACTCCGGGCACTGGACCACCGAAGGCGCTGAGTGCAGCCAGTTCGAAAACCACCTGCGGGCGGTCGCGGGCTTGCCGCTGGGGTCTACGGCCAAGGTCGGCGAGAGCGCCATGCTGAACTTCATCGGCACGGTACCTGCGGTCGAACGCGTCATCGCTATCGACGACTGCCATCTGCATCACTATGGCAAGGCCTTCAAGGCCGGGCGCAAGGTCGGTCACGCCAACCTGCGCTGCAAGGATCGCGCAACGTTGCAAGCGCAGATCCTCAAGGTTGAAGCGCTGATCGCCGAACAATAAGCCTGGGATCGTCGGGAACCATTTGGGGGCCGCCATCCTCTGATTGCAGGATGCCAAAGCCTAGCTAGGCTTTGGCATAGCTCACCTACATTCAGAGGGAAATGCCATGGGTATCATCGGAACCATCTTTATCGGCCTGATCGTCGGCCTGCTGGCGCGCTTCCTCAAGCCCGGCGACGACAGCATGGGTTGGATCATGACCATCCTGCTGGGTATTGCAGGCTCGCTGGTCGCCACCTACGGTGGTCAGGCTCTGGGCATTTACCAGGCAGGTCAAGGTGCGGGCTTCTTGGGTGCGTTGATCGGCGCGATCGTGCTGCTGGTGATCTACGGCCTGCTGAAAAAGAAATAATCCAAGCTTTGAACCCTCTGCGCTGCGCAGGTGCAGAGGGTTAGAATGCTCGCCACTTCGTAATTGCCGAGCTTCCCTATGCGCCGACTTCTGTTAACGCTTCTCTTGCTGGGCTCTGGCCTGGCGCACGCTGGCGAACTGCCGGAAACCGACTGGCTCGACCTGATGCCGCTTTCGGACCAGAAAGCGCTCGAAGCCATGCCCGAAATCGATCACAACTCTCCTGAAGCGCAAGGCACCTTCACCGACAAAGGCGGCTTGAAGCAGAGCAAAGGCTTGCCTGCGGTGATGTATTCCACCAAGACCGTGGCGGCCATGAACGGCAAGAACATCCGTATCGGCGGCTACCCCGTGCCGTTGGAAACGGATGCGAAGGGCCGTAGCACGTTGTTCTTCCTGGTGCCGTACCCGGGCGCCTGCATCCACGTGCCGCCTCCACCGCCTAACCAGTTGGTGCTGGTGCGTTATCCCAAGGGGCTGAAGCTGGATGATATCTACACGCCGCTGTGGGTCACGGGCACGCTGAAGGTGGAGAAAGTGAATAACGACTTGGCCGACGCCGCGTATGCGCTGGATGCGGCGAAGGTGCGGGTGGTGAAGGAGTCCGATCTCTGAGGCATGACACATAACCGTATGTGGTAGGGAGCAAGCCCCCTCTCACATAGTCGGTCGGGCCTACAAGGCGATAGCGGCGATGCTCAAACCCAGGGTGTGGCTTTCGCCCGGAGCCAACGCCACTGTATCGTCCAGTACGTTCGCGGTCTCGATGCACAACATGCCCTGCCAGCCATCGTCGGCCATGTCATCTAATGCCTTGGCGCGCTCGGTCCAGGGATTCCACACCACGGTTGACTTCGAGCCCTGGCTGGTAAGCTGGATGCGGCGCTGCCAATCTTTATCGACAAGGTTCAGCTGCGCAGGCGTATCGAGGTAGATGCGGTCGGTCTCGGCGGTGAAGTGCAGCGGCCCGGCTTGGTGTTTCTTCGTCCAACCGTCAGCCGTATCGATGTATGAATGCTCATCCAGGCCTTCAACCTGCACGTTGCGCACATCGCTCACGGCGAAGTAGGTGTGCAGCGCCTGGCTGAGGGTGACAGTGTCGGTGCCACGGTTGTGGCTGGTCAGGCGGATATGCAGTTGATCGTCCAGCAGCAGGCTCAGCTTCAGGTCGACCTGATGGGGCCAGCCGGGAAAGCCGCCTGCAGGCACTGGGAGTAAGAAATCCAGCTGCAAGGCATCGGCAATTGGGGTCACCTCACCCAGTGTCCAGAGTGCTGTGCGCACAAAACCATGGGCACCAGCCGGCTGCTCGCTTTGACGCATCGCCTTCACGCTTTGCGGGTTGCGGTCGAATATGCCAAACCACGGCCAGCACACCGGTACACCGGTACGGATGCCTTTGCCTGTCTTGAACATCGCCTCAGGGTTCTGCCAGATCAACGGCTGCTCGCCCCGGCGCTGATAACTGACGATATGTGCGCCCTGCTGGGCAACCATCAGTTCGGCATCGTTATGGCGGATGCGCCAGCAATCCAGCTCGTCCAGTTTCACGGCTTCAACGTGGGGCGTAGGCATGGCAACACTCTCAAAAGGCAGGCAATGGGGCAATTGACCGTCAAAAACCGCTGAGGTTTAACGCGCGCGCGGCGGCACCGAGCGTGTACGGCCGCTGCCATCGATGGCGACGAATACAAACACCGCCTCGGTAACCTTGCGCCATTCGCTGGACAGCGGGTCGTCGCTCCACACTTCGACCATCATCTGGATCGAGCTGCGGCCGATTTCCAGGGCCTGGGTATA
Source organism: Pseudomonas sp. MWU13-2517 (assembly GCF_023242545.1). Taxonomy (NCBI): domain Bacteria; kingdom Pseudomonadati; phylum Pseudomonadota; class Gammaproteobacteria; order Pseudomonadales; family Pseudomonadaceae; genus Pseudomonas; species Pseudomonas sp. MWU13-2517. Next base: position 87,146 of record NZ_JALMFA010000006.1, on the reverse strand, counting down.
GAAGGACAGCTGCGCGCCCACGGCCACGGGTACCAGGAACGCCATGCGATCGATCGCTACGGTGGCTACGCGCCCACCTGCGACCTTGCTGGCCATGGCGGTGCCGGCCAAGTCCATCTGCGCGACCAGCCAGCCGCCGAAGATGTCGCCAAAGCCGTTGGTTTCACGCGGGAGCGCAGTGATTTGCAGAGCGAGATCGCCTTGCGGGATAGGATCTTCTTGTTCGAGTTCGATCATGCCGAGGGTGCCTCTGACCCGTGACGCTTCATGGGTATTTCAAGTGGATAGCCGTCTTCGAAAAAAACGTTTCAGCACCAACATACACCGCTCAATGCATTTCTCGTAAGGCGTACTAAAGGGAAACTCTGCCAAATCGGCTGGATGGCACCCAACGACGTTTTGGCACAGCAGCCCCTCAAGACAGCGGGTCTGGCGCTTGCAAGGGCCGAGTATATCGAGACGATTGCGTCGCGACGACCTCCCGACACTCATTTGGTCGGCAATTAGCGTCTGTAATGCGGCTTTTTCCGGTAACTGTGCTTCTTATTGCGGTTAGAGCGTATGAACCAGGCGTATTTTGCCCAGCCGAAGTGTTATTCGACGGGCGCTGTGCTTTTCCAGGCGATTTGCTATCTTGCCAGGCCCGATGCAAGTCCCGGGCTTGCCGTTCTGATTACTATAAGAGAAGCCTTGCCATGTCCTCCGTGCCCGCAAGCAGTGCGCAACCTTCGCGCCCGCTGACCCGCAACGACTATAAAACCCTGTCGCTGTCTGCCTTGGGCGGGGCGCTGGAGTTCTACGACTTCATCATTTTCGTGTTTTTCGCCACCGTGGTGGGAAAACTGTTTTTCCCTGTCGACATGCCTGAATGGCTGCGCATGATGCAGACTTTCGGCATCTTCGCCGCGGGCTACCTGGCACGTCCGCTGGGCGGCATCATCATGGCGCACTTCGGCGACCTGCTGGGTCGCAAGAAAATGTTCACCTTGAGTATCTTCATGATGGCCGTGCCGACCCTGATCATGGGGTTGCTGCCGACCTACGCGCAGATCGGCCTGTGGGCGCCGCTTCTGTTACTGCTGATGCGGGTCATCCAGGGCGCGGCAATTGGTGGCGAAGTTCCGGGCGCCTGGGTGTTCGTCTCCGAGCACGTTCCGTCCCGGCATATCGGCTACGCCTGCGGTACCCTGACCAGCGGCCTCACCGCCGGTATTCTGCTGGGCTCGCTGGTGGCCACGGCCATCAACACAATCTACAGCCCGGAGCAGGTCTCGGATTACGCCTGGCGTATTCCGTTCCTGCTCGGCGGTGTGTTTGGCCTGCTGTCGGTGTACCTGCGTCGTTGGCTGCATGAAACGCCGATCTTCGCCGAGATGCAGCAGCGCAAGACCCTGGCTGCCGAGTTGCCTTTACGTGCGGTACTGCGCGATCACCGTGGCGCCATCGTGCTGTCGATGCTGTTGACCTGGTTGCTGTCGGCGGGTGTCGTGGTGGTGATCCTGATGACCCCGACCGTGCTCCAGACCATCTACCACTTCAGCCCGACCGTGGCCCTGCAAGCCAACAGCCTGGCCATCGTCACCTTGAGCCTGGGCTGCATTGCCTCCGGCGCGCTGGCCGACCGCTTCGGTGCCGGCCGTGTGCTGGTCAGCGGTTGCGCACTGTTGCTGGCGACTTCGTGGACGCTGTATCACAGCCTGCTTGCCCATCCCGACTGGCTGTTCCCGCTGTATGCCTTGACCGGTCTGTTTGTCGGCACCATCGGTGTAGTGCCTTACGTGATGGTGAAAGCCTTCCCACCCGTGGTGCGCTTCAGTGGTCTGTCATTTTCCTACAACGTCGCCTACGCCGTGTTCGGTGGCCTGACCCCATTGGCGGTGTCGCTGCTGATGAAGGAAAGTCCAATGGGCCCGGCTTATTACGTTGCGGTTCTGTGCGTGATGGGGATGGCCGTAGGCGGGTATCTCTGGAGACGTGCACGCTGATCGGCATTTGAAGATCCTTCCTACGTAGTCGCGTAGGGAGGGTCATAGATTACAGGGTGTTTCTGCAATCTCGCTTCATGCGCTGTAAATTCCTCGCGACTCCCGCATTCATTGAGCTTTATCCCTCCTGTCAGGTTTTCCATAAATGCTGGCCTTTCATCTAATTGTCATATTACAGACATAGAGTGTTCACACGGCCTACTGATACTTGGCCCCGATCCAACTATCCCTATCTGCTAGGAGCAAGGCATGAAACTGAAACGTTTGATGGCGGCAATGACTTTTGTCGCTGCTGGCGTTGCGACCGCCAACGCGGTGGCCGCTGGTGTTGATCCGGCAATTCCGGCGTACGTCAAGACCACTGGTGTGTCGGGCAACTTGTCCAGCGTCGGTTCCGATACCTTGGCTAACCTGATGACCCTGTGGGCTGAGGGTTACAAAAAGGAATACCCGAACGTCAACATCCAGATTCAAGCCGCTGGTTCTGCTACCGCGCCACCTGCGCTGACTGAAGGCACCTCCAACCTGGGCCCGATGAGCCGCAAGATGAAGGACACCGAACTGGCTGCCTTCGAGCAGAAGTACGGCTACAAACCAACCGCTATCCCGGTTGCGGTGGATGCCCTGGCTGTCTTCGTACACAAGGACAACCCGATCCAGCACCTGACCATGGAACAAGTCGACGCGATCTTCTCCTCGACTCGTCTGTGCGGCGCTAAAACCGACGTGAAAACCTGGGGCGACCTGGGCGTGACCGGCGATCTGGCCAACAAGCCAGTGCAACTGTTCGGTCGTAACTCGGTGTCCGGCACTTACGGTTACTTCAAAGAAGAAGCCCTGTGCAAAGGCGACTACAAGCCAAACGTGAACGAACAACCAGGTTCGGCTTCGGTCGTGCAGTCGATCAGCTCCTCGCTGAACGGCATCGGTTACTCGGGCATCGGCTACAAGACTGCAAGCGTGAAGACCGTTGCGCTGGCCAAGAAAGGCAGCACCGACTTCATCGAAGACAGTGAAGAAAACGCCCTGAACGGCAAATACCCGCTGTCGCGCTTCCTCTACGTCTACGTCAACAAAGCCCCGAACAAGCCTCTGGCTCCGCTGGAAGCTGAGTTCGTGAAGCTGGTGCTGTCCAAGCAAGGCCAGGAAGTTGTAGTGAAAGACGGCTACATCCCACTGCCAGCCAAAGTTGCCGCCAAGGCCCTGGCTGACCTGGGTCTGAAAGAAGGCGCCAAGTAAGCCTTCGGTAAAGCTGCCTTGAACCGGGCTCGCTCCACGGTTCAAGGCCCAGGCGAGGTCTGTAAGACCTGGACCTCGCCTTCCAATTTTTAATCCGCTGCAAGCCCTGCTACGCGGCGGATTTCTTGCGTCACTGCATTGTCATCTTTCTGTCATACAGGATCGCTAGGGTGTGCGCATGAATGATCTGGCCAATTCCACCATGACGACGACTTCCCCCCCCAAGCGCATTGATTTCAATACGCCTGAGCTGCAACGCAAGCGCCGCATTCGCGCGCTCAAAGATCGCCTGACCCGTTGGTACGTACTGGTCGGCGGTCTCGCCGTCCTCGGCGCCATTACCCTGATTTTCTTCTTCCTGGCCTACGTTGTTGCGCCGCTGTTCCAAGGTGCTTCGCTGACCAAGGAAGCTGCGTTGACGCCTGCATGGATGCAGGACGCCGGCAAGCCGCTGATGTTCGCCATCGAAGAACAGAACCAGGTCGCCATGCGGGTCTCCGACAAGGGCCAGGCGCTGTTCTTCGATGTACAGACCGGCGCCGAGCTCAAGCGTGTCGACCTGCCGCTGCCGGCCGGCAGCCAAGTGGTGTCTATCGGTCGAGACCAGCCAGGCAACCCGTTGGTGATCCTCGGTTTGTCCAATGGCCAGGCCCTGGTATTCCGCCACACCTATAAGGTGTCTTACCCGGACGGCAAGAAAACCATCAACCCGGCTGTGGAATACCCTTACGGTGAAACATCGATTGTCCTCGACGATCAAGGCCGCCCGCTGGAGCACGTCGCGCTCAACGCTACCGACTCTACGCTGGTGGTTGCCGGTTCCGCGGGTTCCTTCTTGAACGTGCTGAGCCTGAGCCGCGAAGAAAACATGATGACCGGCGAAGTGACCAGCGAGCAGAAGCGCATCGAGCTGCCGCAAATGACTGAGCCGGTGAAGGCGATCTTCATCGACCCGCGTCAGCAGTGGCTGTATGTGGTCAACGGTCGTGCCCTGGCCGATGTGTTCAGCCTGCGCGACAAGAGCCTCAACGGTCGCTACAAGCTGCTTGAAGACGGCACCGCCGAAATCACGGCCAGCACGCAGTTGGTGGGTGGCATCTCGCTGATCGTCGGTGACTCCAAGGGTGGCCTGGCCCAGTGGTTCATGGCCCGCGACCCGGATGGCGAACAGCGCCTGAAACAGATCCGCACCTTCCAGATGGGCACCGCGCCGATCGTGGAAATCACTGCTGAAGAGCGCCGCAAAGGCTTCACCGCCCTCGACGCCTCCGGCAAGTTCGGCGTGTTCCACAGCACCGCGCACCGCACCCTGCTGGTGGACCCGGTGGTTGATGGCCAAGGCTTGTTCGGCCTGTCGCCGCGCGCCAACCATGTGATCGTCGAAGCCGGCGGCAAACTGCAACCGCTGTTGCTGGACAACCCGCACCCGGAAGTGTCGTGGAGCGCGTTGTGGAGCAAGGTCTGGTACGAAAACTACGACGAGCCTAAATACGTCTGGCAATCGACCGCCGCCAACACCGATTTCGAACCCAAGATGAGCCTGGCGCCGCTGACTTTCGGTACGCTGAAAGCGGCGTTCTACGCCATGTTGCTGGCCGCACCGCTGGCCGTGGCCGCTGCGATCTACACCGCCTACTTCATGGCGCCGAGCCTGCGTCGCAAGGTCAAGCCGGTGATCGAGTTGATGGAAGCGATGCCGACGGTGATCCTCGGCTTCTTCGCCGGCCTGTTCCTGGCGCCGTATGTTGAAGGGCATCTGCCGGGTATTTTCAGCCTGCTGATGCTGTTGCCGATTGGCATCCTGGTCGCCGGTTTCATCTTCAGCCGGTTGCCTGAATCGCTGCGCCTGCGGGTGCCGGATGGCTGGGAAAGCGCGATCCTGATCCCGGTGATCCTGTTCGTGGGCTGGCTCTCGCTGTACATGAGCCCCTACCTGGAGACCTGGTTCTTCGGCGGCGACATGCGCATGTGGATCTCCCACGACCTGGGCATCACCTACGACCAGCGTAATGCTCTGGTCGTCGGCCTGGCCATGGGCTTTGCCGTGATCCCGAACATCTACTCCATCGCCGAAGACGCGGTGTTCAGCGTGCCGCGCGGCCTGACCCTGGGTTCGCTGGCCCTGGGCGCCACGCCATGGCAGACCATGACTCGCGTGGTCATCCTGACCGCCAGCCCGGGTATCTTCTCGGCGCTGATGATCGGCATGGGCCGTGCCGTAGGCGAGACCATGATCGTGCTGATGGCCACCGGTAATACCCCGGTGATGGAAATGAACCTGTTCGAAGGCCTGCGCACCCTGGCAGCCAACGTCGCAGTGGAAATGCCGGAGTCGGAAGTGGGCGGCAGTCACTACCGCGTGCTGTTCCTCTCGGCGCTGGTGCTGCTGCTGTTCACCTTCATCATGAACACCCTCGCCGAGCTGATCCGTCAGCGTCTGCGCAAGAAATACTCGTCGCTTTAAGAAAGGTAGAAGTCTGTGAAACAGAACTCCCTGAATGGATGGTTCAAGAGCGGCGCCCCCGGCGTCTGGATCAGCGGTGGCGCGGTGTCCATCGCGGTCATCATGACTATTGGCTTGCTGGCCGTGATTGCGGTGCGCGGCCTGGGCCACTTCTGGCCGGCGGACCTGATCCAGGCCAACTACAGCGTGCCCGGCCAGGAAAACCATATCGTCGTCGGCGAAGTGGTGCAGAAGGAAGAAGTGCCCCGCGAGCGTCTGAAAAGCGCTGGCTTGCCGGTGCCCGACCAGGGCCCGGAGTTCATGACCCGCGAGCTGATCAAGGTCGGCAACCGTGACCTGAACGGCAACGATTTCACCTGGATCGTCGGCGATTGGTTGAAGGACCAGACCAAACCGGTCGACCTGATGGCCATCGAGCGTCGTGAATGGGGCAACTTCTACGGCACTCTGGTCAACGTCAAGGAGGATGGCAAAGTTGTTGCCGAAGGCGAGGCGGCGTGGCCTGAGCTGCAAGCCCGTGTGGAGCGCGTCAACAAGCTGGCTGCCCAGCTCAAGACGCTGGAGAAGTCTGATATCGGCGCGATCAACGCAGGCTTGGAGCGCATCCGCCTGCACGGCCGCAAGCTGGAGCTGGAAGGCAAGCTCGACGCCACGGCCCAGGCTGATATGGAGTCTGGTCGTGCCGAGCTGAACAATCGCTATAAAGAAGTCGAAGCACGCCTGGCCGACCTGCACACCCAGTTCAACCGCGACAGCCTGACCGCTCGCGACGCCAACGGCAAGGAAGTCGAAATCGGCATTGGTAAAGTGGTACATGCCTACCAGCCGAACGCCATGGGCACCCTGACCAAGATCGGCTTCTACTTCAGCAAGGTCTGGGAATTCCTCAGCGATGACCCACGGGAAGCCAACACCGAAGGCGGGATTTTCCCGGCGATCTTCGGCACCGTGATGATGACCCTGATCATGGCGATGATCGTGACGCCGTTCGGCGTGCTGGCGGCGGTGTACCTGCGTGAATACGCCAAGCAAAACGCTCTGACTCGCGTGATCCGCATCGCCGTGAACAACCTGGCGGGCGTACCGGCCATCGTTTACGGCGTGTTCGGCCTCGGTTTCTTCGTGTATGTATTGGGTGGCTCGGTCGACCGTTTGTTCTTCGCCGAAGCCCTTCCAGCTCCGACCTTCGGTACGCCAGGCCTGCTCTGGGCCTCGCTGACCCTGGCACTGCTGGCGGTGCCGGTGGTGATCGTGGCCACCGAAGAAGGCTTGGCGCGGATTCCCCGCACCGTGCGTGAAGGCTCGCTGGCGCTGGGCGCGACCAAGGCGGAAACGCTGTGGAAGATCGTGCTGCCGATGGCCAGCCCGGCAATGATGACCGGCATGATCCTCGCCGTGGCCCGTGCCGCTGGTGAAGTGGCGCCGCTGATGCTGGTCGGTGTGGTGAAACTGGCACCGTCGCTGCCGCTGGATGGCAACTACCCGTACCTTCACCTGGACCAGAAGATCATGCACTTGGGCTTCCATATCTACGACGTCGGCTTCCAGAGCCCGAACGTCGAGGCCGCGCGGCCGCTGGTGTATGCCACTGCCTTGCTGCTGGTGCTGGTGATCGCCACGCTCAACCTGTCGGCGGTGTGGATTCGTAACCATCTGCGCGAAAAATACAAAGCGTTGGATAGCTAAAGCTGTTAGCCACGAGCGGCAAGCTACAAGCCGCTTTTGCCCAAATCTTGCAGCTTGCAGCTAGAAGCTGGCAGCTACGAACGGAGTGAGACCATGCAACACGAAACCCACACCCACGGCATCAACATGTCGGCCCTGGGTCGCGACAAGCAGAGCCTGAGCCTGGCCCAGGAGACCGTAGCCATCGAAGTGCCGGGCCTGAGCCTGTACTACGGCGAGAAGCAGGCGCTGTTCGACGTCAGCATGAACATTCCCAAGCAACGCGTGACTGCCTTTATCGGCCCGTCCGGTTGCGGCAAGTCCACGCTGCTGCGTACGTTCAACCGCATGAACGACCTGGTGGACGGCTGCCGTGTGGAGGGCGCCATCAACCTTTACGGCAGCAACATCTACCGCAAGGGCGAAGATGTGGCCGAGTTGCGCCGTCGCGTGGGCATGGTGTTCCAGAAGCCGAACCCGTTCCCCAAGACCATCTACGAAAACGTGGTCTACGGCCTGCGCATCCAGGGCATCAACAAAAAGCGCATCCTCGACGAAGCGGTTGAGTGGGCCTTGAAAGGCGCAGCCCTGTGGGACGAGGTCAAGGACCGCCTGCACGACTCGGCGCTCGGCCTGTCCGGCGGCCAGCAGCAGCGTCTGGTGATTGCCCGTACCATCGCCGTGGAGCCGGAAGTGTTGCTGCTCGACGAACCGTGCTCGGCTCTCGACCCGATCTCGACCTTGAAGGTCGAAGAGCTGATCTACGAGCTCAAGTCCAAGTTCACCATCGTCATCGTGACTCACAACATGCAGCAGGCGGCACGGGTTTCCGACTACACCGCGTTCATGTACATGGGCAAGCTGGTGGAGTTCGGCGACACCGATACCCTGTTCACCAACCCGGCGAAGAAGCAGACCGAAGACTATATTACTGGCCGTTACGGCTAGCCCTGGCCGCAAGCCGCAAGCTTCAAGCGGCAAGTCAAAGCAGTTTGATCAACGACACACATCAGCTTGCAGCTTGTAGCTTGCGGCTTACAGCGTTTGCGGAGCAAAACCATGATTTCAAAGGAAGGCTTAACCCACCACATCTCTGCGCAGTTCAACGCCGAGCTTGAGGAAGTGCGCAGCCACCTGCTGGCGATGGGCGGGTTGGTGGAGAAACAAGTCAACGACGCCGTCACCGCGCTGATCGAGGCCGACTCGGGCCTGGCCCAGCAAGTGCGCGAGATCGATGAACAGATCAACCAGATGGAACGCAATATCGACGAAGAATGCCTGCGGATCCTGGCACGTCGCCAGCCGGCGGCGTCCGACCTGCGTTTGATCATCAGCATCTCCAAGTCGGTGATTGACCTGGAGCGCATCGGAGACGAATCCACCAAGATCGCCCGTCGCGCCATTCAGTTGTGTGAAGAGGGTGAAGCGCCACGCGGTTACGTGGAAGTGCGCCACATCGGCGACCAGGTGCGCAACATGGTGCGCGATGCACTCGACGCATTTGCGCGCTTCGATGCCGAGTTGGCGTTGTCGGTGGCCCAGTACGACAAGGTCATCGACCGTGAGTACAAGACGGCGCTGCGCGAGCTGGCGACCTACATGATGGAAGACCCTCGCTCTATCTCGCGGGTCTTGAACATCATTTGGGTGCTACGCTCCCTGGAGCGTATCGGCGACCACGCGCGCAATATCTCGGAACTGGTGATTTACCTGGTACGCGGCACCGACGTACGGCACATGGGCCTCAAGCGCATGAAAGCCGAAGTTGAAGGTACTGTTGATCAAATCCCTAATGTTCCAGGCGAAACTGACGATAAGTAAGGTTGCCCGAGAAATTAACGCCCGGCCTTTGGTCGGGCGTTTTTGTTTGTGGCCTCGAATTTTTTGCACAGCTGGAGTAATAAAGTCCTTCTGTGACCCGCGAGTTTTGGCAAAATGCCACCAGTCAGGCGTTTTGCGTGCCGAAGTTTTTATAGGATGAAGGGTCGATGAGTAAAGTCAGTGTATTGGTGGTGGACGACGCCTCGTTTATCCGCGACCTAGTGAAGAAGTGCCTGCGCAACTACTTCCCCGGGATCAAGATCGAAGACGCGGTAAACGGTAAAAAGGCGCAATCCATCCTGATGCGCGAGACCTTCGACCTGGTGCTGTGCGACTGGGAAATGCCCGAGATGTCCGGCCTGGAGCTGCTGACCTGGTGCCGTGAACAGGCCCACCTCAAGGCTATGCCGTTCGTGATGGTGACCAGCCGTGGCGACAAGGAGAACGTGGTTCAGGCGATCCAGGCGGGGGTTTCCGGCTACGTCAGCAAACCCTTCACCAACGAGCAACTGCTGAACAAGGTCAAGCAGGCTTTGCACAAGGTCGGCCGTCTCGACGCGTTGATCGCCAGCGCACCGACCAAAGTGAGCTCGGCGTTCGGCAACGACTCCCTGAGCGCCCTGACCGGCGGTAAACCTGAGGCCACGCGTGCCTCTCCTGTCGCCGCCGTCGCCGCCCCGAGCAAAGGCTTGCTCAACAACCCGCCTGTACAGGCGCCTGCAGCCGCGCCGACAGGCAGCCGCGGCCAGGGCCAACTACGACTGTCCAGTGGCAGCCAGCAGTGCGTGATCAAGGCGCTGAGCATCAAGGAAGCGCTGTTGGTGGTGCGTCGCGGCGAGATCCTGCCTCAGGTACTGGAAAGCGCGGTACTCGACCTTGAACAAGGCGAAAACGCCGAGGTCGCCCGCTTGAACGGCTACCTGCACGCGATCGTCGCTTACGAGCCCAAGCCCGACAGTGACTGGCTGCAACTGACCTTTCGGTTTATCGACCAGGATGCGCAGAAGCTCGACTACATCTCGCGCCTGATCGCCCGGGGCACGGCGCAGAAGCACTTTGTGCCAGGTGCGTAGCTGACCGGGCTACACCTGCCTGTGTGGAAGGGCTTGCTGGATGAGGGTGTACCCGTCAACTCATCCAGTGCCTGACGCCCCGCATCGAGAGCAACCCGAGGCATTCGATTTTCATCGCGGCACACAGCATTGTCATGATCCCTTGTTAGCCTGCCGATCAGTCATTCCGGCAGGTTCACGCAATGATCATGCGCTTTCTGCTTTGCTGCGGGCTGGCAACGGTCGCCCTGTCGACCCAGGCCATGACCCTCTACAAATCCACCGATGCCAATGGCGAGGTGTTTTTCAGTGATCGGCACACCCCCGGCGCCCAGGCGTTCGTAATCCAGGAACGCCGGATCGAGCGGGTCAAGCGGCGGGTACCGGAACTGCCCTCGTCGAGTTATCCACAGCAGGCCTACCGTTACCCTTTTCCCTGGCGTGGTGGTCCGTTTCGCCTGTCGCAGGGCCCCAACGGCAGCTTCAGCCACACCGACGCCAAGAGTCGCTACGCCATGGACATTGCCATGCCCGAAGGCACGTCCATCATTGCAGCGCGTAGCGGAGTCGTGGTGAAGACCGAAAACAACCAGGTTGGACGCGGCAACGACGCGTCCGGCAATTTCGTGCGGGTGCGCCACGATGACGGTACCGAGGGCGTGTACCTGCACCTCAAGCAAGGCTCGGTGAGTGTCAGGGTCGGGCAGCGTGTCGGTCTGGGCACCCCGCTGGCGTTGTCGGGCAATACCGGCAACAGCAGCGGGCCGCATCTGCATTTCGTGGTGCAGCGCGCTACCGAGGCGGGGCTGGTGTCGATCCCCTATGAGTTCAACCAGCCGGTAGACACATTGCCCAACTTTGCGTTGGGCAATTGAGGGATCAATCCAGCAGCAGGACCTTGGCCAACACGATCTTCGGCCCCTTCATTTTCTTGATGATGATCCGCAAGCCTTCCACTTCCAACACTTCTTCCTCTTCGGGCACCCGTTTCAAGGTGTCGTAGATCAGGCCGGCCAGGGTTTCGGCTTCGATGTGGTCCAGGTCCACACCCAGCAGGCGTTCCACCTTGAACAGCGGGGTATCGCCGCGCACCAGCAGTTTGCCGGGCTGGTAGGCGAGGATGCCGCGCTCAGCCTTACGGTGTTCGTCCTGGATATCGCCCACCAGCACTTCGAGCACGTCTTCCATGGTCAGGTAGCCGATGACTTTGCCGTCGGCTTCTTCCACCAGGGCAAAGTGCGCGCCGCCTTTGCGGAACTGCTCCAGCAACTGCGACAGCGGCATATGCCGCGACACGCGTTCCAATGGTCGAGTCAGCTCGGCGAGGTTGAACGACTCGGGGATGTGGTCCAGGGCCGCCAATTCCAGCAGCAGGTCCTTGATGTGCAGCAGGCCGACAAACTCGTTGCGCACCGCGTCGTACACCGGGTAGCGGCTGAATTTGTGGCGGCGGAACAGTGCGAGGATTTCCTTGAGCGGGGCGTTGAAGTCCAGGGTGACCATGTCTTCCCTGGAGTTGGCCCAGTCCACCACTTCCAGCTCGCCCATTTCCACGGCGGAGGCCAGTACGCGCATGCCTTGGTCGCTCGGGTCCTGGCCGCGGCTGGAGTGCAGGATCAGTTTGAGCTCTTCGCGGCTGTAATGGTGCTCATGGTGCGGGCCGGGCTCGCCTTGGCCGGCGATGCGCAGGATGGCGTTGGCACTGGCGTTAAGCAGGTAGATCGCCGGGTACATGGCCCAGTAGAAGAGGTACAGAGGCACCGCTGTCCACAGCGACAGCAGCTCGGGTTTGCGGATGGCCCAGGATTTGGGGGCCAATTCGCCGACCACGATGTGCAGGTAGGAAATCACGAAGAAGGCCGCAAAGAACGACACGCCCCTGATCACTTCTGGCGACTGCACGCCCACGGCATCCAGCAACGGCTCAAGGATATGCGCAAAGGCCGGCTCACCTACCCAACCCAGGCCCAGGGAGGCGAGGGTGATACCCAGCTGGCAGGCCGACAGGTAAGCGTCGAGCTGGCTGTGCACGGTGCGCAGGATTTGCCCGCGCCAGCCGTTCTTGTGGGCGATGGCCTCGACCCGGGTGGCGCGCAGTTTGACCATGGCAAATTCCGCCGCAACGAAGAAACCGTTGAGCAGTACCAGGACCAGTGCGAAAAGAATCATGCCGAAGTCGGCGAAGAGTGAAGCGAGGGTGATACCAGGGGAAGGGTCCATGATGGAGTTTTGCAGGTTCCGTGTGTTCAATAAGGGGTGAAAGGTGAGCCGCAAAGGTCGGCGCAAGTCGGCCAATGTAGCGGCTGACGGGGCGCTTGCCTAGTACCCGCTGCCGGGCGGGACAAGGAAGGCAATCCTGGACGATGCAGACTCAGTAGGGGGGCGGGCTTGCTCCCACATTCAGTCCAGCATCGTTTTCAGGTTATTCATCTGCGCCGATCGCTCGCGAGCGGGTCACCTGGGCCGGCGGGAAATGGCAGGTAAAGGTGCTGCCGTGGCCCAGTACGCTGCTGATTTCCAGTCGTGCGCGGTGGCGCAGCAGCACATGTTTGACGATGGCCAGGCCCAGCCCCGTGCCGCCAGTGTTGGAGTTGCGGCTGGAGTCGACACGGTAGAAGCGCTCCGTCAGGCGTGGCAGGTGCTTGGCGTCGATACCGATGCCGGAGTCCTGCACGCTCAGGTGCGCGCCGTGTTCGTCGGCCCACCAGCGGATGCGGATATTGCCATTGTCCTGGGTGTACTTGACGGCGTTGAACACCAGGTTGGAGAACGCACTGCGCAGTTCGCCTTCGCTGCCTTTGAGCAGCAGCAACGGGTCGGCTTCCAGGGTGATGTGCTGGCCGCGCTCGCCGGAGAGAGCCTGGGCATCATTCTTGATGGTCTGCAACAGGCTCTGCACGGTCACCGGGTGGTTGTCCGAGGGGTAATCGGTCGCCTCAAGCTTGGCCAGCAGCAACAGGTCGTTGAGCAGGGTCTGCATGCGTGAGCCTTGCTGCTGCATCTGCTGCAGGGCGCGGTTCCAGCGCGGGTTGATCTCGTCGACATTGTCCAGCAGCGTCTCCAGATAACCGCAGATCACCGTCAACGGCGTGCGCAGCTCGTGGGAGACGTTGGCGACGAAGTCTTTGCGCATCTGTTCCAACTGGTGGATGCGGGTCACGTCGCGCACCAGCATCAAGTGTTCGTTGTTGCCGTAGCGGGTCAAGTACAGTTGGATGCGCACACGGTCATTGGTGGGCGAGGGAATTTCCAGGGCTTCTTCGTAATTGTCCTGCTCAAAGTATTCCTTGAAGCGGGGATGACGCACCAGGTTGGTCACCGGCTGGCCACTGTCCTGAGGTGTCTTGAGGCCCAGCAGAGTCTCGGCGGCGCGGTTCCACCATTCCAGGTTGCCATCGCTGTCGAGCATGATCACCGCGTCTTTGAGCGCCGCGGTGGATTCCTGCACCCGGTCGATCACCGCTTGCAGTCGCCCGCGCACCCGTTGGTCGCGGCGTTGCAGGTGGTAGATGCTGTCGAACACCTCGCCCCACAGGCCATAGCCGTCGGGTGGTGCTTCGTCGGGTTTGTGTTGGCGCAGCCACTCATGCAGACGCAGCAATTGTTTGAGGGTCCAGCCCAGATACAGGCCCAGACCGACAGCCAGGCTCCAGCCGTAATAACCGCTGATCAAGCCTACCAGCAGGCAGCCGGTGATCAGCAAAAGCATGTGACGGATCAGGGTGCCATGCCAGTTTTGGTTCACTTTGAATCCTTCAAAGCAGCAAGTTTCAAGCTGCAAGCTTCAAGTTAGAGCGGTGCGGCTGTTATCTTGCCGCTCCTGGCTGAGGGCTTGCAGCTCAACCTTTGGTTGAAAACCGATAGCCAGTGCCGCGCACGGTTTGTACCAGATTCTCGTAGGCATCGCCCAAGGCTTTGCGCAGGCGGCGGATATGCACGTCCACGGTGCGCTCTTCCACATACACGTTGCCGCCCCACACCTGGTCCAGCAATTGGCCGCGAGTGTAGGCGCGCTCCTGGTGGGTCATGAAAAACTGCAGCAGGCGGTATTCGGTCGGGCCCATTTCGGCAGGCTTGCCGTCAATGGTCACGCGGTGGCTGATCGGGTCCAGCAGCAGGCCGCCGACTTCAATCGGGGCTTCGCCATCGGTGGGGCCGGCGCGGCGCAGTACGGCCTTCAGGCGCGCTACCAGTTCCCGTGGGGAAAAGGGTTTGGTGATGTAGTCATCAGCGCCCACTTCCAGGCCCTGGATCTTGTTGTCTTCTTCGCCCTTGGCGGTGAGCATGATGATCGGGATATCCCCGGTCAGCTCATCACGCTTGAGACGGCGGGCCAGTTCAATACCGGAGGTGCCGGGCAGCATCCAGTCCAGCAGGATCAGGTCCGGCTTGCGGTCGACGATAATGGCATGGGCCTGCTGGGAATTTTCCGCCTCCAGGCAGTCATAGCCGGCCATTTCCAACGCAACGGCGATCATCTCGCGGATGGGCGCTTCGTCGTCGACGATCAGAATGCTCCTGCCAACCATGCCTAAATCCTCTTGTCATTTAACTGTCTTGCGCCGCATTAGATAACGGAATTATTGCAGTCGTGTGACAGTAATTTAGTCGTTTGGGCAATTTGCGTCGCTCTGGGCTACGCTTTGGGACCGAATCCTGACAACCACAAAAGGAAGGTTCCGATGACTCAAAGTACGTTTTCCTGGAAAGCCCTGCTGGTCACGGCTGCGCTGACGCTGCCGACGCTGGCATTCGCGGCGGAACCGGCGATGACCAAAGACGGGATGCTGGTCGACCACAAGGGCATGACGCTCTACACCTTCGACAAGGATGCCGACGGCAAGTCAGTGTGCAAGGACCAGTGCGCGACCAATTGGCCACCGTTGAAGGCTGAGTCCACCGATAAGTCGATGGGTGACTGGACGGTGATCACCCGTGATGACCAGAGCAGCCAATGGGCCTACAAAGGCAAGCCGGTGTACACCTACAAGGACGACAAAAAGGCGGGTGACAAGGCCGGGGATGGCAAGGGCGGCGCGTGGCACGTGATCAAGCCTTGATGACGCGGTGCCGCTGAAATCGCCCGCTCCCACAGGGGAACACATTGCAACTGTGGGAGCGGGCTTGTCCCCGATGGCGTCGGGGCAGCCGCCACAACAACCTCAGCGCAACGCATAGTCCGCGACAATGCCCACAAAAATCGCCAACCCTGCCCAGTGGTTGTGCAGGAACGCCTTGAAGCACTTCAGCCGATCCTTGTCCCGGGTATACCAGAATTCCCATGCAAAACAGCCCGCCGCGGCCAGCAATCCCAAGTGAAACCAGCCCCCCAGTTCGAACCTGGCACCCGCCAGCAGCAGGCAGGCCAGCGACAGGCCCTGCAGCGTGAGGATGATCACGCGGTCGGCATCGCCGAACAGGATGGCCGTGGACTTCACGCCGATCTTCAGGTCATCGTCGCGGTCGGTCATGGCGTAATAAGTGTCGTAACCCACCGTCCACAGCAGGTTGGCGATGTACAGCAACCACGCGGTGGCAGGCAGGTGGCCGGTTTCAGCAGTGAACGCCATCGGCATACCCCACGAAAACGCCGCGCCCAGCACGACTTGCGGGTAATAGGTGTAGCGCTTCATGAACGGATAGCTGGCCGCCAGTGCCAGGCCACCGAGGGACAGCAGGATGGTGGTGGCATTGGTCAGCAGTACCAGCAGAAAGCTGATCCCCATCAGGACGGCAAAAAACACCAACGCTTCCCTGGAGCTGATCTTTCCGCTCACCAGCGGGCGTTGCTCGGTGCGTTTCACATGGCCGTCAACCTTGCGGTCGGCCCAGTCGTTGATCACGCAGCCGCCGGCGCGAGTCAGCACCACGCCCAGCACGAAGATCACAATATTGATAAAGGACGGCGAGCCCTTGCCGGCGATCCACAGCGCCCATAACGTCGGCCACAGCAACAGGTAAATGCCGATGGGCTTGTCCATGCGGGTCAACTGAATGAAGTCCCAGGCTCTGGGGTTCAGGTGGTTCAAGGATTTGAGCAAACGTTGATACATCAGCGGTTCTCCGGATGATCATGCAGCGCATGCCAGAAGCTGGGCAGGAAAATTTCCGCGACCAGCACGCTCAATGGCCCGCGATCAAAGCGCGAGCGACGGCCCCAGAGGCCATCGGCCTGATCCGTAGTAGGCAGCCACTGTCTGGGGTAGTGGCACACTTCGATGGCCTGACGGACGAAAGCGTGGTCGCAGAACAGTAATTCCCCCAGGGAACGGCTACCCAGCTCATCCATATGCAGGCCATCGCCTTGCAGGGCACTGCGGGCCGCCACGCTGCGGGCAAACACCCACGGCTGGCCATCACCGCGCAGATACACCTCGCGCACCCAGCCGACGGTGGCTGCAGGCAAGCCCAGCGCCACGCATTCATCATCGCGCAACGGCTGCCAGCCCTCGAACAACGGTGTAACGCTGAAGCCGTCGTTGGACAGTCGCGTCAGCCGGCGTGTCAGCGAGTCTTCATTGAACAGCCAATTGAGGATCAGGGGCTCGGGCAACGGGCTCAGAAGGCTCTGGGGCAGCCATTGGCAAGCATCGGGAAGGGCGATTGAGTGCGGCACGGTGAGTCAGTATTGGCAGCAAAAGAGGCGGCGAGCTTACCATGGCGTCCTGAACTTTTGCCGGGGTGAACCGGCCTTGTGCGTCGATCATGCTTGCATCTGCCGGCCCCGATCAGTACAAAACGCCGTGAGCCGCACGGCAACGTTGGTCTATCGACCGTCGGCCAAGATGCCTGGACCCTGAGGAAGTAAGTAATGAAGAAGTGGCAATGTGTAGTCTGCGGCCTGATCTATGACGAAAAAGACGGTTGGCCGGATGATGGAATCCTGCCGGGTACCCGCTGGGAAGACGTCCCGGAAGATTGGCTGTGCCCGGACTGCGGCGTGGGCAAGATGGATTTCGAGATGATCGAAATCGGCTGATCTGAATTTTTAAGCAATGTATGACTTAGGAGAAAGGAATGAACGCACCTGTCGTGATCATCGGCACAGGATTGGCCGGTTACAACGTGGCCCGAGAGTTTCGCAAGCTCGACAGCGAGACCCCATTGCTGCTGATCACCGCGGATGACGGGCGCTCCTACTCCAAGCCCATGCTCTCCACCGGCTTTGGCAAGAACAAGGAAGCTGATGGCCTGAGCATGGCTGAACCCGGCGCCATGGCCGAGCAACTCAAGGCCGAGGTGCGTACTCACACTCGCATCAGCGGCATCGACCCCGGCCACAAGCGCCTGTGGATCGGCGAGGAAGCGGTGGCTTATCGCGACTTGATCCTGGCCTGGGGCGCAGAGACTGTGCGTGTGCCTGTCGAAGGCGATGCGGCCGATATGATTTTTCCGATCAACGACCTTGAAGACTACGCACGCTTTCGCGCCGCCGCCGCCGGCAAGCGCCGCGTGCTGCTGTTGGGTGCCGGCCTGATCGGCTGTGAATTCGCCAACGACCTGATCCTTGGCGGCTATGAAATCGACCTGGTGGCGCCGTGTGAACAAGTCATGCCTACCCTGCTGCACCCGGCGGCGGCCGCCGCCGTGCAGGCTGGGCTGGAAGGTCTCGGCGCGCGTTTCCACCTGGGCCCGGTGCTCACCCGCCTGCAGCGCACGGCAGATGGCCTGGAAGCCCATCTGTCGGATGGTGAAGTGATCAACTGCGACCTGGTGGTCTCGGCCGTCGGTCTGCGCCCGCGGGTCGACCTGGCCGCCGCCGCCGGCTTGCAGACCAACCGCGGGATCATGGTGGATCGCTATCTCAAGACCTCTCACGCCAACATCTACGCCCTGGGCGACTGCGCCGAGGTCGATGGGCTGAACCTGTTGTACGTGATGCCGCTGATGAGCTGCGCCCGCGCCCTGGCTCAGACCCTGGCCGGCAACGCCACCGCCGTCAGCTACGGGCCGATGCCGATTACCGTGAAAACCCCGATCTGCCCGCTGGTGGTGTCGCCACCGCCTCGGGGCAGCGAGGGTGCCTGGAGCGTCGAAGGCGAAGGCGCCGACATCAAGGCGTTGTGCCGCGATGCCGACGGTCGCCTGCTGGGTTACGCGCTGACCGGCAGCGCAGTCATGGAAAAACTGGCCCTCAACAAAGAACTTCCGCCTTTGTTGGCGTAAATGGCGGTCGTTCTGTCGGAATCAGCACATTCCTACCCTCAGAAAGGTCGCTGCGAGGCTGGCGCGGCGTTCGAGGGCATGCCATCCTCACTCCCGTCTGCCGCAGAGTAGAGCCTGCGGCGCCTTGGGCGCTGCTCCGTAAGAGAGCAGCACGGACATAACAACAAAAAACCGTCAAAGAGGCTTCACATATGCGTAAACCAGAACTCGCAGCCGCCATCGCTGAAAAAGCGGATCTCACCAAAGAACAGGCCAACCGCGTCCTCAACGCCGTTCTCGAAGAAATCACCGGCGCCCTGCACCGCAAGGACAGCGTCACCCTGGTTGGTTTCGGCACCTTCCTGCAACGCCACCGCGGCGCCCGCACCGGCAAAAACCCACAAACCGGCGAACCGGTGAAAATCAAGGCGAGCAACACCGTTGCGTTCAAGCCGGGCAAGTCGCTCAAAGACAGCGTCAACCCTTAATCGCGGGGCCGTCTGAAGGGAGGCGGGTTGGTAAGAAAATGGGCACGCCTACTGGGTCGGGTGCCCATTTTTAATGCCTGGTAATCTTGTGACGTCCATCAACTGAAAGTGACGCATACGTTATGAATGGGGCAGCCCAGCGTTCTTGGACTTTTCCTTCGGCGTCAGGCGGGATCTATGTCGGTGATATTCAAACTACCTGGGTAAAAGCATTCTTACTCTGGTAAAAATCAAAAACTTCCTTGAGTTTTTAGTGTGCAGGTTATGGAAAAGGAGACAGATCTATTTAAATATTGAGCACTAAATAAATCCGTCCTTTTCTGATACGAGTATTTGTATTGTTAGCTCAAAATCTTATTTGCTAATGCCAGGTCGAACTGCTTGTTTCCAAAAATAGATTTGGTTGCGAGAGTTTTTTTGAGTACATCCGAATCCAGGCCAAGATTGTTTTTATAGGCAGCAAAGACGATGGTGAGAAACGGGAATGCATAATTGTCAGGCTCAGCCAATACATCATCAATCAATGCAGTTGTGCCAAGAATGCAGTTCTCCGCCTTTGACAGATAAAAAATTTTCAAACGGTCAGTTATTTTTTTTACAGTCTGGCTTATTTCTTGCGGCGACGGCGTTCTAATGATGCCGCCCACCTCGTCGCCAAACTGTTTTGTCTCTTCCGATAAGGAGCTCTTCGAACAAAATGACGCGTTCAACAGCCGGCTCTGATAGGGGGGGGATTGGTTTAGACAGAAGCTGAATGCCTCACATGTATAAATTTCCATTCCCGCATAGTAACCATCGGCTTTGGTCAAATGTTGAAGGTAGATTTCTGCAAGTTTCTCCTTCGCTGAAAATAGGCTAAGTTTATTTTTGCTCACCTTCATGTCGAGGTGGGGAGACGCAATTTGCTTCAGCGCCGTCAGTAACTCCACTTCTACATTTTTACGAATTTCTAGGCTCATGTTATTCACTTGTAGATCAGAAGATTGAAGGTTGCGTTGTGCTGCGCGCCTTTTCCACCTAACGGTACCCCCGGTTTTCCTTTGGTATCAACCTTGAACGATCCTTTCGTCCCGGCGGAGGGCTTGATTGTGCCTCCGCCTAAGTGTTGAGTGGTGTTGGCCGGCTTAGTCATGTCGAAGACCCCGGAGCCAGTTTGGTTCGGGGTCAGCTTCCCGGTACCGTGCTTCACTTCAAATACATGTAATTTTCCGTTGCGGTCCTTGGCTACGAAGTCCGCGCGGATACGTTTTCCGTTTACCTTCATGGTGACTTCTTCGGAGACGACTTTGAACCCATTCCTCTTCAGGTCATGGATTGCCTTGGTTCGGCCTTTATTACCACTGACTGCACTTTTGCAAGCCCAGCCCCATGGGTCAATCCAGGTCAGAGGATTTGGTGCGTATTGATAGAGGTTCAATCCGCCCAGCAACCCAATCGGATCCGGCGTCGTGAACCGCCCCACATCCGGATCATAAAACCTGAACGTATTGAAATGCAGCCCCGTCTCCCGATCCAGATACTGCCCCTGAAACCGCAGGTTCTGCTCTTCGATGTAATACGGCTCACGCACTTCCTCAACGGTATTGCCCCACACCTGATACGTGGCGCGCCAGACGTTATGCCCGTCGGCCTCGGTCAGTTGCTCGGGCAATCCGTTCAGGTCGTTGTGGTAATAGCGAATCTTCTGCAACGGACCCATGCCGTCGACGCGGGCAATGGGTTCATAGCCTTCATCGTCATAAACATAGACGCTGGTCTGGCTGTGTTTATGCTCCTGCAACAATCGCAGGCCGTCCCATGTGAACCGAGACTCGCCCAGTGGATATCCATCACTGCCATGCTCAGTTTTTCCGATGCGTCGGCCCAGTGGATCGTAGGTCATTCGCACTACGCTGCCGTCGTCGTTACGCACTTCAACCAACCGACTTTCGGCATCGTAGGCAAATCGCTGTATGCCCCGTTTGGCGCTGCGTTTTTCAATCGTGCGGCCAAAGGCGTCGTAGCGATAACGCTTGTCCTGATAAGTCAGCAGCTTGTTGTGCACCACCAGCCCGGCGCCGGACTGCGGGCCGTCCAGCAGGTTGGCGGCGGCGTCGTAGGCGAAGGTTTCGCGTTGGCCGTGCAGGCTGTCCTGGCTGGCGATGATGCGGCCGGTGGCGTCGTAGTGCAGCAGTTGGCGATGTTGCGAGGCGGGTTGTTGGTCGAGTTTGCCGATCAGGTTGTCGGCGGGGTCGTATTCGAACTGTTTTTGCGCGGCCGCCGGCATCAACGATGGCTGACTTGCCAAGCGGCGTTGGCGTGAACGCAGGCGGCCGCTGCGGTCGTATTCGCTGCGGGTACTGAGCTGGCCTTGGGTACGCAGCACTTCGCGGTGCAGGCGGTCGCGTTCGAAGTCGCTGATGACCTGGCCGTCGAGGTTGATCTGGTGCAGGTGGCCGCTGCCGTAGTACAGGCGGTTGAGCCAGCGGCCGTCCGGCAGCTGAGTCTGGATCAGGTTGCCCAGTTCGTCGTAGTGGTGTTGCAGGGCACCTGCAGCGCTGTGTTCAGCAATCAACTGGCCAAGGGCGTCGTAGGCGAAGCCCAGCGCCTGGGTATTGCCTTGCAGGTCGGTGAAGGTTACAGCGGTGAGCTGATCCACCGCGTCGTAGCTGTAATCGGTGCGACCATCGTCAGTGGTTTTGGCCACCAGTCGACCGACCGCATCGCGTTCCAGTCGGTGAACGATAGGCGCGGGCGGCGTCTCGGGGACCAGAGCCAAGCCACTGCCATAGGGGGCCGGGAAAGCCGTCACTGCTGTGATGTTATCCAAGACGTCGTAGTCGTAGCGCTTGGCGCTGCCATCGAGGTCTTGCTGCTCGACCAAACGGTCGCCGGCATCCCACGCGAAGCGATAACGCTCGCCGTTCTCGTTGATCAACGCTTGCAGCCGCCCATAACTGTCATAGCCGAACTGCACCTGCCGGCCATGGGCGTCGGTGCGCTGGCGTACCTGCCCGCGACGGTTGTGCTGATACAGCGTGGTGTGCCCGGCCGGGTCGGTGTAACCGACCAGTTGCCCACTTGCATCGCGTTGGTACTGCTCGGTACGGCCGTCCGGCAATTGAGTGGTGAGCAAACGCCCCTGGGCGTCGTAGCTGAATTGAGTGCGCTCACCGAGCGCATCGATAATGACCTGCAGATAACCGCGCTCGTCATAGCTGAACCGCGTCGGATAACCCGAACAATCAATATGCTCGACCAGTTGTCCGAACGGGTTCCAGCGCAGCTTTTTGCTTTTGCCGGTGGCATCGATGATTTCCACGACCTGGCCGTGGGCGTCGTACCGGTAGCGAGTGATGTTGCCCAGTGGGTCGGTCTCGGCGATACAGTTACCGCGCGGATCGTAGCGGTACTGCCAACTGTTGTCGGCGGCATCGGTCTCCACCAGCGGCAACGCCCAGTGTTCCAGCCACAGGGTCGAATCGCTGCGGCCCAATGGGTCGGTTTCGCCGATCAGGTTGCCGGCCTCATCGTAGCTGTATTCGAAGCGCCCACCCTGAGGGTCAGTGGCGCTGAGCAACTGGCGTTCATCATTCCACTCGAACAACCAGGTGTGGTTGAGGTTGTCGCTGTACAGAATGATCTGGTGTTGACTGTTCCAGTGCCGGGTACTGACGCGTTGTAAGCCATCGGTGATGCGGGTGATACCGGCCTGCAAGTCATACTCGAACTGGTAAGCGTCGCCCTCATCGGTCCAATGCCGTACCACACGCCATTCCAGACCTTCAACCAAAGCCCACTCATAGAAGCAGCGCAATCCGGTGGGCAGTTGATGTTCCACCATTCGGCGGCCACTGTCGTAAGCGAAACGCCGTTGAACCTGGCCAGTGGCATCACGCACTTCGGCGAGGTTTCCCTGCGCGTCGAAGCCATAGCTGACGAGCGTTTCGCGGCGCTGATCGGGGTACAGGCGTTCGATCCGTACCAGGTGGCCTTGATCGCGGATCAACTCAACCTGCACCAGATCGAACGTATCGCGCAGCCGTACCAGATGGCCGGCTTCGTCGTAGTCAATATGGATGCGGTTGTCATTGCGGTCGCCGAGTTGGCTAAGACGCAGTAATGATGGGTTGGCAGAGGGTTCAAATAAGCGATACAGCCCGTCATCGCTTTCGATCAACAACTGCCCATTGAGGTGGCGTCGCACCGCGAGCCCTTCACCGGCACTGAACACTGCGCCGCCCAAAGGAATGGAGCCCATGTCGATGGGCCGGCCTTGCTCATCGGTATAAATCAGCGTCTCACCGCCCTCCGGATGGGGCTGGATCTCGACGCACACTTCATAGGCCACGCTCCAGCCTTTCCCGAGCAGTGTGCCCGGGCGTTCATCGCGGCTGTTGTAGAAGCGCTGCCAGTCGATTGGCAGAATGCCGGGCAGCACGAAATCCAGCTCCTCGACACCGCCCAGCACCTTCGCGCCTGTCGCCGCATGCACCGGGTTCGACGAGCCCAGCGCCGCGTTGGCCAGCGCGCCCATCGCACTGCTGACGGCCATCGAGGTCGCCCCGCCAATCAACATGCACGGCAACTTGCTGAAGAATTTGCCCTTGCCACCCTTGAGCATCAGCAGCGCCGTCACCGCCAGCCCGACGCCCGGGGTCTTGCCGCTGCGAATTTCTCGCACCACCACCGAGCCGCCACCAATGGTCACGTTGGAGGAAATCAGCCCCGATGACACCACCGTCGCATCGCAGGTACTACGGTCACCACTGCGCACAGCCGGTTGACCGTTGACCGTGACCTTTTCCGAGCCCTCGGCCAGAAACTGTGGCGGCATCGGCGGATGCTTCATGCACACGACCATGTCCAGCGGCTTGGGCACGGCGCCCGGCGCGGGCGTCGCGACCGTAGGGCGCCACATCTGCGAGAAGAAACTCTCGGCCATATCCAGGTAACTGGGGTCGGGTTCAGGCTTGGTTTCTTCCAGCTCGGTGCCAGCCGGCGCGACATGGGAGCTGATAGCCCCGGCGGCGCGGGCAGCGGGGATATTGTTGGTGAGGGTGTTGGTGGATCCGGTGAGAATGTTTGCCTGTACCGTGGGCGGAAACAATGCGTTGCTAAAGGCATCGCATAACTTCGTCAGGCCCTTATCGGCCCCACTCTTGCTCATGGCCAGGCCGACAATCGTGCCCACCACCGCGCCAAGCAGGAAGCAGCCGAGCCCGCCGGTGACCACGGTAATGCCGGTGGCGGCCACCACGGCAGCGGTCGCCACAGCGGTGATCGCGATATTGGCCGCCACCTCCAGCACACCGCCAAGGATGTCCGCCATCATCGAGGTGTGGGACAGCGCATCGCCCATCCGGGCCGCCCATAACGCGTCAGACATTCAATTTGCTCATCAGGAAATAGCGTCGAACGACAGCGAGTTTTTGATCAACGCCCAGTGCGCCGCTTCGGCATCCCCTAGCTTGTCGGCTTTCACGTAACTCAAGGCGAGCATCTTGCGCGTGCCCGGAATTACCAGTGCCAGTTGGTACTGGAACACCTTGTCATTGCCCTTGTTGAACTGGCTGCGCAACTCGATCCCTTCTACCTCTTGCGCTGCGCCCAGGCGCACGTCGACACCGGGTTGATAGCGCAAGTCCTGCACCTGTTTTTCCAGGCGCTGGAGTTGGTCATTGAAGTTGCTGTGCAGGGTCTCACCCTCGGCGAGCAGGCTGCGGCTGACAATCAGGGACGTGCCCAATTCAGGGAACTTGAGGATATTGATCGTCGCGTCCTGCAGCTCGGCGGCCGGCAGTTGGAACTGGAATTCGTTGATTCGGTACGTCATGGCAAACAGATCTCGTCAGGAGCCTTTGGGCGCGGGGAACGCGGCTTTGATATTCGCGTCGATGCTGGCTTTCACGCCTTGGCCATCGGGCGTGGCGCCGGGGCCGCCGCCGTTGTTCAGGTGCAGCACGCCGCCAGTGTTGAACTCGGCATCGCCGCTGGCGTAGAAGCTGATTTGCACGCCGCTCAGGTTGATTTGCCCGCTGGCGTTCAACTCCAGGATGCTTTCGCCGCAGACCAGGCGCAGGTTTTCGCCCACTTCGATAACGTAGCTCTGGCTGATGCTGTCGGTCTTCCTCTGGCCCACCGAGAGGATGTCTTCCTGCTTGACGATGCGCAGGCGGTTGTTGCCGATGGTCACCGTCTCGTTATGGCCGATGCTCTTGTTGCGGTCATGCCCGACGGAGTGGCTTTCATCCACCTCCACTACGATGTCCTGATTCCTTTCGGCATGGATGTACAACTGCTCCAGTCCCTTCTTGTCCTCCATGCGGATTTCATTGAAGTTGGCCGGCGTGCCGCCTTTGCTGGAGCGGCTTTTCATGCCGCTCTGGGTCGCGTTTTCCGGCAGGTCGTAGGGCACGGTCTGCTCGGCGTTGTAGACGCGGCCGGTAATGATCGGCCGGTCCGGGTCGCCTTCCAGGAAGCTGACGATCACTTCCTGGCCGATGCGCGGAATCTGCATCGAGCCCCAGTTTTTCCCCGCCCAGGATTGCGATACACGGATCCAGCACGAGCTGTTTTCGTTGGATTGGTCATGACGGTCCCAGTAGAAGTGCACCTTCACGCGGCCGTACTGGTCGGTCCAGATCTCCTCGCCTTTGGGGCCGACCACCAGTGCGGTCTGCGGGCCTTTGACGATGGGCCGATGGGTGTTGGCCATTGGGCGGAAACTTTGCTGGGCGTCGATGCAGGTGAGGCTGCTTTCGAACTGCGCCGAACCCGAACCCCCGCCGCTTTCCAGACTTTCCTGGACGATGTAATAGCGGCAACCCACGATCAGGTATTCGCGGTTCTGGTCCTGACGGCTGAAGCCGGTGAGGCTGAACAGATGGCCCGAACCCAGGCCCCGCGCATTGCCGGCAAACTCGATCTGCTCGTGCAGGGTTTGCAGGGCTTCGATGCGGGTGCGTGCATAGTGTTCGCCATCTTCGCTTTGCACGTAGGTGCCGGGGTAGTCGTAGAGCGGGTAGTCGCCGGCGGTATGCGGGCGCGGCATGGCCGAGCGCACGTCGATACGGGCGCTGGGGCGCTGGAAGTCGTAATCGTTGAGTTCCAGCGAACCCGGCTGCACTTCGTGCGCCAGGTGCCAGTTGTGCATGTGGTCGCGTTCGCGCTGCTGCTCGTCCTTGGGGTAGTACGGGACCGACGCGTAGCCCGGCACGGTGGTGTGCGCGCCGTAGGCATCGGCCAGCACCAGCACATGGCGGTCCTGTTCGTGGCGGAAGAAGTAGTAGATGCCTTCCTGTTCCATCAAGCGGCTGACGAAATCGAAACTGGTCTCGCGGTACTGCACGCAGTATTCCCACTCGCGGTACGGCTGGCTCAGGGCGTCCTCGAAGTCGGAAAAGCCCAGGTCGCGAAACACCTGCTTGATGATCTGCGGGATGCTCAGGTTCTGGAAAATCCGGCAGTCCGAAGTACGGCTGAGCAACCACAACCATGGGCGCAGCGTCACCTGGTAACTGGCGAACTGGCCCTGGTCGATGTTCTGGCTGCAACGGGCAACGATGCCGTGGAAGTATCGCTCGCCACCGTCCGCCAGTTGCAGGCTCACGCTCATCGGCTTGCCGAGCAGTTGGTTAAGGTCGATGTTGGCGTCCAGGGACGTCAGTTGCAGCTCGTAGTTGAACAGCCTGCCCAGCTCTTCGCCGCCGCCCATTTCATTGAGCAGCAGTACATCCGGCCCGAGGGGGCTGGTGATCTTGGCCAGGCGTGAGGCTTGGTTGAATAGCATCGGTTAACCCGTAAATGTCGTTGTACCTGACGAACCGAACCCCCTGTATGAGCTGGCTTGCCAGCGATAGTGGTGGCCCGGTCAACCTCAATGTTGAATGTCAGGCCGCTATCGCCGGCAAGCCGGCTCCTACAGTTGAATGGCGTTCCGTCAGCTGGCGTCGCTGAAGTCGTAGTGCAATTCGTTATCCCGGCTACTGATCCGCACACCGGCCAACGCCTTGCCTTCGAGCATGCGGGTGAGAAACTCACGGCTCATGTCCGGCAGCAGGCTGTTGGTGAGGATGGTGTCGATCATGCGGCCACCGCTCTCGGTCTCGGTGCAGCGCGAGACGATCAGGTCGACCACCGCGTCGTCGTAGTCGAAAGCCACCTTGTGGGTACTTTCCACGCGCTTCTTGATGCGGTTGAGCTGCAGGCGGGTGATCGCCTTGAGCATCTCGTCGCTGAGCGGGTAATACGGAATGGTCACCAGGCGGCCCAGCAACGCCGGCGGGAAAATCTCCAGCAGCGGCTGGCGCAGCGCCTTGGCGATGTCTTCCGGCTCGGGGATGTTCGCCGGGTCTTTGCACACGTGGGAAATCAGCTCGGTGCCGGCATTGGTGGTCAGCAGGATCAGGGTGTTCTTGAAGTCGATCACCCGGCCTTCGCCGTCTTCCATCACGCCCTTGTCGAACACCTGGAAGAAGATCTCGTGCACGTCGGGGTGGGCTTTTTCCACCTCGTCCAACAGCACCACGCTGTAGGGTTTGCGCCGCACCGCCTCGGTCAGCACGCCGCCCTCGCCGTAGCCGATATAACCCGGTGGCGCGCCCTTGAGCGTGGACACTGTGTGAGCTTCCTGGAACTCGCTCATGTTGATGGTGATGACGTTCTGCTCGCCGCCGTACATGGCTTCGGCCAGGGCCAGGGCCGTTTCGGTCTTGCCTACGCCGGAGGTGCCGGCCAGCATGAACACACCAATTGGCTTGCTCGGATTGTCGAGACCGGCGCGGGACGTCTGGATGCGTTTGGCGATCATCTGCAGGGCATGGTCCTGGCCGATGATGCGCTTCTTCAGGTGCTGATCGAGATTGAGCACGGTCTCCAGCTCGTTGCGGGCCATGCGGCCCACCGGAATCCCGGTCCAGTCGGCGACCACCGAGGCCACGGCCTGGTAATCCACGGTAGGCAGGATCAGCGGGGTCTCGCCTTGCAATACGCTGAGGCGCTGTTGTAGGTCGACCAGTCGGGCGCGCAATTCATCGTTGCCACTGTCTACCACGCCAGCCTTTTCACGCAGGGTTGCACGGGTGGCGAGCAACTCATCAACCAGCGCTTTCTCTTCGGCCCAACGGCTCTCCAACGTCGCAAGACGTTCACGCTCGGCACTCAATAGCGCTTCGGTGTTGCTTTGACGGGCCCCAATCGCAATGCCGATGGCATGCTCGCGGGCGATGATTTGCAGCTCGGTTTCCAGGGCTTCGATACGACGGCGGCTGTCGTCCACTTCGGCCGGCACCGCGTGCAGGCTGATGGCCACGCGGGCGCAGGCGGTGTCCAGCAGGCTCACGGATTTATCCGGCAACTGGCGCGCCGGGATGTAGCGGTGGGACAGCTTCACCGAGGCTTCCAGGGCTTCATCGAGGATCTGCACCTGGTGGTGCTGTTCCATGGTCGAAGCCACGCCGCGCATCATCAGCAGCGCCTTGTCTTCCGACGGCTCGGCCACTTGCACCACCTGGAAGCGGCGGGTCAGGGCCGGGTCTTTTTCGATGTGCTTCTTGTATTCGGCCCAAGTGGTCGCGGCCACGGTACGCAAGGTGCCACGGGCCAGCGCAGGTTTCAGCAGGTTGGCGGCGTCGCCCGTGCCAGCGGCCCCACCGGCCCCGACCAGTGTGTGAGCTTCGTCGATAAACAGGATGATCGGTTTGGGCGATGCCTGGACGTCTTCGATCACTTGGCGCAGGCGTTGCTCGAACTCGCCTTTCATGCTGGCGCCGGCTTGCAGCAGGCCCACATCGAGGCTGCGCAGTTCCACATCCTTGAGCGCAGGCGGCACGTCACCGGCGACGATGCGCAGGGCGAAACCTTCGACCACGGCGGTTTTGCCCACTCCGGCTTCACCGGTGAGAATTGGGTTGTTCTGGCGGCGGCGCATCAGGATGTCGACCAGTTGGCGGATCTCTTCGTCACGCCCAACGATGGGATCGAGCTTGCCGTTGCGGGCCTGCTCGGTCAGGTCGACGGTAAAGCGCTTGAGGGCTTCCTGCTTGCCCATCGCACTTGGAGCCATGGCACCGCTGGCCTCGCCGGGCACGGCACCGGCGTTGAAACCGTCACTGGCGCTCAATGCGTTTTCGGGCGAGTCACCGACATATTCATCAAAACGTTCGCTCAGGGCCTCGGCCTTGATTTTGTCGAACTCGGCAGACAGGGCCAGCAGCGCATGGCGCAGGCTCGGAGTCTTCAGGATGCCCAACACCAGGTAACCGGTGCGCACCTGGCTTTCGCCGAACATCAGGCTGCCGTAGACCCAACCGCGTTCCACGGCCTCTTCCACATGGGAGGACAGGTCGGTGATCGAGGTCGAGCCACGGGGCAGGCGGTCCAGGGCTTCAGTCAGGTCGCGGGCCAGGCGCGCCGGTTCGACGTTGAACTGGCGAATGATGCGGTGCAGGTCCGAGTCCTGCAGTTGCAGCAGTTGGTGAAACCAGTGGGCCAGCTCCACATACGGGTTACCCCGCAGCTTGCAGAATACGGTGGCAGCTTCGATGGCCTTGTAGGCCACGCTGTTGAGTTTGCCGAACAGTGCGGCGCGACTGATTTCACCCATGCTCTGGATTCCTTGAGGTGGTGGCCTGATCGGCGTAATGCCGGGCCAGGATTAGGTCGTTGGCGTCGTGCGCGGGTTGGCCGAGCCAAGTATTGAAGCCCAGGCGGAACTGGCCATTGAGTTGCAGCGCCGGTACTTCAGGTTGTTGCAGAACCAGGTTCAAGTCCCAGTCCAATTCGTGGCCAAGGTACTCGGCCACCCACGCCACCAGCTCATTGAATGGCGGGTGGCCGGGCAGCATGCCCATGTAGTCATCGAGCTTGAGCGGGCCCAGGCGAATGCGGAATTTGTGCTGGCGGTCCCAGACGTGGCTACCCAGGCAAAAGTCCACGCCCAGTTGGTTGGCGCTGACGCCCACGCGGCTGCGTTCGGGCAGCTCCAGCCATTGGCCGACGTACTCTTCGATCTCTACCGGCAAGCCGAAATACTCGCTGAGGATCGCCTTTAAACCGTCCGGGTAGCGGGTCTGCGCCGACAAGTGACCGCTGTAATGCAGCTTTGCGGCGTCGGCAATCAGCCCCTGGTTGAGCAGGCTTGGCATGCCACGGCCACTCAGGGCGGCGAGACGGGCGGACCAGTAGTCGTCGTCCGGGCGGTCATGGCTGACGGTAGGCCGCGCCTCGGCCCAGGCCCGGTAGAACAGGCTGAGCAAGCGGTGGTGGAACACATCCAGGAACTGCTTGCTGGTGCTGTCGGCGTTGTTGCGCTGGCGCTCGCGTACGTACTCGGTGATATGCAGCGGCAGGGGGCCATTGGGGCCACCGAGGCCGAAGAAAAACTGCTCCAGGCGCGCCGGCTTGCCGTCACCACCGGGATCGACCGAGGCCAAGGTGGCCGGGGCGAAAGTGCAATCGGCTTGTTGGCCCAGGCGCAGCGGATCATCCGCCAGGCGCAGGGAGTGGCCCAGGCGCGGCAGGTCGGGCGATTCGCACTCGATACGCCGCAGCGCCTGGAAGAAATCGTATTCCCAGGGTTCCTGATGCATCGCATCCAGTGTGCTCAAAGGGTCGGACGACGCCCGGGCTTGGCTTTCCATCGCATGATCTCGCCGCGTTCGGTGGTACGGATCACCGTCTCGGTAAAACTGTTGATCGACACATAGCGTGCCAGGAAGCGCTCCAGCACCGCACCGAGCAGGAACACACCGGTGCCGCGAAACGCGTTTTCATCGAATTCCAGGGTGATCTCCAGGCCACGGCCAAACACGATCGGCCCGGGCATCGGCAGGCGCCGGGTCACGGCTTTGCTGCTGACTTCGCGCAGGCCCTCGATCTGCAATTGCAGGGCAGCGTCGTTGCTGTCGCCATACAGGCGCAGCAGTTCACGCAAGGCGCCCGCGCCCTGGCCCTGTTCGCTGAGCGACAGGTAGTTGAGCGACAGCTGACTGATCAGACGCCAGGCCTTGGCGTCATGCGCGTGGCTGGCACGCGGGCGGCTCGGGCCGGCCACGCAACGCACGGCCAGCACCGGCGCGCTGTCGGCCAGGGTGAAGTCGGTCTTGCCGTTGCCCACGCTCATGAACAACGGCAAATCACGGTTGGTGCACAGCGCGGTCACGCCGAGTTGGCGCAGGTCGTGGCGGTAGGGCGCTTGCTTGCTGTCCACCAGGCTGACAAAGGTTTCGCTGCCCACATACGTGGAGCGCGGGCCGTTGCGGCGCTGGTCGCTGGACAGCACCCGCGGCTCGCGGCGCACGGTGTAATAGGCCTGGTCGCGGCCGTAGCGCGACGGATCGCGTACAGCGTAGAACGGCAGGAACGGCTGCTCTGGCCCCGTGCCGTGGCCGGTGAGGCCGCTCAGCGAGTGCACCTCGAAATCCATCGGTCGGGTGCGGTCGGCGATCACATGGTGTTCGTGGACCCGGTCGGACAAGTGAATGCGATCCAGGCGTTTCGGGAACAGGTTGATGGCCGGGGTGCAGAACGGCAGGAATTGTGCGGCGCCGACGCTGCCTTCCAGGCTGGGCTCATGGCGATCGAACAATACGATCAACTCCAGCTCCTGGCCGTCGCAGCGTTTGACCGCACGGCTCAGCTCGGCGAACTCGACGAACAGGAAGCGGTGGGGCAGGGCGAAGTATTCCTGCAGCAGGCGATAGCCCTGGAACGCACGCGCCACGACCGGCATGGCGGCGTCGGCGTCATCAAAACCTCGCGAGCGCAGCGCGTCTTGCGGCAGGCGCTCGACCCAGTCACCACCCGGCTTGCGTGCAAACACGGCGCAGGCGTTACCCAGCAGTTGCTCGTAAAGGCGGAACGGTTGTTCGTCGGCACCACTGAGGTACAGCGGCAGGCTGTTCAGGTCGAGGCTGTTGAACGGCAATTCGGCGCCGGTACGCAGGGTCAGGCGCAAACCAGCCTTGGCCTTCGGCTCACTGGCGGCCAGGCGGCCGAGCACGGCGGCGGGGTTGCCGAAGTACTCGGCGTTGGTCACCTGCAACGGCCACAGCGTCACCGGGTGAGCGGTGCGGTACTCGCAGCAGGTCTGGGTTTCACGGCCCAATGCCGCACGCAATACCGTATCGCGGGGCAGTGAAAAACCGCTGGCCAGGGAGCCTTCATCGGGGTCGGTCTGCAGTTGCACCACCGTCATCGACGGCGTTGGCGCGAGGTAGTGCGGGTACGCGATTTCCAGCAGGTTGTGGGTGAAGGTCGGGTACTCGGCGTCGAGCTTGAGCTGCACGCGGGCAGTCAGGTAGGCAAAGCCTTCAAGCAGGCGTTCGACGTACGGGTCGGCGCAGTCCATACCGGACAGGGTCAGCCGACTGGCGATCTTCGGGTATTCCTTGGCGAACTCTGCGGCGCTTTCGCGCACATGGTGCAGTTCCTGGTTATACAGCTCCAGCAGGCGCGGGTTCATGTCCGTCTCCGCTGGTCGGCGTTAATCACACGGACATGGCCGGATTCCAGGTCGAGGTCGGTTTGCAATAACAGACGCAAAGGCACCGGCTGGGCCCACAGGTCGCCTTCGATCTCGAAACTCAGCGCGTTGTGGTTCATCTCGCCGTGGCTGACACGGGCTTTGACACGCAGGGTGTGGCGCAGGATTCGCGGCTCGAAGGTGGCGATGGCCTGGTAGATCAGGGCTTCCAGCGCTTTGATATCGACGCTGGAAGCGCTGTTCCCGGCCAGTGCCGGCAGGCCGTAATTGACCACCGACGTACCGGCTGGGGTATGCAGCGTGGCATCGGCGTCCAGCAACGACGTGGTGTTGAGCAGCCACGCCAGGTCGCGCAGCACCGAGGCTTTCAATTGGGTCAGGGACAGCACGCGTTTGTCGGCGCTTTCCTTGGGATTGGTCGGGTCGTCGTCGGTCAACCGGTCCAGCAGGGACGGTTGCAGACGGTCGCGGGAAGCGATTTCAGTTACCACCAAAGCAGCTCCACGGACGGGTTGTGAGAAGGACGGGCTTCGTGAGGGGCAGGGTGCCGGGGGCCGTGGCGTGAGGCCACGGCCCGAGGGCTATCAGCGCTTGGTGTTGGAACGGATGTTCCAGCCAAACTTGATCGCGCCGCCGTCTTTGGTGCCGTCGGCTTTCTGCGGCTGGTAGTCGACCATCACTTGGGCAAAGTTCAGGGTGACGTTCTCGGTCAGGCGATCATCGCTGCCCGAACCGCCGGTGCTCAAGGAGGTCACCAGCACTTCTTCCAGGTTGATCACCATGTACTCGACCTGGCTTTCACCACCGGCCTTGCGCACGGTCAGCTTGACCTTGTCGATGTGCTTGCCGCTGGCGCAGTGCATCATCAGGTTAGGCGATGCCTTGTCGACGTACTTGGTCAGCGACAGGTCCTGGATATTCACCTTGCCCGCGCCGCCGCCACCGCCGACGTGCATGTTGCCGGACTGGGACATGCCCCAGCTCCAGTTCAGTACGTCGATTTCGTCCTTGTGGGCCTTGTCCATGGACTCGCCCTTGATGTCGCCGATCTTGATGAAAATATCAACAGCCATGTTTTCTCCCTGTGTGGACTCAGCCACAGAATGTGTTGACGTCCCCGACCCCTGTAGGAGCGAGCTTGCTCGCGAAGGTCGTTGACGCTGACGCTGGCATCCTGAATGAACGCGGCGCCTTTAAGTTTTTCGCGAGCAAGCCCGCTCCTGCAGGAGCGAGCCGGTCCCGAATGTTTAAGCGCTTTTCGCCGAAGGCAGCTTCGATACCAGGCGCAACGACACGGTCAGCCCTTCGAGCTGGTAGTGCGGGCGCAGGTAGAACTTGGAGTTGTAGTAACCAGGGTTGCCTTCCACTTCTTCCACGATCACTTCAGCGGCAGCCAATGGGTGCTGGGCCTTGGTGGTTTCGGTGGAGTGGGCCGGGTCGCCGTCGACGTAGTTCAGGATCCAGTCCTGCAACCAACGCTGCATTTCGTCCTTCTCTTTGAAGGAACCGATCTTGTCGCGCACGATGCACTTCAAGTAGTGAGCGAAACGGCAGGTGGCGAACAGGTACGGCAAGCGCGCGGCCAGGTTGGCGTTGGCGGTGGCGTCCGGGTCGTCGTATTCGGCCGGTTTCTGCAACGACTGGGCACCGATGAAGGCGGCGAAGTCGGTGTTTTTCTTGTGCAGCAGTGGCATGAAGCCGTTCTTCGCCAGTTCCGCTTCACGGCGGTCGCTGATGGCGATTTCGGTCGGGCACTTCATGTCCACGCCACCGTCATCGGTAGGGAACGTGTGGGCCGGCAGGTTCTCCACTTCACCGCCGGACTCCACGCCACGGATGCGCGAGCACCAGCCGTAGTGTTTGAACGAGCGGTTGATGTTCACGGCCATGGCGTAGGCGGCGTTGGCCCAGGTGTACTTGGAGCTGTCGGCGCCGTCGGTGTTTTCTTCGAAGGCGAAGGCTTCCACCGGGTCGGTCTTGGCGCCATACGGCAGGCGCGCCAGGAAGCGCGGCATGGTCAGGCCGATGTAGCGTGAGTCTTCCGATTCACGCAGCGAGCGCCAGCCGGCGTATTCCGGGGTGGTGAAGATCTTGGTCAGGTCGCGCGGGTTCGACAGTTCCTGCCACGAGCCCATGCCCATCACGGTCGGCGAGGCCGCAGCGATGAACGGGGCGTGCATGGCGGCGCAGACTTTCGACAGTTCGCCCAGCAGTTCCACGTCGGGTGGTGACTGGTCGAAGTAGTAGTCGCCCACCAGGCAGCCGTACGGTTCACCGCCGAACTGGCCGTATTCTTCTTCGTACATCTTCTTGAAGATCGGGCTCTGATCCCACGCGGTGCCCTTGAACTTCTTCAGGGTCTTGTGCAAGTCCGGCTTGGAGATGTTGAGCACGCGGATCTTGAGCTGCTCATCGCTCTCGGTGTTGTTGACGAGGTAGTGCAGGCCACGCCAGGCGCTTTCCAACTGCTGGAAATCCTGGTGGTGGATGATCTGGTTGACCTGGGCGGTGAGCTTGGCGTCGATGGCCGCGATGATCGACTCGATCGACTTGATCGCGTCGTTGGACACCAAGTCGGTTTGCGCCAGGGCCTGTTCGGCCAAGGTGCGCACCGCCGTTTCCACGGCTTCGCGGGCACGCTCGGTCTTGGGTTTGAACTCTTGCAGCAGCAGGTTCGCAAACTCGCTGGCTTCTTCGGTGGCACCCAGGATCTGGCTGCCTTCGCGGGCGGTATTGTCGGTCATGATTATTGGTCCCCTGCAGGCTTGGGCGCGCTGGCAAGTGCCTGAAGCAGTGCCGGGTCCTTGATCGCCTTCATGATGATTTCTTCAGCGCCGGTCTTGCCGTCCATGTAGGTCAGCAGGTTGGCCAGCTGGGTACGGGCTTCGAGCAATTGGTTCAGCGAGTCGACCTTGCGCGCCACGGCGGCCGGGCTGAAGTCGTCCATGCTCTCGAAGGTGATGTCCAGGCTCAGGTTGCCTTCGCCGGTCAGCTCGTTGGGTACGTGGAAGGCCACGCGCGGCTGCATGGCCTTGAGGCGCGAGTCGAAGTTGTCGACATCCACTTCAAGGAACTTGCGGTCGGCCACGGGGGCGAGCGGCTCGGCAGGTTTGCCGGCGAGGTCGGCCATCACGCCCATCACGAAGGGCAGCTGGACTTTCTTCTCGGCGCCGTAAAGCTCGACGTCGTACTCGATCTGCACTCGAGGCGCACGGTTGCGCGCAATGAATTTCTGAGAACTTTGCTTCGCCACGTTGCTGCTCCTGGTCGCTTGAGCGACGGTGTTGTTACTGCATAGCCCGGTGGCTTACTCGCTGTCCGGGCCGCGCAGGTTTTCAAATTGGGACATGCCGTCGGGAATCAGATTGCGCACGATGGCCGCGAAATCGGCGTGCACCAGATTCTTGGCGCGGTTCAACAGCACCGGCAGCGGGCTCGAAGGCTCGTGCCGGGTGTAGTACGCAAGGATTTTGTCGAGGCTGCGCAACACGTCATCGCGGCTGGCGATGTCGCCGGCCGGGCGTGGTGCTGCGGGCGCAGCGGCGAAATCGACCGAGGGGGCATTGTCGTCACTGACGGCCTCGGGTTCGCCACTGCTGTCGGTGCCTGGCACCGCTTGATTGAGTATCTGCAGCGCCTGCTTGAGCGGTTGCTTCAAGGCACTCAAATCCACGCCCCGGGCTGAACCGACCTGGTCATTGACCTGCTGTTCGATGGCCTCGCAGGCAGCACGCGCTGCGCTCAAGGCGTCGCGGGTGGCTTGCAGGTGCTCGGGGTCGCTGTCTAGGAACGCGGCGTGGAGTTGCTGGGCTCCGAGCTGCTCGTCGGCAAAAATCTGCAGGCCGCTGGCGTTGAGCGCCGCACGCAGGGTAACGGGGCCGAAGGTGCGCGAGCGCGTGAGGATGCTTTCGCGCAGCAGGCGAATGGTCGTGTCACTGGTCAAGCCGGACAGGGCGTTGATGCGCACGGTAGGGTCGTTATCGTCGTCTGCATCCAGGCGTGGATGCAGGTCGGCCCAATAGTCGCGCAGCAGGGCGTTGATCAACGAAAGGACTTCAGCCAGCCCGGCCACGCCTTGCAGGGCAAGGGTGCTTTGCAGCAGAAAATGGGTGATGCGCAGGTCTTTGCTGCGTTGCAGCAAGTCGAGGCTCTGCTGCTGGATGCTGCGCCATTCCGGCGGTTCGGCGGGCAGGATTGAATCGCCCATGCTGCGCTCGGGTTGGCCCTTGGCGTCACGCTCCAGTTGGAGAAATTGCGCGTCATACTCCATGTCTTCGCCACACGGCGAATTCGGGGAAACGGCGGCGAGCAGCAACGGCACATCCACTGAATTTGATCTCCTTATCAGCCCGATAGATGGCGGGCAATGCATGCATTAGTTGCGTGAGGAACTTTGCATGTTTTCTTGGTCATATATTCAGAGTGCCACTAATGTGCCATCACTGATGTTCAAGAAGTTGTGCATTTTTGGTGTAGTACTTATGCCTTGTCAAGGTAAGCTATTCGTCCTCTGTGACAGATGTGCGGTGTTTAACAACCTGCGCGACTGGCGGGTCGAACGACGCCCGCCAAGCAGGATTTTTGTCATGGAAGCCAGCTAAGATCAGCGATCATGCTGGGCTTTGGTAGATTCAGGGTCATGTGCATGACCTGGCGGGTATCTCTCGGGAAGCGTAGCCCAGGGAAAACGACCGCGCGCGATGTATCAGCAAGGAGGCAAGATGTCGCTGTGTTTGACTATCACTAGTTATCACAAGATTACCCCTGGGCAGTGCTCGGAAAAGTCCATGGGCCAGGGCGTGATGGCTATTGGCCGCAGCTCGGATAATGACTGGGTATTGCCTGATCCGGAGCGTCTCGTCTCTTCGCAGCATTGCGTTATTCAATACAAAGATGGCCGTTATTATTTAACCGATAACAGTACGAACGGGGTGGAGTTGGTTCACGCCGGTATCCGCTTGCGCCGCGGTAACAGCGAGCCGTTGCAGGATGGTGAGTTGATCCGCATCGGCGACTACGAGATCCAGGCGCGCATCGATTTCAATGTGCAAGCCGTGGATAGCCGACCGTTTGCCGGCGACTCATCCAACAGCTTCGAAGCCCTGATGGGCGCCGTCGCCAGCCCGCCCGCACCTGTGCCTGCGCCTGTGATCGCGCCGCAGTTCCAGGGCGCCTCGGCAATGGACACCCTGCCGGATCTGTTCGACTTCCTCAGCCCCACGGCCGTTCCACCACCGACCGTGGCGGATCATGTGCCGTCCGAGCAGCACGATTTCCGGCCGCCGACGCCGGTGGCCGTGGAAAAACCCGTGGTATCCGGCGGGCTGATTCCCGATGATTGGGACCTGTTTGCCGACACACCGGCACCGGTCGCACCGCCGCCGCCAGCACCGCCAGCACCGCCGGTGATTCAGCCGCCGCCTGTGCTGGAGCCGACGCCCCCGGTGGCCGAACCCCTGCAATCGCCCGACCTGCTGCAAGCGTTCCTGCGCGGCGCCGGCCTGGAGCAGTTGCGTCTCGACAAAGCCGACGCCTGCGCCCAGATGGAAAACATCGGCCGCAGCTACCGCTTGATGGTCGAGGGCCTGATCGACGTATTACGTGCTCGCGCCAGCCTCAAAGGCGAGTTCCGCATGCAGCAGACCATGATCCGCCCGGCCGAAAACAATCCGTTGAAATTCGCGCCGAATGCCGACGAAGCCTTACTGTTGCTGCTTCGCCACGGCAACCAGGCGTTTATGGCACCGGACGCCGCCGTGCGCGACAGTTTCGACGATCTGCGCGCTCACCAGCTGGCCGTGATGGCAGGCGTGGAGGCCGCGATCAAGCACCTGCTGACCCGCTTCGAACCCTCGCAACTGGAGGAGCGCATGGGCAAACCCGCCGGGTTATCGAGCCTGTTCAACGGCTCGCGCCAGGCCCAGTACTGGCAGCAGTTCACTGAGCTCTACAGCAATATTTCCCGCGAGGCCCAGGAAGATTTCCAGGACCTGTTCGGCCGCGAATTCAGCCGAGCCTACGAAGAACACAGCGCACGACAGCGTCGCTGATCACGCAGTACATGGATTTAACGGATAGCTAAGTACGTCATTGAGGACGCAGGATGATTCCCAGGTTTTTACTCGCAGCCGCTACCGCGTTGCTGTTGACGGCGTGTGCCAAGGACGCGGTCAAACCCGAAGTAGCGGGCGAAACGGAGGCGGACACCGCCGCCGTCGAGTTGCACTTTCATGCCATTGCCGGGCTCAACCCGGGCGCCAACGGCCAGGCCGCACCGGTACGGGTGCGCATCTTCGAGCTGAAAAATGCCGCTACCTTCGGGCGCTCCGACTACTTCGCCCTGGCGGATCGTGCGCAATCGACCCTCGGCCTCGACCTGCTGGACCAGGACGAAGTGATGGTGCAACCCGGCCAGCAACTGAGCATCCAGCGCGACCTCGACCCTGCCACGCGCCAGATCGGCTTGCTGGTGGGCTATCGCGAGCTGGACCGTGCGCAATGGCGCACGGTGATCAACGTGCCACCGCGCCAATACACCGAATATCAGATCAGCCTCGATGTGCGCGCCGTACGTGCCGACGTCGTGGTTCCCCCATCCAGCCCTGCCCAATAAGAAACCCTCGGAGCCCCCATGTCCTGGAACAATCGCGTGGTCTGGTCGGAAGGCATGTTCATCGGAACGCAGCACTTCCAGCAGCATGACCGTTACCTGGAAAACCTGATCGACGCCCGCAGCCGCCCGTTGAATGCCGGTGCCTGGGGCTTTTCCGAGTTGCTGATCGACCAGGGGCTGCTGGCCCAGGGCAAGCTGGCGATCGTTTCGGCGCGCGGCCTGTTGCCTGATGGCACACCATTCAATATCCCCCAGGACGACCTCGCGCCGAGCCCGTTGAATATCGACGACAACCTGCGCGACGGTCTGGTGTACCTGGCCTTGCCGCTCAAGCGCGCCGGTGCCCGCGATACCGTGGAGGCAGGTGAAGCCCTGGAAGCCGCGCGTTATGTAAGCCAGGTGCGCGAAGTGCGGGATGACAACGCCCCGTTCGAGAACCGTGCGCCAGTGGCTGTCGGCTCTCGCGCCCTGCGCCTGCTCACCGCCCAGGACGGCATCAGTGATTACGCCGCCGTGGGCCTTGTACGCATCAAGGAAAAACGCGCCGACCGCGCCCTGGTGCTGGATGACACTTACATCCCGCCGGTACTCGACGTTGCCGCGAGCAAACCGCTGACGGCCTTTCGCAGTGAGCTGCTGGGCCTGCTGCACCAGCGTGGCGAGGCCCTGGCCGGCCGCGTGGTCGCCTCGGGTGCGGGTGGTGCGTCGGAGATCGCCGACTTCATGCTGTTGCAACTGGTCAACCGCGCCCAGCCGCTGCTCCAGCATTTCAGCCAGTTGAGCCCGTTGCACCCGGAGCGCTTCTTCAGCGAACTGGTGAGCCTGGCCGGCGAGTTCTCGACCTTTTCGACCTCGGGCCGTCGCCCCCAGGAATACCCGCAATACCAGCATGACGACCTGGCTCT
Organism: Pseudomonas sp. MWU13-2517; assembly: GCF_023242545.1. NCBI lineage: Bacteria > Pseudomonadati > Pseudomonadota > Gammaproteobacteria > Pseudomonadales > Pseudomonadaceae > Pseudomonas > Pseudomonas sp. MWU13-2517. The sequence goes on along the minus strand of NZ_JALMFA010000006.1, from coordinate 47,304 downwards.
GAGCTTTGCCCCGGTGATGCAGGCGTTGCGTGAAGCGCTGTCGATGTTGATCGACAGCAAGGCCACGCCGATCCCGATTGTGGAAAAAGCCTATGGCATCCACGTGGCCATGCTTGCCGACAAAACCCTGCTCGACAGCGCGAGCTTCATCCTGGTGGTGCGCGCCGACGTACCCGGCGAAACCCTGCGTGCGCGCTTCGGCCAGCAGAGCAAGGTCGGTTCGGTGGAGCACATCCGCGACATGGTCAACCTGCAGCTGCCGGGCATCGGCCTGCTGCCGTTGCCGGTGGCGCCACGGCAGATTCCGTATCACGCAGGCAGTACGTACTACGAGTTGGACCGGGGCAGCGAGCACTGGCAGCAACTGAACAACTCCGGTGGATTTGCCTTCCATATCGCCGGGCAGTTCCCAGGCTTGAACCTGGCCTTCTGGGCGATCCGAGGATAATCCGCGATGCATCCCAATGATGATGACCGCACCCAGTTCATGCCGCGCCCGGGTGGCCGGGCGCCGGAACCTGTGCGTGCCGAACCTGCACCGTTGTCGATGCCGGCTGCGCCGATGCTCACGGGCAAAAGCCAGGGCCTCAACCCGCTGGAAAGTGCCGCCGGCCCCCTGTTGGCGCTGCTGACGCGCCTGCGCAACACCATCGCTCACCCGGCGCCGGCCAGCCTGCGCGCGCAGTTGCTGGCTTACCTGCGCCAGTTCGAAGAGCGTGCCGAAGCCGCCGGCATTCCACGCAACGAAGTGCTGCTGGCGCGTTACGCGCTGTGCACCGCCCTGGATGAAGCGGTGCTGAGCACGCCATGGGGCAGCACCAGCGACTGGGGCAAGCAAAGCCTGTTGATCACCGTGCATAACGAAGCCTGGGGCGGCGAAAAAGTCTTCCAGCTGCTCGACCACTGCCTGCAAAGCCCACGGGAACGCCTGTACCTGCTGGAGCTTCTGTACCTGTGCATGTGCCTGGGTTTCGAAGGCCGTTACCGGGTGATGAACGACGGGCGCAGCCAGTTGGACGCCTTGCGGGAGCGCACCGCGGCAGCCATTCGCAGCGCCCGTGGCGAACACGAACGCGAGCTGTCACCGCATTGGCGCGGTGTGACCGTGGCGCGGGATCGCCTGGCGCAATTCATGCCGCCGTGGATTGCCGTGGCCATCGGCCTGGCGCTGCTGCTGGCGTTGTTGTTCGGCTTGCGCCTGAAGCTGGCGTCGGATGCCGAGCCGGTGTTCAAGAATATCCATGCGTTGGGAGAGATCCCGGTGCAAGCGATCGACCGTCCGGTGGCACAGCCCAAAGTCATCGAACGCCCACGCCTGGCCGGCTTCCTGGTGGAAGACATCAAGGCCGGTCGTGTCGCGGTGGAGGATGCGGTCGACCGTTCCGTAGTGACCATTCGCGGTGACGAGCTGTTCGCATCGGCCAGTTCCAGCATCGTTGATGACTACCAGCCGCTGATGCTGCGCATCGCCGACGCCATCCGCAAAGTCAAAGGCCAGGTGCGCGTGACCGGGCACAGTGACAACCGCCCGATTGCCACGCTGCGTTTCCCGTCCAACTGGGCGCTGTCCGAAGCGCGGGCCAAGTCGGTGCTGGAGATCCTGGCCGCCAAGACCGGCCAGGCCGAGCGCTTCAGCGCCGAGGGTAGAAGCGACACCGAGCCGGTGGCTACCAACGCCACCGCCGAAGGCCGTGCCCGTAATCGTCGGGTTGAAATCACCGTATTGGCGGAGGGCGTCGAGTGAAGGCGTTTTTCAGTTTCATGATTCGCTGGGTGATCCCGGTGCTGGGCCTGATCGCCCTGAGCCTGATCATCTGGTTTGTCGGGCCGTTGCTCAATGTGTTGATGCCGGAAGGACGTCGCTGGGCACTGATCATCCTGCTGTTTGCGGTGTGGATCGCCTACCGCGTGTTCCGCATTATCCAGGCGCGGCGGCAGGCCGCCGAAGTGATGCGCAGCCTGGCGGCGCAAACCCCGGTCGACCCCAACAGTGTCGCCACTGCCGAAGAACTCAGCACCCTGCGCCAGCGCATGGACGAGGCCCTGGCACTGCTGAAAAAAGCCAAGCTGGGTGGCGATGAGCGGCGCAACCTCTACGAGCTGCCGTGGTACGTGATCATCGGCCCGCCGGGTTCGGGCAAGACCACTGCGTTGGTCAATTCCGGGCTGCATTTCCCGCTGGCGGCCCAGTTGGGCGCCGGTGCCGTGCGTGGCGTTGGGGGGACGCGTAACTGTGACTGGTGGTTTACCGATCAAGCCGTGCTGCTCGATACCGCTGGCCGCTACACCACTCAGGACAGCAACTCCACGGTGGATAAAGCCGCGTGGCTGGGTTTCCTCGACCTGCTGAAAAAACAACGCTCACGTCGTCCAATCGACGGTGCGTTCATTGCGATCAGCCTGTCGGATTTACTGCTCGGTACTGAGGCCGAGCGCGCCGCCCATGCGGCGGCGATCCGTCTGCGTATCCAGGAGCTGTACACCCAGCTGGGCGTGCGTTTCCCGGTCTACCTGATGCTGACCAAGCTCGATTTGGTGCCCGGCTTCATGGAGTTCTTCGACAGCCTGAGCAAGGAAGACCGCGCCCAGGTGTGGGGCATGACCTTCGCCCTGGACGACGGCAAGAACAGCGACAGCCCGCTGGCGCACCTGCAAAGCGAATTCGCAGGTCTGGAACAACGCCTCAACGAACGCCTGGTAGAGCGCCTGCAACAAGAACGCGACCCGGCGCGGCGCGACTTGATCTACGGCTTCCCGCAGCAGTTCGGTGCCCTGAAGGACTGCCTGCAAAGCTTCCTCGAAGGTGTGTTCAAACCCAACGCCTTCGAAGAACGCGTGCTGCTGCGCGGTGTGTACTTCACCAGCGGTACTCAGGAAGGCAGCCCGATTGATCGCCTGATCGGTGCCATGGCCCAGAGCATGAACCTGGACCGACAGCAGTTGGCACGCCAGAGCGGTACCGGGCGCAGTTACTTCATCGAAAAACTCTTCAGCGCCGTGGCTTTTGCCGAGCGTGGGCTGGTGGGGGTGAACCCGAAGGTCGAGCGCCGGCGCAAGTGGGTTGCACGCGGCGTACTGGCGGCCACCGTGGCCCTGGTGGTGGTGGTCAGCAGCTTGTGGTGGGTGAGTTATCGCGCCAACCAGGCCTATATCGCCCAGGTCGACCAGAAGGTTGCGCCACTGGGCCAGGCGGTACAAAACCTGAGCCCGGCCCAGCGCGAAGTGCTCGCCGTACTGCCGTTGCTCAACGCGACGAAAAACCTTGCCGGTGATTCGCCCAGTTGGGCCGAAGGCCTGGGCCTGTACCAGGGCGATATGCTCGAAGCCGAATCCAGCAGCGTGTACCGCAAACTGCTGATCGCGGTGTTCGCACCGCGTCTGGTGACGCGCATCGAAGAGCAACTGCACGGTGGTGGTAACTCCGACTTCCTGTACGAAGGCCTCAAGGCTTACCTGATGCTTGCCGACAGCGAGCACTACGACCCGGACTTCATCAAGGCCTGGATCGCCCTGGACTGGGATCGCAACCTGCCACGTGACTTGCCGGCCGATCAGCGCCAGGCACTGAGCGGGCATTTGCAGGCATTGTTTGACCGCCATCCGCCGAGCGCGCGCCTCGACCCGCGGCTGATCGACGACCTGCGTCGCCAGTTGCAACAGTTGCCGGTGGCCCAGCGTGTCTACGACCGGGTCAAACGCCAGAAACTGCCGGACGGTATCCCGGATTTCCGCATCAATGAAGCCGCCGGTCGCGATGCGGCGCTGGTATTCAGCCGCAAGAGCGGCAAGCCGCTGGGCGAGCCGCTGAGTGGTTTCTTCACCGCCAAGGGTTATCGCCAGGCGTTTTTGCTGAGCAGCCTGAACCAGACCGGCACACTCGCCGAAGAGCAATGGGTGTTGGGCCATGAGCAGGCCGATCAGCAGAACGTGGTGAGCCTGGCCGCTGACGTGCGCCGCTTGTATTTCCAGGATTACCAGCGCCAGTGGGACGCGCTGTTGGCGGACATCGACTTTGTACCGATCACCAGCGTGGCCCAGGCGGCTGATGTACTGCGGGTGATTTCCGGGCCGACCTCGCCATTGAAGAAGTTGCTGGTGGCGGTGGCCAAGGAAACCGACCTGCAAGCCGAAGAGCGCCAGCTGGCGGCCAAAGGTGTGCCGGTGGAAGGTGGCGTCGACAAGCTCAAGGAGCGCCTGGGCAGCCTGCTCGGCCAGGAGCAACAGACGGCCAGCCAGCCGCAAGTGGCGGACGATCCGGTGACTGCCCACTTTGCCGAACTCAACGGCATCGTCAGCAAGAACGAAGGCGAACCGGCGGCCATCGACGGTCTGCTCGCGGACATGAACGCGCTGTATGTGCAAGTCAGCGCCATGGTCGGCGCCAGTGGCGACGCCTTGCTCGGTGAGGCGAAGAACCAGGCGGCTGCGGCGGCCACGCGGGTCAGCCTGAATGCCGAACGCCAGCCGCCGTTGGTGCAGGGCATGGTCAAGTCGGTGGTCAACTCCACCACCAACAGCATGATGGGCGGGGTGCGCAACCAACTGAACGCAGCCTGGGTCAGCGAGGTGGTCAACGTGTATCGCCAGTCTCTGGCCGGGCGGTACCCGATGTCGCCGGGCAGTGCGCGTGATGCGACCCTGGATGACTTCGGTCAGTTCTTCGGCGTGGGCGGGGTGATGGACAACTACTTCCGCAAGTACCTGCAGCCGTACGTCGACACGTCTACCCAGACCTGGCGCTGGCAGCCGGGCGCGGCACAAAAGCTGGGGATTGCGCCGGGTGTACTGCAAACCTTCCAACGCGCGGCGGCGATCCGGGATGCGTTCTTCCGCGCGGGGGGCACCCAGCCTATCGTGCGTTTCGAACTCAAGCCGGTGTCGATGGACCCGACCATCACCCAGTTCCTGCTTGACCTCGACGGCCAGCAATTGAGCTACGACCATGGCCCCAGCCGCCCGGTTGCGATGCAATGGCCTAACCCCGGCAGTATCGGTGTGGTGCGTATTTCCATCATGCCGCCGTCGGCCACTGGGCGTTCCGGTGTGACCTTGGATGGGCCGTGGGCCTGGTTCCGCTTGCTGGAGCAGTCGGACCTGACGGCCGGCAACTCGCCGGACCGCTTCAACCTGCGCCTGCGGGTCGATGGCGCGAGCATTGCCTACGAGTTGCGTGCCAACAGCGCTTTCAACCCGTTCAAGAGCCGCGTGCTCAGCGGGTTCAGCCTGCCGGAGCGGTTATGACCACGCTGGGTTTCTACGGCAAGTTGGCCAGCCGCGGTGACTTCGTCAGCCGCGCCTTGCCCCAGAGTTTTATCGGCCCGTGGGACGGTTGGCTGGCGGCAGGTCTGCTCGCCAGCCAGAACAGCCTGGGCGGCGACTGGCTCAACGTCTACCTGGTCAGCCCGTTGTGGCGCTTTGTGCTCGCACCGGGCGTGTGCGGGCCGGATGCGGCGGCGGGTGTGGTGATGCCGAGTATCGATCGGGTCGGGCGTTATTTTCCGTTGGCGGTGGTGGCCTTGCTGGATCACGACACTAACTTTGCGTCCCTTGTCGGCGGGCCGGATACCTGGTTTGAGCAGGCCGAAGAGCTGTTGCTCAGCACCCTGGATGCCGAGGCCACGTTCGAGAGCTTCAACGATGGCGTCGACACCCTGGGCCTCCCGCCCAGCGAGCCGCGAGCGGTAGGCAGTCGTTTCGCCGGTTTGCAGCGGATCAACGCCACGCAGCCTCACGACCGGATGACCGCGCTCGCCGAACACGCCTGCGCCGGTTCCAGCCTCTGGTGGGGCCGCGGTTCGCAACGTATTTCCCCTGGATTATTGCGGTGTCAGGGCTTGCCTGCCGCCGACGATTTTGCGCAGTTTTTGCTCGGACAAGAAGGTGTGGTGTAGATGGGGTCGACGTTCAAATCCGCGAGTAAAAGCCATGTAGGCATGGTGCGCCAGGTCAATGAAGATGCATGCCTGGATCTGCCGGAAAATCGCCTCTGGGTGGTGGCCGACGGCATGGGTGGGCATGCGGCGGGTGACTACGTCAGCAGCCTGATTGTCGACAGCCTGCGTCATGTGCCGGTGGGGCGCTCCCTCGATGAATACTCGGCGGCATTGCGCAATGACCTGATTCGCATCAACACCGCCGTGCGCGAAGAAACCGCCAACCGTGGCGTGACCATGATGGGCAGCACCGTGGTGGTGCTGGCCGCGCGCGGCTTGCGCGGCGTGTGTTTGTGGGCCGGTGACAGTCGCCTGTACCGCCTGCGCGACGGCGTGCTGGAAAGCATCTCCCGCGACCACAGCTATGTGCAGGACCTGCAAGACAGCGGCCTGCTCAGCGAAGCCGACGCCCGTGTGCACCCACGCGCCAATATCGTCACCCGTGCGGTGGGCGTGGAAGCCCAGTTGGAGGTGGCCATTGTCGATCTGTTGATCGCCCCCGGCGACAGTTACCTGCTGTGCAGCGACGGTCTGAACAAAACCGTCGAAGACCATGAAATCCGCGAAGTGCTGGGGCATGACGCGCCGGACGAAATCGTGCGCAGCCTGGTGCACCTGGGGCTTAACCGGGGTGCGCCGGACAACATCACCACCATCGTCGTTAAGGTGTCGCCATGAACATCCTGATCCCGGGCTATGACATCGAAGGCGAGATCGGTGAAGGCGCCATGGCCAGCGTGTACCTGGCGACCCAACGCTCGCTGGAGCGCAAGGTTGCGTTGAAGGTGATGGCGGCGGCACTGGCGGCCGACCCGACTTTTTGCGAGCGTTTCCTGCGCGAGGGCAAGACCCTGGCGCGGCTGTCGCACCCGCATACGGTGACCATCCATGACATCGGCAACGTCGGTGAGCTGTATTACATGGCCATGGAATACCTGCCCAATGGCACGCTCAAGGAGCGCATTGCCGCTGGCCTGACGCCGGAGCAAGGTGTGACGCTGATCCGCCAGATCGCCTCGGCGCTGGGCTATGCGCATGCCCAAGGCTTGGTTCACCGCGACGTCAAACCCGCCAACATTCTGTTCCGCGCTGATGGCACGGCGGTGCTGTCGGACTTCGGCATCGCCAAGTCCCTGGATGATCGTACCCAGTTCACCCAGGCTGGTTTTGCCGTGGGCACACCCAGCTACATGAGCCCGGAACAGGCGCGGGGCCAGGAAATTGATGGCCGCGCCGACCTGTACGCCCTGGGCGTGGTGCTCTATGAAATCCTTGTCGGCAAACTGCCTTATAACGGCACCGATGCGCTTTCCACAGCGCTGGCGCACCTGACCGAACCGTTGCCGGAACTGCCGGTGCACCATGGCCGTTATCAAGGCGTGCTGCGCAAGTTGTTGGCCAAGGACCCGGCTGATCGTTTCCCTGATGCGGCGGCCTTGCTGCTGGCGCTCGACCAACTGCCGGCGGACTCGCTGGAAGCCACGCTGGTGCGGCCTTTGCCGATCCCGATGAGCTTCGATCTGGGCGGCATCACCCCGGAGTCCATTGAGATCCCGACAGCAGCGCCTCAGCCCGTCCGCCAACCGGTGGTGACGCCTGCCTCGACCTCGCACAGCGAACAACGTCGAGGGCCGGTGCTGGCGTTGGCCGCGGTCGCCGTGGCGGTTGCGCTGGCCATCGGCGGGGGCGGTTACTGGTGGTTGAGCGGCGGCGACAAGCCTGTTGAGCGGCCCGCTGCCGTCGTACCGAAAACGCCGCCACCTGAGTTGAAACCTGCTGTTGCTTCCGACGCGGATGGCGGTCAGCGCCCCTTGCTGATGGCGGGCAAAAAGACCTTGTTCCAGCGGGTGCTCAGCAAGCCCGGCGCCAAGCTTTCCAGCGATGTCGGTGCGGCGCCCGGCAAAGCCTTGCCGGCGTTCTCCGTGCTGTATGTGTACCAACGCAAAGATGTGGATGGCAGCCCGTGGGTACGCGTCGGCGCCGCCACCGATGGCCGCAGTGACGGCTGGTTGCCTGCTGCCCAGGTCAGCGACTGGAAGCAGAGCCTGGTGCTCAAGTTTACCGAGCGCTCGGGCCGGGCGCCGGTGATGTTCCTGCGCCAACCCGGCGAAGTGGAAAAGCTGCTGGCTGACCCAGCGGCAGCCAGAACCGTATTGGCCAAGGCGCAGAAAAACAGCGAAGACAATCAGCAGGTGCTGGCGCTCGAACCGACGGCCAGCGCTGTCCCGCAGAACCAGTTCTACCTGTTGCCGATCTTCGACGCCAAAGAGAGCTTCGACGAAAACGGCCAGCCGGTGCAGTTGCTCAACGTGGCATCCATCGACCCTGGCAGCAGTGTCGCCAAGTCGGCTGCACCTGCCGTCAACGCCGATGCGTTCCGTACCGCCGTGGTGTTGGTGGTCGATACCACCGTGTCGATGCAGCCCTACATCGACCAGGTCCGTGACGTGGTGCATGAGTTGCAAACCCGCATCGCCGAACGCGGCGAACTGGACAGCGTGAGCTTCGGCCTGGTGGGCTTTCGTAACAGCATCAAGAAGACCCCGGGCCTGGAATACGTAGCCAAGACCCTGATCACCCTGGATCAAGGCCGCGACCCGCAGCGTTTTCTCGACATGGCGCGGCAGGTCAAGGCATCCACCGTGTCCAGCCACTCGTTCAACGAAGACGCTTTCGCCGGGGTGATGCAGGCGGTGGATGGTATGGATTGGTCCGGCTACGGCGGGCGCATTATCCTGCTAGTCACCGATGCCGGTGCGTTGCGCAAGAACGACCCGTTCGCCACCACCCAGATGAACGAAGCCGAAGTGCGCCAGGCCGCGTTGGGTAAACAGATCAAGATCTACGCGTTACACCTGCGCACCGATGCCGGCAAGAAAACCCACGCTGGCGCCGAGAGCCAGTACCGCATCCTCACGGCTGACGCCAACCCGCAGATCGGCGATCTGTACACGCCGGTGCCGGGCGGCGACGTGCACAAACTGGGCGAACGCGTGGATGAGATCGGCACGGTGTTCGCCAACCTCGTCCACCAAGTGCGCAGCAACACGCCGCAGCCGGTGCCGTTGCTGAGTAGCGCGCCGAGCCTGGCGGACAAATCCGCAGCCGTCGGCTACGCCATGCACATGGATTTCCTCGGTCGCAAAACCGCGAGCCAGGCACCGCAGCTGGTCAGCGCCTGGACCGCCGACCGCGACCTGACCAACCCGGCGTTGCCGGCGTTCCAGGTGTGCGTGATGCTGACCAAATTGCAGCTCAACGATTTGCAGCAGTCGCTGAAATTGATCGTCGACGCGGCGCGCAAAACCCAAAGCTCGCCCAAGGACTTCTTCCAGGAAATCGCCAGCGCCTCGGCCTATATGAGCCGCGACCCGCAAGCGTTGCGCAAGGGCGGCAACCTGGCCGATGGCGGCCTCCTCGGCGAATACCTGGAAGGCCTGCCGTACCGCAGCAAGTCGCTGAACATGACCCAGGATTTGTGGTTGTCGTTGAGCGTGGCCGAGCAGGAAGACTTTATCGATGAGCTGGATTCGAAAATCCGCCTCTACGAAACCTTCCACAATGACGTGGCCAACTGGGTTCGTTTCGGCGATGCCGAGCCGGGCGATGCCTTGTACCGCGTGCCGTTGTCGACATTGCCGTAATGCTGAACCTGAGCGCGATGCACAAGAGTCGGGGTGTCGGTAGCCAGCGTTATAGCCTGGTGATCCCGGCGCTGCACCTGCGCGCGGGTGAGCAACTGGCGATCGTTGGGCCCAGCGGTTGTGGCAAGAGCACCTTGCTGGATGTGTTGGCGTTGGTACTGGCGCCGGATCAGGTCGGGCAGTTCGAGTTCAATCAGCAGGACATCGGTGGGTTGTGGCGAGCGGATCGGCAATCCACGTTGGCCGAGTTGCGCAGCCGGCATCTGGGCTATGTGCTGCAAACCGGCGGGCTACTGGGTTTTCTCGATGTGCGCAGCAATATCGCCTTGTCCCGACAACTGCTGGGCTTGCCGGATGACGGCAGCGTGACGCGGCTGGCCGAGCAGCTGGAGATCAGTGATCAGTTGGCCAAGAAGCCCGCTGCGCTGTCGGTGGGCCAACGTCAGCGTGTCAGTTGTGCCCGCGCCCTGGCCCATGGGCCGCGCCTGGTGCTGGCGGATGAACCGACCGCGTCCCTGGACCCGCTGAATGCCGAACGGGTGATGCAGGCGTTGCTGGCCCAGGCGCGCGAACACCGTGCTGCCTGTGTAATCGCCACCCATGACGAGCCCTTGGCCCGGGCCAGTGGCTTGCAGGTGCGGCGCATCAGTTGCCGCCGCGACACTGACGGCGGCGTCACAGCCACCCTCGGGGAGGCATGCTGATGCGTATCGGCTTGGTAGCGTCCCTGGCCTGGCAGGATTACCGCAACGATGCCTGGTTGTCGGCCTGTTCGGTGTTGGCGTTGGTGGCGGTAATCGCGCCGTTGCTGGTGTTATTCGGCCTGAAATTTGGACTGGTTGGCAGTTTGACTGAACGCTTGGAGACCGACCCCGCAGCCCGTGAAATTATTCCGTTGGGCGGTGGTCGATTCAGCAGCGCGTTTGTCGAGCAACTGGCGCAGCGCCGCGACGTGGCGTTTGCCGTGCCGCGTACGCGACAGATTGCGGCGACGGCGCAAGTCGGTGCACTGACCTTGGAGATGCTGCCAACCGCGCCCGGTGATCCGCTACTCGCGGGTTTGCCGATGCCCAGGGGCCTGGACCAGATCGTTCTGAGTCACACCGCCGCGGAAAAACTCGCGGCACGCCCCGGCGATTGGCTGGAAACCCGTTTTGCGCGGCAAGTAGCCGGGCGTGTCGAGGCACAGAGCACGCGTTTGCAGGTGTTGGCAGTGTTGCCGTTGGACGCTTTCGCCCGTGACGGTTTGTTTGCCGGCTTGGGCCTGCTGGAAGCGGCGGAAGATTATCGCGACGGCCGTGCGGTGCCGGCGTTGGGGTGGGCAGGTGAAGCGGTCGATGGGAAGGAGCAGCGGGTGTACCCGGCATTTCGTCTGTACGCCCGCCAACTCACCGATGTGGAACCGTTGCGTGTGTATTTCGCCGGGCAGAACCTGTTGGTGTCGACCCAGGCGAACACCATCGCCCAGGTGCAGTCGTTGAGCCGCAACCTGTCGATCGTGTTCTGGATCATCGCCGGGTTGGCCTTGGCGGGCGCATTTGCGGCGATCTTCGCCGGGGCCTTGGCGGCCGTGGCGCGCAAGCGCCGGGAACTGTCGGTGTTGCGCCTGCTGGGCTTTTCCACTGCAGGGTTGCTACTGTTTGTGGTGGTGCAGGCGCTGTACAGCGCAAGCGCAGCTGCCGTGCTCAGTGCCGGCTTGTATGGGCTGGCCGAGGCGGGTTTGAATAAGTTATTCGCGCAGGTGCCGGGCGAGTACGCCAGCCACCTGCTGGCGCGTCATTACGGCCTGGCCCTGGTTGCAGTCCTCGGCGTCAGTGCCGTGGCGGCGGCTTGTGGTGGTTGGCGTGTGGCGCGTATCCAGGCTTCTGAAGGAATCAGAGATGTATAAGTTACTGGGTGCCTGTGTGGTGCTGAGCCTGGCCTCGATGGCCTGGGCTGATGAGGCGAGCGACAAGCTCGATAATCCAAAACCGTTGCCGGACGATGTGAGCCTGCCGCTGCCGTGCGAAGGCAACATGGTGTTCCGCTACGCCTACGTACTGGCCCAGGGCACCCTGGACGATCGCGAAATCAGCCTCGGCTACCCCTTCGCCGAAGGCGAGGCGGGTTACCAGCAATCGTTTATTTCCGGGTACCGTCGCGATTTCATCAACGGCCAGTTCACCCTCAAGGATCTGCCCAATGACTGGAATAAAGTCATCGCGCCCTTGATGCCGAAGACCGACGCCAAGACCCCGCTCAAGCCCATGCTGTACTTCATCGGCAAGTATGAAGTGACCGCCCGCCAATACGCTGCGGTGATGGCCCAGGCGCAGTCCCTGGCCAGCGGCGAGCCGGCGCCGGCCTGCGACATTCCCACCGGTGTGGCGGCACGGTTGCCCAAGGTCAAGCTGTCGCGTTTTGAAGCCGAACGCTTCTCGGCGGTGTACAGCGCCTGGTTGATGAAATACCACCGGGATTTGCTGCCGGTCAGCGGTCGCGGTTCGTCGGCCGAAGATGGCGGCCTGGGTTTTGTGCGCCTGCCCACTGAAGTGGAATGGGAATACGCGGCACGCGGCGGCCAGGCGGTGAGCCGTCAGGAGCTTGAGGGGCGGTTGTTTCCTCGGCGCGTCGAAGGCAGCGAAGGCGACGGCCCGTTGGCCGATTACGCGGTGTTCAACCAGGTGGCCGGTGGCACCGGCCAGGCTGCACGCCTGATGCCCATCGGCACCAAGTTGCCCAACCCGATAGGCCTGTTCGATGTGATCGGCAATGCGGCGGAGATGGTCCAGGAGTCTTTCCAGTTGGTGCACGCCGGGCGTCGCCAGGGCACCTACGGCGGCTTTGTGGTCAAGGGCGGCAATTACCTTGAAGGTGAGGGCACGCTGTTTACCGGCATGCGCCGCGAGTACCCGCTGTTCGCCGCCGATGGCACCGAGCAAAGTAACGAGACCACCGGTTTCCGCGTGGCGATTGGCGCGTTATCGGCGCCGCGTTCGCGCTACAAAGAGTTGTTTGCCCAGTGGCAGAAAGAAGGGCGCCTGGCCTCGCTGACCGACGCCATCGACGATGCCCAGGACCCGACCAAGCGCCTGGACACCATCATTGCCGCCAGCGTCGATCCCAAGCTGCAAGCCGAACTGGGGCTGGTCAACGAAGAACTCAAGCGCAACGTCTCGCTGATCGCCCAGCAACGCGAAGAGGCGGCGGGCAACCTGATTCAGTCAGCCGCGTTGGTGGCCGAGACCATCAGCAACTACAACATCCGGCTGATGAATCTGCAGAAGAGCCGCGATCAGGCTGTCGCCAACAAGGACGACGCCAGTGCGACGCTGTTCGCCACTGCCATCGACAATGGCCGCAGCGCCCTCGATGGCGCGGTGGCGATCTACATCGACAACCTGGCCACCGGCACCCGCTATACCGATGCGGTGATCCAGGCCCAGTTTCAACGGATCAAGGAAGAGTTGGATCGCAAACCCGTGCTCGGCAAGAGCCTGGTGACGCGCGCGACACTGTTCGTTCGCCATGTCGGCAACTACCGCAAGCAACAGCGGGCCGACCCGGCAACGATCTTGAAGGAACTGCTCGCAGCGAGCGGTCAGCGGTCTTGACCGTTGGTTGTGCGGCGAGCTTGGAAGGGACTCAGGCGGCGGTGGGCCGTGCTGGGCAAGTCAAACTAAACAGAGATCACACCTATGCTTTTTTCCCGTAAGGCGGTTTCCAAGCGTCATCTGCTGCTGATCGCAGCTGGTTTCAGCACCGTATTGACTGGTTGCGCGACGTCGCCGGCCTCCAAGGTCGCGTCGAGCACCAAGGTCGAGTACTACCCGAACTGCTACGAGCCGGTGCAACACCTGCGCGCCACCGATTCGAACATGACCAAGTCGGTGGTGACCGGTGCGGCCATTGGCGCGGCCGGTGGTGCATTGCTCGGCGCCCTGACCGGCGACGCCGACAAGCGCGGTCGCAACGCGGCCATCGGTGCCGCGGGCGGCGCTCTGGCTGGCGGTGCGGCGGGTTACTACACCGAGCGTCAAAAGCAGATCGCCGATGACAAGCAGCGCATCGCGTCCTACTCCAACGACTTCAACAAAAGCGCGTCCGACATCGACCGCAGCACCGCTTACGCCAAAGCGTCCCAGCAGTGCTACCAGAGCGCATTCACCAAGCTGGTGAATGATCGCAAGGCCAAGACCGTCAACGACACCGAAGGCCGCAAGCGCCTGGCGGAAATCGTCGCCGGCCTGAAAGAGTCCAATGACCTGATCGTCGCGGTCAACGGCAAAGCCAGCGAAGACCTGAACAACTACACCCAGGCTTACGAGAAAGACCTGCAACAGGTTGGCGTGCAACGTAACGACGTCGTCACCGTGGCCACTGCCGATACCACACCTGTGGTAACGCCGACCAAGGGCAAGAAGGCGGTAAAACCGGCGAAAAAGCCAGTGCTGCCGACCGTGCCTAAAGAAGCGGTGACCACCGAGAAGAGCATCCAGACCGTGCAGGCCAAGCAAGCCGAAAGCAAGCAGGTCGCCAGCGCCGGTAAGGCGCAGATCGAAGGCACTTGCCGCGATCCGAACCTGGCCGACTGGGCGCCGGTGCCTTGCCCTAACGTTTGAGTAAGATGTTGCTATAAGCGTTAAACGCCTGCCGATCTCCCGCTAAAGCGCGAGATCGGTGGCGTTCTGCCTGCAAATCGTTACACTGCTGCGGCCACTAAATAAATACACCGAGGCCGTGTGCATGAAATTTCGTCTTCTGCTGTGGGTGCTGGGCCTGATGATGGGCAAAGCCAGCCGCACCAATCCTGCCTTCCAGCAACAGTTGGGTGATAAAGACCTGGCGTTCCAGTTGCAGACCCTCGACGGCAAGATTGCCCGTCACTTCATCGTCAAAGACCAGCGCATCACCAGCCGTTCGGGTGTTCACCCGTCACCGGCATTTGCCATTGCCTTCAAAGACGCTGCCTATGGCTTCGCCACGATGCAGGCGAAGAACAAGCAACTGGCGTTCATGACGGGGATTCAGGACAAGTCGATCCAGATCAAGGGCAACCCGGCGCTGGTAATCTGGTTCCAGGGTCTGACCAAATATTTGAAGCCGAAGAAAAAGAAGGGCTGAGACTTTTCGGTGAAAACCAGTTGAATGCCTTGGGAGCAAGCCTCCTCGCGCATTTGATCGAGCTCCAGTTCTGGAATGCGGTCGAATGTGGGAAGGCGCTTGCTCCCGATAGCGGCCGGACAGGCCACAGATTCAGCCTTGGCTGAACTGCGATGCCAACTCGCGCAACAACACCTCGGCGTCCAACACCTTGGCCACCACATCCTCAGCCTTCTCCCGGCTCAGGCCCAAGCGCGCCAGCAGCGCGTCCGGAATCGCCTCGTCCGGTCCGGAACCGATGCCACGGCTGCGCAGCAAACGTACGGCCAGACACACCAGGTTCGGGTACTCGGCGTATTGGCCGTCGTAGGTCGGGTCGTGCTGGAAGCGCAGGGCGGTGGACAGTTCGTCCGGCATGTCCCAGTAGCGCATCAGCCAGGCGCCGATCTGCTCGCGACTGATGCCCAGCAGGTGTTGCTCGACATAGCTGTGGCACAGGTGCGGGTTGACCTCCAGGTGGCGGCAGATCAGCGAGAAGTGCGGCGGGAATACGTGCGCCAGCAACAGGTAACCGAAGTTGTGCAGCAAGCCGGCCAGGTAGGTCAGGCCGGCTTCCGGGCGCTGGGCGCGCGGCATGGCGCGGGTCAGGCCCTCGATCACGGCGGCGGTGTAGATCGATTGGTGCCAGTACGGGGTAGCCTGGTGTGGATGATCTTTAGGCAGGCTCAGGGTTTTGCCCAGGGCCAGGCCCAGCGCCAGGTTGATCACCAGGTCAAAGCCCAGCACGCGCACGATGGCGTCTTCCACTGAACGAATCTTGCCCGGCGACGCGTAGTACGGCGACGCCGCCCAGCTCACCACCTGGGCGGCAAGGGCCGGGTCGGTTTCCACCACGCTGGTGATGTCATCGATGGTGGCGTTGGGATCGACGCGCAGCTTGATGATTTTTTGCGCGGTATCGGCCAGCGGCGGAATCTCGATGGTCGCTTCCAGGCGTTGCTGGATGCGGCGGGCGGTGAACGCCTGCATCGCCTGGGTAATTTCCTCGCGGTCGTCATTGGGGCGATCGAGGTTGGGGCGGATATTGCTCAGCGGCTCGCCGAAGTGTCCGGCGCTGGCCTTGGTGAGCATAGTTTTGAATACGTCGCTGGCGATTTCCAGCAGCAGCCCGGCTTCACCGGAATGCACCAGCAGGCTCGGCTCGTTCAGCAGGCTGCCTTCGTACAGGCAGGGCGAACTGGTCAGCGCGGGCAGGCCCGGCAGCAGGCTCAGTTCATGCTTGCCCAGCATGCGTTCGATACGCTCTGGCGCCACGGCCGTCAGGCGGCGCCCGGTCAGCTCGGCCAAGCGATTGAGGTCGAGCAACTGGTTCTGGGGAAACAGCACCATGAGGACGCCAACGGCATCTTCCAGCAGCACCGCCTGGACCTTTCGCGCGGGATTCAGGCCAGGTTGTTCGGCAACTTCCGTGTAGGGGATGGCGAGCTTTGCGAGCAGAGCCCGAATGACCGGCGGGGCGGTCAGTGAGGCTGTGGCGAGGGCTACTTCTGACATGGCCTGATCCAAATTCGTACAGTCCAAGAAGTATAACCAGCTTGATACAGGTGTTGGTCGGATAAGTGAGTCAAGCGTCACACTTGGCCGTATTGCTGCCCGTGTCGCAGCCAACGATTCAGTAGTGGGCTGACATGCTCCGGCCAGCGTTCCAGCAGCGCTTGTGCCGCGTCGCGCACGGCGGGCAACAGATCGGCGTCGCGCATCAGGTCGGCGACCTTGAATTGCAGCAGGCCGGTCTGGCGTGTGCCGAGCATTTCACCGGGGCCGCGAAGTTCGAGGTCTTTTTCGGCGATGACAAAACCATCGTTGGTTTCCCGCATGATGCCCAGGCGCTGGCGACCGATCTGTGAAAGCGGCGGGTGGTAGAGCAGCACGCAATGGCTGGCCGCGCTGCCCCGGCCGACGCGGCCGCGCAACTGGTGCAGTTGCGCCAGGCCGAGGCGCTCGGGGTTTTCGATGATCATCAGGCTGGCGTTGGGTACGTCCACACCCACCTCGATCACCGTCGTGGCCACCAGCAGTTGGAGATTGCCAGCCTTGAATTCGGCCATCACCGCGGCTTTTTCCGCGGGCTTCATGCGGCCATGGATCAACCCGACCTTCAGTTCGCCCAAGGCACTGCTGAGATCTTCATAGGTGGT
Organism: Pseudomonas sp. MWU13-2517; assembly: GCF_023242545.1. Taxonomy (NCBI): domain Bacteria; kingdom Pseudomonadati; phylum Pseudomonadota; class Gammaproteobacteria; order Pseudomonadales; family Pseudomonadaceae; genus Pseudomonas; species Pseudomonas sp. MWU13-2517. The sequence continues at coordinate 30,447 of NZ_JALMFA010000006.1, read as the reverse complement.
TTCGGCGGCCTGGCAGGTCAGTTCTTCGGACTCTTCGATCAGCGTGCACACCCAGTAGGCCTGACGGCCTTCGGCGCAGGCACCGCGCACCCGCTCGATCACTTCCACGCGGCGGGTGTCGGTGACCAGCACGGTGTTGACCGGCGTACGACCGGGGGGCAGTTCGTCGAGAATCGAGGTGTCGAGGTCGGCGTAGGCGCTCATGGCCAGGGTGCGCGGGATCGGCGTGGCGGTCATGATCAACTGATGCGGGTTCATGCGCCCGTCCACACCTTTCTGGCGCAGGGCCAGGCGCTGCTGTACGCCGAAGCGATGTTGCTCGTCGATGATCACCAGTGCCAGGTTCTTGAATTGCACTTCGTCCTGGAACAATGCGTGGGTGCCGACCACCATGGGTGCGCCTGTGGCGATCTGTTCCAGGGCCGCTGCGCGGTTCTTGCCCTTGAGTTTGCCGGCCAGCCACGCCACTTGCAGGCCCAAGGGTTCGAGCCAGCGTTTGAAGGTAATGAAATGTTGTTCGGCGAGAATCTCCGTAGGCGCCATCAGTGCTACCTGATAACCGGCCTCCAGTGCCTGCAGGGCGGCGAGGGCGGCGACCACGGTCTTGCCTGCGCCCACGTCGCCCTGGATCAGGCGCAGCATCGGTTCTTGCTGGCTCAGGTCGTAGGCAATTTCATTACCGACGCGTTGTTGTGCCCCGGTCGGGGTGAAGCCGAGGTTGGCCAGGTATTGTGCGGGCAGACGCGTGGCCTTGGGCATCGCCGGCGCGCGCAGCGAACGCATACTTTCGCGCAGGCGTTGCTGGGACAGTTGGTGGGTCAGCAGTTCTTCGAAGGCCAGGCGGTGCTGGGCCCAGTGATGACCCAGGGCCAGTTCGTCGACATCGGCGTCGGCGGGCGGGTGGTGCAGATAGCGGATCGCATCGTCCAGCGGGGCCAGTTGGTAGTCGCGGGCAAGCTCCATGGGCAGCCAGTCGGGCAGGCTTTTCGGGCCGAGCATCGTCAGGGTCTGCATGCACAGCTGGCGCAGGCGTTGTTGAGTCAGACCTTCGGTGAGCGGGTAGATCGGTGTGAGGGTGGTGTCTACCGGCGGTGGCTCGTCGCCGGTGATGGCGCGGTATTCGGGATGGTAGATCTCCAGGCCCGAAGCGCCGGGTCGTGCTTCGCCGTAGCAGCGCACGCGGGTGCCCCGCTTGAGGCCCTCTTTCTGCGCATTGCTGAAGTGGTAGAAACGCAGGCTCAGCCCGCCGGTGCCGTCCTGCAGGCGTACCACCAGGCTGCGGCGCCTGCCCATCACCACGTCGGCGCCGCTGACAGTGCCTTCGATCACTGCATCCTGCCCAGGCCGCAACTGGCCGATGGGTACCACGCGGGTACGGTCCTGGTAGCGCAGCGGCAGGTGGAACAGCACGTCCTGGAGGTTCTCCAGGCCGACCTTGGCCAACTTCTCGGCCATGGCTTCGCCGACACCCTTGAGCGCCGTCACCGACACCTGGGACAGTTCAGTCATACGACGGGTCAGCTCGCAACAGGCGGCTTGGCCACCGAGCAGAGGCGGATCGAGTCGGCGAGGATCTCAATGGCTTTCGGTCGCGGGAAACTGGCGCGCCATGCAATGGCCACGGTCCGGAAGGGCACCGGTGGTGTGAGCGGGCGCACTTCGATCACGCCGGGGGCGTAGTGATGGCTGTCCACCGCCGACAGCGGCAGGATCGAAATGCCCAGGCCGGAAGCGACCATGTGGCGAATCGTCTCCAGGGAGCTGGACTCTACAGTGGTGTGCTTGGCGCCATCGTTGCCCTTGGTGAGGGTCGGGCAGGCTTCGAGTACTTGATCGCGGAAGCAGTGGCCTTCGCCGAGCAGCAGCAGGCTCTTGTCGTTGAGCGAGGCGGCATCGATGGTTTCTTTCTGGGTCCAGGGGTGCGAGGCCGGCATCAGTACCTGGAACGGCTCATCGTAGAGCTGCAGGGTCAGCACGTCCGCTTCGTTGAACGGCAGGGCGATGATGATCGCGTCCAGCTCGCCGTTACGCAGCTTGTCGCGCAGCACGTGGGTGAAGTTTTCTTCGATATACAGCGGCATCTGCGGCGCGACGCGGTGCAGTTGCGGGATCAGGTGCGGGAAAAGGTACGGGCCGACGGTGTAGATGGCGCCGACTTTGAGCGGTGCCGTCAGTTGGTTTTTGCCGGCCTGTGCCAGTTCGCGAATGCTTTGGGCTTGCTCCAGGACCTTCTGGGCCTGGGCAACAATGCCTTCGCCGACCGGGGTGAGGCGCACGGCGCTTTTGCTGCGCTCGAAGATCAGCACACCGAGTTCGTCTTCAAGCTTTTTCACGCCCACCGACAGCGTCGGTTGGCTGACATGGCAACGCTCGGCCGCATGGCCGAAGTGCTGCTCTTGGGCGAGGGTCACGATGTAGCGTAATTCTGTAAGAGTCATAGCGGGCGTCCATGAGGTTGCAGGCCAAGCATACCGGCTGCAATCGATAGACGCACGTTATCAGAAGTTTGGTGGGGATTGAGCGGGGATTTTGCTGAGCGTGGTGAGGGGGGCCTCACCACGTTCGGAGTTACCGACGACGTTTCTCGATGTTGTAGACGAATGGCGCAACGATTTCGACGCTGCCGCTTTTCAACATGTCAGCCGGTGGCTTGGGCAGTGGCTGGGCACGACGGATCATGTCCAGGGTCGCACGGTCCAGGTCGGCGTTACCGGAACGGCCTACCAACTCATAGGACAATACATTGCCTTCACCGTCGACCACGAAGCGTAAACGGTTCAGGCCTTCCTTGCCGCTGCGTTGAGCGCTGGGCGGATACTTCTTGTACTTCTGCAAATGCGCCAGCAAGGCGCCTTCCCAGGACGCTTTGGCTGCGACCTGTTGGGGCGACGGGCCAGGCGCCGGCTGGGCCGATTTCTCGGCCGGCGTATTGGTCGGTGGTGTTTCGCTCGGCGGCTCTTCGGAAGGTTTTTCCTTCGGCGGCTCGGGCTTTTTCTCCACCGGCTTGGGCGGCGCAGGCTTGGGCTTTGGTTTGACCGGCTTGGGCACCTGGATCGTTGGCTTGGGCGCCTCGGCCAGTTTCGGCAGAGGCGGCTCTTCCACCGGAGCAGGCGGTTGCGGTGGCGTGATCACCTTGGGCGGTGCCGGTGGTGGTGGCGCGGGCATCGGGGCCAGGTCGATGACCATGGCGGCCGGCGGCAACTGCACCGGATGCGGCGCGGACCATTGGAGCGCGATGATGATCGCGACGGCATGCACGCCCAGCACGACGGCAAGGCTGGTGCCATAACGCGTCAGTTTGTGGCGCGTCGTGATCATTTCTTGGCTGCCGTCTCAAGTCCGACCAGGCCCACTTTGAGGTAGCCGGCGGCCCGCAGGGCATCCATCACGCTCATCAGGTCGCCATAGTCCACGCCCTTGTCGGCCTGGAAGAAGATCGTCGTGTCTTTCTTGCCTTGGGTCTTGGCATCGAGCACAGGGCCCAGGGTTTCAGCTTTGACTTCTTCCTCGCCCAGGAACAGGCGTTGGTCTGCCTTCACACTGAGGAAAATCGGTTTCTCCGGCCGCGGCGCAGGCTTGGCGCTTGATGCGGGCAGGTCGACCTTGATGTCTACGGTCGCCAGAGGCGCCGCCACCATGAAGATGATCAGCAGCACCAGCATCACGTCGATAAACGGCGTGACGTTGATCTCGTGGTTCTCGACGAGCTCGTCGTCGCCTTGATTCAAATGCAGGCCCATGGCTTATTACCCCACTTTCACCATGTGCGGTTGCGAGCTGCGCTCGGTAGGCAGGTGATCGAGGTCGCGGCTGACCAGCAGCAGGACTTCTGCCGACGCGTCCGATACCTGGGCCTTGTAGCCGGCAATCGAACGGGCGAACACGTTGTAGATCACCACCGCAGGAATCGCGGCAACCAGGCCCAGGGCGGTCGCCAGCAAGGCTTCGGCGATACCGGGGGCAACGACGGCCAGGTTGGTGGTCTGGGTTTTGGCGATACCGATGAAGCTGTTCATGATGCCCCATACGGTGCCGAACAGACCGACGAACGGCGCGGTGGAACCGATGGTCGCGAGGACGCCGGTGCCGCTGCTCATGTTGCGACCGCAGGCGGCAACCAGGCGCTCAAGGCGGAAGCTGACGCGTTCCTTGATGCCTTCTTTTTCGCGCGTGTTGGCCGACAGGCGCATTTCTTCCAGCGCATCATGCACCAGCAGGTTGGCCAGGGTGCCCTTCTTGGTGGCGGTGTCGCTCGCTTCCTTGAGGGTGGTGGCTTTTTTCAGGTGGACGATTTCTGTGCGCAGGCGGCGTTTGGCGCCCAGCAGCTCGAAGCCTTTGGCGATCCAGATGGTCCAGGTAATGATCGAGGCGATCGCCAGGCCGATCATCACGGCTTTCACCACCACGTCAGCGTTCTGGTACATGCCCCACGGCGACAGGTCATGGGCCATGCCCAGGGTGTTGTCTTCTTCCAGCACAACCCCGGTCTCGTCGGCAGGCGCTGGCGTTGCAGCCTGGGTCGGATCGGTGGCCACCGGAGCGGCGGCAGGCGCCGTCGGGGTTGCGGCACTGTGCTCGGCGGCAGCCGGAGCGGCCGGAGCAGTGGCGTCAGCGAACGCGGCGGTCGGTGCCAGCAGTACGCTGAACAGCATCGCAGCCATCATGCGCCGGGCGCGGGACGGGCTGTGAAGCATGGTTGGCGAAGCGGGGTTGGTATTACGTGTCATGCTGGCCGGACCTGAGAGAAGAAAATGGGTGATCGTCCTTCCAGACCCTTTGGGCCGAGGACAAATGGGTGGTCATTATTGCAAGTAATTCTTGTTAACTAAAGTAATACAGTTACTTTATTTGTCCTTTTGCTGGCCGCTGGTCATCTTCGGCGGCTAATCTGCGCCTTTAAGAACGGAGTTTTGAGATGTCTGCGCCTTCTGTTGTGATTGCCGGTTGCGGCGATGTGGGTAGTCGGCTGGCTAGCCAATTGCTGGCCTCGGAATGGGAGGTTCATGGTCTGCGTCGCGATGTTTCGCGCCTGCCCGACGGTGTGATAGGCATCGCCGGTGACCTGTTCAAGAAGGACTGCCCCGACACCTGGCCAATCGGCGGGGTGGATTACTTGGTGTATTGCGCTGCCGCAACGGACCACGATGAAGCCGGCTACCGCGCCGCTTATGTGCAAGGCTTGCAGCATGTGCTGGAGTGGCTGCAGGACTACGGGCAAGAGCCGAAACATCTACTGTTTGTCTCCAGCAGCAGCGTGTACGGGCAGCAGAATGGCGAATGGGTCGATGAAACTTCCGACACTCAGGCCAAAGGCTATTCCGGCCAAGTGATGCTGGAAGCGGAGCAGGTCGCCCTCAATAGCGGTATCCCCGCGACCATCGTGCGGTTGACTGGTATTTACGGCCCAGGTCGGGAGTGGCTGTTGACCCAGGTGCGCCAAGGTTACCGTGTGGCAATCGATCCACCTTTATATGGCAACCGGATTCACGCGGATGATGCGGCGGGCTTGCTGGCCTTCTTGCTGCGGCATGTGGAGCAGGGTGGAGCGTTGGAGACGGTCTATATCGGCGTCGATGACGCGCCTGCGCCGTTGGCCGAGGTAGTGGACTGGCTGCGTGGATACCTGGGCGTGACCGAATGGGCGGATGATGCGAGTGTGCGGCGCGCCGGCAGCAAGCAATGCAGCAATGCCCGAGCGAAAGGGTTGGGCTGGGTGCCGACCTATCCAAGTTACCGCGAGGGGTATGCGGCGATTCTTGAAGGTAAGTGCTGAATGAAGAAAGGAGCCCTTGGGCTCCTTTTTTTCATCATTGTTTTTCCAGCAACCACTGGCGCGGGCCTGGCGTAAACGAAGGCACTTCATCCGCCTGCGCAGTGTTCACCGCCTGGAAGATTTCCAGTTGCTTGCCTTTACGGGAAAAGATCCACGGATTGCCTTTGCCGTTCAGTTGCAGCCAGATGCTGTCGTAACCGCCGCTCATCGAGGCGCAATCACCTGCCAGGCACAGCGAGTATTGATCGACCCCAGGCAGGCCGGCGACCTTGCCATTGGCCAGGAACTGCACCGTGGAACCGTCACCGTTGCCGTCGGTGATCTTCCAGTCGCCGCCCATATAGGCTGCATACAGTGCCCGTTCGAAGTTGGCGCCCAGGGGCGCGCCTTCCGGGGCTGGGTCTTTGGCGCGGGCGAACACTTGTTCAGGTTCGTTGTCGTTGGCCACTTGCAGCAGTTGTTTGCCTTTGCGCTTGAGTTCAGTGGCGGAGCTGCCATAGAACTCGACGCTCCAGGCGCCGGGTTTCTCGTCGAGCAACTTGCCTTCAGCCACTTCAAAGCCATTGTAGTAGCGAGCCTGCAACGCTTTGGTGTTGACCTCCCACTCCAGGTTCGGTCCGTTGCTCTGCAGGGCTTCACGCAAAGGGCCACCCTTGGCAGCTGCGTCAATGGCGGCCTGGTTGATCCAGGTGCCACCCGCGTCCAGGTCGGCAGGGTTGCTGGCGCAGCCGCCCAACAACAGGGCGAGCAACGAAGAGGCTACAAGCGCTTTGCGCATTAAGAAATCCTTTTAAAACAAAGTCGGCGCGGCCTGTGGAGGCTGCGCCGGGTGCTTTACTCGATGACCAGAATCGCGTCCATCTCAACCTGTGCGCCCTTTGGCAGGGCGGCCACGCCGATGGCGGCGCGGGCAGGGTAGGGCTGTTCGAAGTACTTGCCCATGATCTCGTTGACCTTGGCGAAGTGGCTGAGGTCGGTGAGGAAGATGTTCAGTTTGACGATGTCCTTGAACGAACCGCCAGCCGCTTCGGCGACGGACTTGAGGTTTTCGAAGACTTGTACGGTCTGTGCCTCGAAGCCTTCAACCAGTTCCATGGTCTTTGGATCCAGTGGGATCTGGCCGGACATATAGACGGTGTTGCCTGCCTTGATCGCCTGGGAATAAGTACCGATGGCGGCCGGGGCCTTGTCGCTGGTAATAACAGTCTTGGTCATTTGTGACTCCTTGTAAGAGAAGATGACTTATTTGAAGTGCTAAGCACGCATGCGGGTGATGCGGATGACCCCGGTCAGGGCGCGCAGCTTCTTGATCACGCGGGCCAGGTGCACGCGGTCGTGGACGCTGACCACCAACTGGACCACGCTGATGCGGCCGTCGCGCTCATCCATGCTGATTTTTTCGATATTGCCATCGGCCGCATTGACGCTGCTGGCGAGCAGCGCGATCAAGCCGCGCTGGTGCTCCAGCTCTACCCGCAACTCGACGTTGAATTCGCCGGTGACATCCTTGGCCCACGAGAGCTGGATGCATTTTTCCGGGTTGTGGCGGATTTCGGTGATGTTGCGGCAGTTGTCCAGGTGCACCACCATGCCTTTGCCGGCGGACAGGTGGCCGACAATCGGATCGCCCGGGATCGGCGTGCAGCACTTGGCGTAGCTGAGCACCAGGCCTTCGGTGCCGCGAATCGCCAGCGGGCCTTCGGGGCTTGGCAGCTGTTCGCCTTCGCCCAGCAGGCGTCGGGCGACCACGTAGGCCATGCGATTTCCCAGGCCGATATCTTCCAGCAGGTCTTCGATGGTTTCCTGGCGATACTCGCTGAGTATCGCTTGCACGCGCTCTTGCGGGACTTTGTCGAGGGCGCTGTCGAAACCGTTGAGCACCTTGTTCAGCAGGCGTTCGCCCAGGCTGATGGACTCGGAGCGGCGCTGCAGTTTCAGTGCGTGACGGATGTGCGTACGCGCCTTGCCGGTGACGACGAAATTGAGCCACGCCGGGTTCGGGCGGGCACCCGGAGCACTGACGATCTCGACCGTGGAGCCGCTTTGCAGGGGCTCGGACAGCGGCGCGAGACGACGATTGATCCGGCAGGCGATGCAGCTGTTGCCCACGTCGGTGTGCACTGCGTAGGCAAAATCGACCGCCGTGGAGCCTTTGGGCAGCTCCATGATGCGGCCTTTGGGCGTGAACACATAGACCTCGTCCGGGAACAGGTCGATCTTCACGCTTTCGATGAATTCCAGGGAGTTGCCGGCACGTTGCTGCATTTCCAGCACGCCTTTTACCCACTGGCGGGCACGGGCATGGGTGCCTTTGGGTTGCTCGTCGCCGCTGGACTTGTAGAGCCAGTGGGCGGCAATACCGTTGTTGGCCATCTCCTCCATTTCCCGAGTGCGGATCTGGATCTCGATCGGTACCCCGTGCATACCGAACAGCGTGGTATGCAGCGACTGATAGCCGTTGGCCTTGGGAATGGCGATGTAGTCCTTGAAGCGACCCGGCAGGGGTTTGTACAAATTATGTACGGCGCCCAGCACGCGGTAGCAGGTGTCGACTTTGTCGACGATGATCCGGAACGCGTACACGTCCATGATCTCGTTGAAGGCCCGCCGCTTGCCGCGCATCTTTTTGTAGATGCCGTAGATGTGTTTCTGCCGGCCACTGACTTCGCCTTCGATCTCGTCGATCGCCAGGCAATGGCTCAAGGATTCTTCGATCTTGTTGACGATTTCCTTGCGGTTGCCCCGGGCGCGCTTGACCGCCTGGTAGATGCGCGCCGAGCGCATGGGGTGCATGGCTTTGAAGCCGAGGTCTTCGAATTCGATACGAATGGCATGCATGCCCAGCCGGTTGGCGATGGGCGCATAGATTTCCAGGGTTTCCTTGGCAATGCGTCGGCGTTTTTCGCCGGACAGTACTTCCAGCGTGCGCATGTTGTGCAGCCGGTCGGCCAGCTTGACCAGAATCACCCGGATATCGCGGGCCATGGCCATGGCCATCTTCTGGAAGTTTTCCGCCTGGGCTTCGGCCTTGGTCTCGAAGTTCATCTGGGTCAGTTTACTGACCCCATCGACCAATTCGGCCACGGTCTCGCCAAATTGCGCGCTCAGCGCTTCCTTGGCAATGCCGGTGTCTTCGATCACGTCATGCAGCATCGCGGCCATCAGGCTCTGATGGTCCATGTGCATGTCGGCGAGAATATTTGCCACCGCAAGAGGATGGGTGACATACGCCTCGCCACTGCGGCGGCGTTGGCCGTCGTGGGCTTGTTCGGCGTAGAAATACGCTCGGCGGACCAGGTTGACCTGGTCTGGGCCGAGGTAGGCCGATAAGCGATCGGCGAGGGCGTCTATGCTCGGCAAAGTGTGAACTCCTGCCGTAGGCTGTGACCCCGCGCCGTGCTACGTCGACCAGGCATAGGCTTAGACGGCCTCGTTGGACTCGTCCTCGAACGCTGCAAACAGCGGTTCGTCCTGAACGATTTCCTGCTCGGCGATGAACTCGTAGCTCATCAGGCCTTCAGCGATTTCACGCAGAGCCACAACGGTAGGCTTGTCGTTTTCCCACTGGACCAGAGGCTCTTTGCCGCCAGTGGCCAATTGACGGGCACGCTTGGTAGAGAGCATGACCAGCTCAAAGCGGTTATCCACGTGTTCTAGGCAGTCTTCAACGGTTACGCGGGCCATGGTATTCCTCGGAGCGAATGCAAGATGCGCGCTGCCCGGCTGGGCAAGCGGACTAAACAGTTTAAAAAATCACCAGCGTTTAGGGAAGCGCTGATTTTTCGCAGGCCCTCGCAAAACCGCTACAGGTGCCAATGTAAAGCCCTTGCGGCGGTTTTGGGAAGGGCTAATCAACCGAGCAGTTCGGCGAGCAATTTGCCGAAACGCTGCTGTTGGCGCTTCTGCTGGAGCTGATTGGTGCGGAAAATTGCCTTCAGATCATCCAGTGCGTGGGCAAAATCGTCATTGATGATCAGGTAGTCGTAGTCGACGTAGTGGCTCATTTCGCTGACGGCCTCGCGCATACGGCCTGCGATGATCTCATCGCTGTCCTGGCCGCGGTTGGTCAGGCGCTGGTGCAAGGCTTCCAGGGACGGCGGCAGGATAAAGATCGAGCGCGCCTGGGGCATCAGCTTGCGTACTTGTTCGGCGCCCTGCCAGTCGATTTCCAGGATCAGGTCGTGACCTTCGTCCAGGGTCTGCTGCAGGTGGCTTTGCGAGGTGCCGTAGAGGTTGCCGAATACTTCGGCACGTTCCAGGAAGTCGCCGTGCTCGATCATCTTGACGAACTCGGTGCGCTCGACGAAATGGTAGTGCACGCCGTTTACCTCGCCCGGGCGCATGGCGCGGGTGGTGTGCGAGATCGAGATGCGGATCTGCTCGTCAGCGTCGGTCAGGGCCTTGACCAGGCTGCTCTTGCCCGCGCCCGAAGGGGCGGAAATGATGTAAAGGGTGCCGGTACTGTGGGTCATGGAAGTTGCCTTACTCAATATTCTGTACTTGTTCGCGCATCTGCTCGATCAACACTTTGAGGTTGACCGCCGCTTGTGTGCTGCGTGGATCAAACGCCTTGGAGCCCAGTGTATTGGCTTCGCGGTTTAGTTCCTGCATCAGGAAGTCCAGGCGCCGACCGGCGGCACCGGCGGACTTGAGTACACGACGCACTTCGAGGATGTGGGTGCTGAGACGATCGAGTTCCTCAGCAACGTCGCTTTTCTGGGCCAGCAGGACCATTTCCTGCTCCAGGCGCGTCGGGTCCAGGTCGGCCTTCATGTCGGCAAAGCGGTCAAGGACCTTTTGGCGCTGTGTGGCGAGCATCTGCGGCACCAGCTCACGCAGGATGACCACGTCTTCTTCGATTGAAGTCAGGCGTTCGTTGATCAGGCGGGCCAGTTCGGCGCCTTCGCGTTCGCGGCCGGCCTTGAGCTCCTTCAAGCCTTGATTGAACAGGGCCAGGGCCTCGGCGTTCAGCGCTTGCGGATCGGTGGCGTCGGCCACCAGTACGCCGGGCCAGGCGAGCACTTCGAGTGGGTTGAGCGCGGCGGGCTGCTTGATCAGGCTGGCGATGGTTTCCGCCGCGGCGACCAGTTGCGCGGCGCGGTCGCGGTCGACCTGCAGGGGCTTGCCGGTGGTTTCTTCGGTAAAACGCAGGGTACATTCCAGCTTGCCGCGGGAGATGCCCTGGCGCAGCGCTTCACGCACGGCGCCTTCGAGGTCGCGGAAAGACTCCGGCAGGCGCAGGTGCGGCTCCAGGTAGCGGCTGTTGACCGAGCGCAGTTCCCAGCTCAGGGTGCCTTGGGCGCCGGCTTTTTCGACGCGGGCGAAGGCGGTCATGCTGTGCACCATGGAGGTACCTCGCGATGCAGTCCCGCAAATACGGGCTGATGGGTAAATTGAAGCCGACAGGCTGCGAAGGCGCAGGATTGTAGCGCAGTGGGGTGAATGCGCCCAAACAATGGGCGACAGGCTTGCCATTGGTAACCGGATTTTTTAGCAGTGCCCCGAATCGGTTCGCGGCTCTATAATGCTCGGCAGTTTTTCGTCCTTAGTACAGGTGTCTCCCTATGAAACGTCCAAGTGGTCGCGCTGCCGATCAGCTCCGCTCGATCCGCATCACCCGCAACTACACCAAACACGCCGAGGGATCTGTACTGGTCGAGTTTGGCGATACCAAGGTCATCTGCACCGTCAGCGTCGAAAACGGCGTGCCGCGTTTCCTCAAAGGCCAGGGCCAGGGCTGGTTGACCGCCGAATACGGCATGCTGCCGCGCGCCACCGGCGAGCGTAACCAGCGTGAAGCCAGCCGTGGCAAGCAAGGTGGTCGTACCCTGGAAATCCAGCGCCTGATTGGCCGTTCCCTGCGCGCCGCGCTGGATATGTCCAAGTTGGGGGACGTGACCCTGTATGTCGACTGCGACGTGATCCAGGCTGACGGTGGCACCCGCACGGCGTCCATTACCGGCGCCATGGTGGCCTTGGTCGATGCGCTGAAAGTGATCAAGAAGCGTGGCGGCCTGAAGGGCGGTGACCCGCTCAAGCAGATGATCGCCGCCGTCTCGGTGGGCATGTACCAGGGCGAGCCTGTGCTGGACCTGGACTACCTGGAAGACTCGGCTGCCGAGACCGACCTGAACGTGGTGATGACCAGTACCGGTGGCTTCATCGAAGTGCAGGGCACCGCTGAAGGCGCACCGTTCCAGCCGGCCGAGCTGAATGCCATGCTGGCTCTGGCCCAGAAGGGCATGACCGAGATCTTCGAACTGCAGAACGCCGCACTGGCTGACTGAGCTCGTCTCAAGGAGAAACGCCATGAATGACAACAGCCAAATGCCTGTACCTACGCCTTCCTACGAAGTGCGCCAGGGAGCAATGTTGTGCCATCTCGCGGCGTTTCTGGGGTTCGTGTTTCCCTTCGGCAGCGTCGTGGGGCCGCTGATCCTGTGGCAGATGAAGAAGGAAATGGACCCGTTCATTGATGACCAGGGCAAGGAAGCCTTGAACTTCCAGATCACCGTGGCGATCGCCTGGATCGCTTGCATTGTGCTGGCCTTCGCGGTGATTGGCTTTTTCCTGATGTTCGCCCTGGCGATTGCCACGGTGGTGCTGACCATCATTGGCAGCATCAAGGCCAACAAGGGAATCGCCTACCGCTATCCCTTGACCTGGCGTGTGATCAGATAACCGGTGTTCAACTGACAGACAGGCACAAAAAAACCGACAGCGATGTCGGTTTTTTTGTGCCTGGAAAAAGACCTCAGATGGTCAGTGTCCAGTCGTAGTCCACGATCAGCGGCGCGTGCTGCGAGAAGCGTGGCTGGCGTGGCAGGCGTGCACTGCGTACAAACCGGCGCAGACCAGGGGTCAGCAACTGGTAGTCGAAACGCCAGCCCAGGTTGAGCATCTCAGCCTGTTCGTTATCCGGCCACCAGCTGTACTGGTCGCCTTCGCGGCTGACTTCGCGCAGGGCATCGACATAGCCCATGTTGCCGACAATCTCGTCCATCCAGGCTCGTTCCGGCGCCAGGAAGCCCGGGGATTGCTGGCTGTCGCGCCAGTTCTTGATATCCAGCTTCTGTTGCGCCACGTACAGCGAGCCACAATAAATGTACTCGCGACGTTTGCGCCGCTGTTTATCCAGGTAACGGGCGAAGTCGTCCATTAGCTTGAACTTCTGGTTCAAGTCTTCATCGCCGTTCTGCCCCGAAGGGAGCAGCAAGGTCGCGATGCTGACCTTGTCGAAATCGGCTTGCAGGTAGCGCCCGTAGCGGTCGGCTGTCTCGAAGCCGAGGCCGCTGATGACCGCCTTGGGTTGCAACCGCGAGTACAAAGCCACGCCACCTTGGGTGGGCACTTCGGCATCGCAGGCATAAAGGAAGTAGCCATCCAGTTGGAAGGCTGGGTCGTCCAGTTCAAAGGCGGAGGCGCGGGTGTCCTGCAGGCAGATGACGTCGGCATTCTGTGCTTGCAGCCAACTGAGCAAACCACGCTCGACTGCAGCCTGAATACCATTAACGTTCACACTGATGATCCGCATAAATGGCCCCAAAAATCGCGTGCGTGTATGATACACGGCGTCTACCTAATTAGCTAAATCCGTGGTATCTGAGGCTTTTTTTCATGCAGGCGTATCAACGCGATTTCATTCGTTTTGCCATCGATCGCGGCGTTTTGCGCTTCGGTGAGTTCACCCTCAAGTCCGGGCGCACCAGCCCGTACTTCTTCAATGCGGGCTTGTTCAACTCCGGTTCGGCCCTGGCTCAGCTGGGTCGTTTCTATGCGGCGGCCATCGTTGAAAGCGGTATTTCATTCGACGTGCTGTTCGGCCCGGCCTACAAGGGCATCCCCCTGGCGGCTGCGACCGCCGTGGCTTTGGCTGAACATCACGGGCAGGATCTGCCATGGTGTTTCAACCGTAAAGAGGCCAAGGCTCATGGTGAGGGCGGCAGCCTGGTGGGTGCGCCACTCAAGGGTGAAGTGCTGATCATCGATGACGTCATCACTGCCGGCACCGCCATCCGTGAGGTGATGCAGATCATCGCTTCTCAGGACGGCGCCAAGGCCGCCGGCGTATTGATTGCGCTGAACCGCCAGGAGCGTGGCAACGGTGAGTTGTCGGCGATCCAGGAAGTGGAGCGCGATTTTGGCATTCCGGTCGTGAGCATCGTGTCGTTGAACCAGGTGTTGCAGTTCCTGGAAGATGATCCGCAGCTCAAGCAGCACCTGCCGGCGGTGCGTGCATACCGCGAGCAGTTCGGCGTCTGACACCGATTGCTCTGTGAGAGAGAGCCCGCTCCCGCAGGGGGTCTCCATTTCTCCAGCGGAATCAGCATGCATAAAAAGGCCCCGCTCAATCGGATTGAGCGGGGCCTTTTGTTTTCTGGTGCTTAAGGACGCTTGCGGTTGCTGATCAGCGTACCCACACCGGTATCGGTGAAGATTTCCAGCAGGATCGCATTCGGTACCCGGCCGTCCAGGATCAGCGAGCTGCCCACGCCGCCTTGCACCGCCTCCAGCGCGCAACGGATCTTCGGCAGCATGCCGCCGTAGATGGTGCCGTCGGCGATCAGGTCGTCTACTTGCTGGGTGGTCAGGCCGGTGAGCACCTTGCCCTGTTTATCCATCAGGCCGGCGATGTTGGTCAGCAGCATCAGCTTTTCAGCCTTCAGTGCTTCAGCCACTTTGCCGGCTACCAGGTCGGCATTGATGTTATAGGACTCACCATTGGCACCTACGCCGATCGGCGCGATCACGGGAATGAAGTCGCCTTTGACCAGCAGGTTCAGCAGATCGGTGTTGATGCCGATTACTTCGCCCACCTGGCCGATATCGATGATTTCCGGCTGGGTCATTTCCGGCGTCTGGCGGGTCACCGTCAGTTTTTTCGCGCGAATCAGTTCTGCGTCCTTGCCGGTCAGGCCGATGGCGCTGCCGCCATGGCGGTTGATCAGGTTGACGATGTCTTTGTTCACCTGGCCGCCGAGGACCATCTCCACTACGTCCATGGTCTGCGCGTCAGTAACGCGCATGCCATCGATGAAGTGACTCTCGATCGACAAGCGCTTGAGCAGGTCGCCGATTTGCGGGCCGCCGCCGTGCACCACCACCGGGTTGATGCCCACCGCCTTCATCATCACGATATCGCGGGCAAAGCCGGTTTTGAGCTCATCGCTTTCCATGGCATTGCCGCCATACTTGATCACCAGCGTCTTGCCGACGTAGCGTCGGATATAAGGCAACGCTTCGGACAGTACCTTGGCAGTGTTGGCGGCGGCTTCGCGTTCGAGGGTCATTCAGGGCTCCGGTAAAAAATCAGAACGGTAATTGGAGATCAGGGGCAACACGTTTCAACTGGGCGTGGAACACGTCCTTGATGCGCTGCAACTCAGCCTCGGTATCCGCCTCGAAACGCAGCACCAGCACCGGTGTGGTGTTGGACGCGCGAACCAGGCCCCAGCCTTTGGCGTAATCGACTCGCACACCATCAATGGTGGTCAGGTTGGCACCTTCGCCCCATTGCGCATCGTGCAGTGCGTCAATGATGCTGAATTTGCTCTCCTCGGTCACATGGATATTGATCTCAGGCGTAGAAATATCGTTCGGGAAGGTCTGGAACAGCTCTTCGGCGGTGGATTTTTCCTTGCTGAGGATTTCCAGCAGGCGCGCAGCGCTGTAAATACCGTCGTCAAAGCCGAACCAGCGCTCCTTGAAGAACACGTGGCCGCTCATTTCGCCGGCCAGCAGCGCGCCGGTTTCCTTCATTTTCTTTTTGATCAACGAGTGACCGGTCTTCCACATTAGCGGGCGACCGCCATATTCCTTGATCAGCGGCGTCAGGCGACGGGTGCACTTCACGTCGAAGATGATCTCGGCGTTGGCATTGCGTGCCACCACGTCGCGGGCAAACAGCATCAGCAGGCGATCCGGGAACACGATTTCGCCGGTTTCCGTCACCACCCCCACACGGTCGCCGTCGCCGTCGAAGGCCAAGCCGACGTCAGCCCCGGTTTCCTTGACCTTGGCGATCAGGTCTACCAGGTTTTCCGGCTTGCCTGGATCCGGGTGGTGGTTGGGGAAGTTACCGTCGACCTCGCAGAACAAGGGGATCACTTCGCAGTTCAGGGCTTCGAGCAGCTGCGGGGCGATCACGCCGGCCGCGCCGTTGCCGCAGTCCACCACCACTTTGAGGCGGCGCGCGAGTTTGACGTCACGGGTGATTTCATCAGAGTAGCGTTGCAGGATGTCGACTTTGGTGATGGTGCCCTGGCCGCTGGTCAGGTCGTTGTTTTTCAGGCGGTCATGCAGGGCCTGGATCTGCTCATTGGCCAGGGTATCGCCGGCAATGACGATCTTGAAGCCGTTGTAGTCCGACGGGTTATGGCTGCCGGTGAGCATCACCCCGGATTTGCCGGCCAGCACGTTGGCGGCGTAGTACAACGCGGGTGTCGGTACCAGGCCCACGTCGCTGACGTGGCAACCACTGTCGGCCAGCCCCTGGATCAGTTGTTCCACCAGCGTCGGGCCGGACAGGCGACCGTCACGTCCGACCGAAACATTAGGCTCGCCCTGAGCCAGGCTCTGGGAGCCGATGGCGCGGCCGATCCAGTAGGCGGTTTCGGCGGTCAGGGTCTTGGGCACGACGCCACGAATGTCGTAGGCGCGGAAGATGCTGTCGGGAAAGGTCGGGGCTACTCGGGCTGCGGTACTCATCGCGGGGGAAACTCCATCTGAAGGGGGCAAGGCTGGCCTTAAAGTGGCTGACCGGCAGGCTCAAACTGAAGGGTATGACGACGTTTTCGGCAGAGAGTTCGTGGTGCAAAAATGCCATCGGAATACTGGCTTCGTTATGGCGTTCGCGTAATACATTGATTTTGTTTAGAAAAACTCGCTGATTAGGTCCGCGCATTCTTCAACCTAGTAAGCCGTGCGGTGGTATCGGGCCGGACAGGAGCGTCCGGCCTGATTCAGCTTAGTCAGTGGCTGCCGGAATGCCCAAAACCACCTGCACCGCGTTGGGTTTCGTCGAATTCCTGCACCAGTTCGAAGTGCGCCTGTACCACCGGCACCAGCACCAACTGGGCAATGCGTTCACCGACGGCAATGTTGAAGGCCGTCTGGCCACGGTTCCAGCACGACACCATCAATTCGCCCTGATAGTCGGAGTCGATCAAGCCCACGAGGTTACCCAGCACAATGCCGTGTTTGTGGCCCAGGCCGGAGCGCGGCAGGATCAGTGCCGCCAGGCCTGGGTCGCCCACGTAGATCGACAGGCCCGTAGGGATGAGGATGGTCTGGCCCGGTTCCAGGACAGTGTCTTCCTTGAGCATGGCGCGCAGGTCCAGCCCGGCGGAGCCCGGTGTGGCGTAGGCCGGCAGTGGGAATTCGTTGCCGATGCGTGGGTCGAGGATTTTGGCTTGCAAAGCGTGCATGAAAATTAAACCTGGTTCAGCCGTTGGGCGATAAAGGAGATCAGTTGGCGGGCAATCTTGCCCTTGCTGGTCTGGGCGAAAAGGGTCGCGTGCAGGTCGCGGTCAATCACGCTGCAGGCGTTTTCCTCGCTGTTGAAGCCGATGCTCGGGTTGGCGACATCGTTGGCAACGATCAGGTCGAGGTTTTTGTCTTTCAATTTACGCGCGGCATAGTCCAGCAGGTGCTCGGTCTCGGCCGCAAAGCCGACGCTGAACGGGCGATCCGGACGCGTCGCGATGCTGGCGAGAATGTCCGGGTTGCGCACCATTTGCAGGAGCAGGCCGTCACCGTTTGTAGGGTCTTTCTTGAGCTTTTGCGGGGCCACAACCTCCGGGCGGTAATCCGCAACCGCTGCTGAGGCTATAAACAGGTCGCATGGAATGGCTGCTTCGCAAGCCGCCAACATGTCGCGGGCGCTCACTACGTCGATTCGCGTGACACGATCAGGGGTCGGCAAATGGACCGGGCCGGTGATCAGGGTGACGCGTGCGCCTGCTTCAACCGCGGCCTCTGCCAAGGCAAAGCCCATTTTTCCTGAGCTATGGTTGGTGATGTAGCGCACCGGATCGATGTTTTCCTGGGTGGGGCCGGCAGTGATCAGTACGTGCTTGCCGGTCAGGGCCAGGTGCTGGAAGCACTCGGCGGCACACAGTGCCAGATCCGTGGCTTCGAGCATGCGGCCCATGCCCACGTCGCCGCAGGCCTGACTGCCGGATGCCGGGCCGAATACCTTGAGGCCACGGCTTTGCAAGAGCTGGGTGTTGGCCTGGGTGGCCGGGTCGCGCCACATGGCCTGGTTCATGGCTGGTGCGATGGCAACGGTGGCGTCGGTGGCCAGTACCAGCGTAGTCAGCAGGTCATCGGCAATACCTTGGGCCAGGCGGGCGATCAGGTCGGCGGTCGCCGGGGCGATCAGCACCAGGTCTGCCCACTTGGCCAGTTCGATATGGCCCATGGCGGCTTCTGCCGCCGGGTCCAGCAAGTCCAGGTGAACCGGGTGGCCGGACAGGGCCTGCATGGTCAGCGGGGTGATGAACTCACTGCCGCCGCGGGTCATGACCACGCGCACTTCTGCGCCTTGGTCCAGGAGCCTGCGAACCAACTCTGCGCTCTTGTAGGCGGCAATGCCGCCGCCGACGCCGAGAACGATGCGTTTCCGATACAGACGCTGCATTGGTTTGCCTTTCCAGTTCAGTGATGCCAGTTCAGTGACGCCTGCGATGCCCCCTCCCCAGGTGAAATCGCACGCAAAAAGAGGGCCTACGATAACACAGCGTCCGCCAGGCAACAGCGACGCACATGCGCAGGGAGATGGGATGAGTATTCGTGATTGGCCCGTAGAGGAGCGTCCGCGGGAGAAACTTTTGGAGTGGGGCGCGGCAAGCCTGTCCGATGCCGAGCTGTTGGCAATTTTCCTGCGTACTGGGGTGTCCGGCAGAAGTGCGGTCGACCTGGCACGCCATCTTTTGGAGCAATTTGGTGGGCTGCGCCCGCTTCTGGAGGCCAGCCAGGTCCTGTTCAGCCAGCATCTGGGGCTGGGGCCGGCAAAGTTCGCCCAGTTGCAGGCAGTGCTGGAAATGTCCAGGCGCCACCTGGCCGAACGGCTGCGTACAGGTTCCGTACTGGAAAGCCCGGTAGCGGTCCGCGACTACCTCAAGGCATTGTTGCGCCAGGAGCCCCACGAAACCTTCGGCTGCCTGTTTCTCGATTCAAAACACCAAGTGCTGGGGTTTGAGGTGTTATCCCAGGGCACCATCGATGCGGCGATGGTCTACCCTCGGCAAGTGGTCAGGCGCGCACTGTCGTACAACGCAGCAGCCTTGATCTTGTGCCACAACCACCCCTCCGGAAGTCTTGAGCCGAGCGCAGCTGATCGAAAATTGACCAAGTTATTGCAGAAGGCGTTGGAGTTGGTGGATGTGCGCGTGCTGGATCACATCATCGTAGGCGAGGGTGACCCGTTATCGATGGCTGAATACGGGTGGATGTAGGAGGGGGGCAGTTGTAAGTCTGAAGCTGCAAGCTTCAAGTGAGCTTGCAGCTTAAGGTTTGCCGCTTGTCGCTTAAGGCCTAACATCGACCTTGGAGAAATCCTGGCGTCCAAACGGACTCACCTGATACCCCTCGATATTCTTGCGCGTCAGGGCAAATGCCGTCGGATGCGCCAGCGGCAGCCACAGCGCCTGTTGCTGGATAAGCGCCTGGGCCTGTTGATACAACTTGCTGCGTACCCCTTGCTCGCTGGTGGTCTTGCCGGCGCTGATCAGCTTGTCCAGCGCGGGGTCGCAGTAGCGGGCGAAGTTCGTCCCGGATTTCACCGCCGCACACGAGAATTGCGGGGTCAGGAAGTTATCCGGGTCGCCGTTGTCGCCAGCCCAGCCCATGAACAACAGGTCATGCTCGCCCGCCTTGGCGCGGCGAATCAACTCGCCCCACTCGATTACACGGATCTCAGCCTGGATGCCTGCCTTGGCCAGGTCCGCCTGCAGCAACTGTGCGCCGAGGTTCGGGTTGGGGTTCAGCACGCTGCCCGTGGGGCGTGTCCAAATGGTGGTCTTGAAACCGTCCTTGAGCCCGGCTCGGTCCAGAAGCGCCTTGGCCTTGGCGAGGTCCTGCGGGTAGCCCGGCAAGTCCTTGGCGTAGCTCCAGGTGTTGGCCGGATAAGGCCCATTGGCGGCTTCGGCAGTCCCTTCAAATACGGCCTTGAGGTAGCTGTCCTTGTCGAAGGCGAGGTTGATCGCCTGGCGCACTTCGGGCTTGTCCAGAGGTGGGTGTTGGCTATTGATGGCCACGAAGGCGGTCATGAAGGCGGCAGTTTTCTCCACCTTGAGCGCCGGGTCCTTTTCGGCTTCGCCGACGTCCAGTGGCTTGGGCGACAGGGCGATCTGGCATTCGTCGCGATGCAGTTTCTGCAAACGTACGTTGGCATCCGGGGTGATGGCGAAGATCAAGTTATCCACAGCCGGTTTGCCGCCGAAGTAGTCCGGGTTGGCCTTGTAGCGAACCACGGCATCTTTTTGAAAACGCACAAACACGAACGGGCCAGTGCCTATCGGTTGGCTGTTGAGTTTCTCCGGTGTGCCGGCCTTGAGCAGTTTGTCGGCATATTCCGCCGGATAGATCGACGCGAACCCCATGCTCAACGCCGCGAGGAAAGTGGAGTCGGCGTGATCGAGGGTGAAGCGCACAGTCAGCGGGTCAAGGGCGTCAATTTTTTTGACCAGCGTGGGCAATTGCAGCGACTGCGCATGGGGGAAGCCGCTTTGGGCGACCTGGTGCCATGGGTTGGCCGGATCGAGCATGCGCTCGAAGCTGAAACGCACATCTTCAGCCGTCAAGGTGCGGCTTGGCGTGAAATATTCGGTGCGATGAAACTTCACATTCGGGCGCAGCTTGAAGGTATACGTCAGGCCGTCCGCGGACACGTCCCAACTGTCTGCCAGGCTGGGTACCAGCTTGCCGCTGACTGCGTCGTAGTCCACCAGGCGATTCATCAGTACGTCGGCTGAGGCGTTGGTGGTAGTCAGCGAGTTGTATTGCACCACATCGAACCCCTCGGGGCTGGCTTCGGTGCAAACACTCAAGCTGGTGGCGGCAACGGCCAGCGGTGCGATAAAAAGCGGGGCAAGCAATAGCGGTAGGGCAGCGAGGCGCATATTCGGTTTCCTGTGCAGATCGAAGGCCCATCTGCGAGTGCAGTCTGGAAAAAGCCTACCGTAGTGGTCTGCTGGATAAATGACTAGTTCATTTTCGCCTGTGCTTTTGCCTCAAATGCTGTTTTGATGGTGCCTCAGCGCATTTCGCTGCGCGCCTCATCGGCACGCAGGCGTCGCAAATCATTCTGTGCGACGAGCGGTCAGCTGTGGCAGCGGCCCTTACTGGCAGCGGTTCAGGCGTTCGACGGCAAGATTTAAGTCGGTAAAAACGCACGGGCTGTTGTTGCATGGGGGTCTTTCTGGTATAAAGCAGCGCTCTTTTCTAGGGGCCCGGTTCCTTCGCTTGTAGGTGTAGCCGGTAAGACCCTAAAGAAACGCGGCGCCTGGCGCCAAATGACTGAGAGATTAAGCGGCCAACCCATGCCGGGTTGGGCATGTGGTTTTAGAGGGCTGAGGCATGTCGAGAGTCTGTCAAGTTACCGGTAAGGGTCCGGTGACTGGGAATAACATTTCCCACGCAAATAACAAAACCCGTCGTCGTTTCCTGCCGAACCTGCAGCATCACCGCTTCTGGGTTGAAGAAGAGAAACGTTTCGTCCGTCTGCGCGTATCTGCTAAAGGCATGCGCATCATCGACAAGCGTGGCATCACTGTCGTGCTGGCTGAATTGCGCCGCGCTGGCACAATCTAAGGAGCTATATCATGCGTGAATTGATTCGAATGATCTCTAGCGCCGGTACTGGTCACTTCTACACTACCGACAAGAACAAGCGTACTACCCCGGACAAGCTCGAAAAGAAAATGTTCGACCCGCGCGTTCGCAAGCACGTGATCTACAAAGAAGGCAAAATCAAGTAATTGATTTCCTTTCTTGTGAAAAAAAGCCCGTATCTCACGATCCGGGCTTTTTTTTGCCTGAAATTTGCTGCTCAGGTTTTCTGTTCGAACACCACGTAGATTTTGCGGCACGGCTCCAGCACTTCCCAGGTGCCGCTGAAACCAGCGGGAATCACGAAGCGGTCACCGGCACGTAAGGTCTTGGCATTGCCTTCGGCATCCCGCAATACAGAAACACCCTGAACAATCTCGCAGTACTCATGCTCGGTGTAATTGACCTTCCAGTGCCCGACCTCACCTTCCCACACGCCTGCACTCATCTGGCCGCACGGACTGTTGTAGTGGTTGTAGAGCGTTTGTTCGGGATTGCCCTTGAGGATTTTTTCGGCGGCAGGGCGATAGCGGTCGGGGGCGGTGTTGGCTTGGCTGAAGTCGACGATGTCCTGGATGCTCATGTGCGTGTCCCGTCTGGCCTGGGGTTGGAGAGACCAAAGTCTATGTTTATTAAAATGAACATCGCAAGGGCGTTTACCGGCGTTATGTCAAATATATTGAAACATCCCCAGCCGCTGGTTTAGGGTGGCAGCTGCCTTGAGCCGAACAGCAGGCTGGTCGGGCAAGCATTCTTTGAGGCTGCCGTGGGATATCACCCGGCCCTCGTATTCAATAAGAGGAGGACACTCGAATGACCACCCTGACCCGTGCCGACTGGGAACAACGTGCCAAGGATCTGAAAATCGAAGGCCGCGCCTATATCAATGGCGAGTACACCGCCGCTGTTTCCGGTGACACTTTCGAATGCATCAGCCCGGTCGATGGTCGCCTGCTGGCCACCATCGCCAGCTGCGACGCCGCTGATGCCCAGCGTGCCGTGGACAATGCTCGCGCCACCTTCAATTCCGGTGTCTGGTCGCGCCTGGCGCCGGCCAAACGCAAAGCCACCATGATCCGTTTCGCCGCGTTGCTCAAGGCGAATGCCGAAGAGCTGGCACTGCTTGAAACCCTGGACATGGGCAAGCCGATCAGCGACTCCCTGAACATCGACGTACCCGGTGCGGCGAGTGCGCTGAGCTGGAGCGGTGAAGCTATCGACAAGATTTATGACGAGGTGGCGGCCACCCCACACGATCAGTTGGGTCTGGTAACCCGCGAGCCGGTGGGTGTGGTAGCTGCCATCGTGCCGTGGAACTTCCCATTGATGATGGCCTGCTGGAAGCTCGGCCCGGCACTGTCCACGGGTAACTCGGTGATCCTCAAGCCTTCCGAAAAATCCCCGCTGACCGCCATCCGCATCGCGGCCCTGGCCGTTGAGGCCGGTATACCGAAGGGCGTGTTCAACGTGCTGCCGGGTTATGGCCACACCGTCGGCAACGCCCTGGCGCTGCACATGGATGTCGATACCCTGGTGTTCACCGGCTCCACCAAGATCGCCAAGCAACTGTTGATCCGCTCCGGCGAGTCGAACATGAAGCGCGTGTGGCTGGAAGCCGGTGGCAAGAGCCCGAACATCGTGTTCGCCGATGCCCCGGATCTGCAGGCCGCCGCCGAATCCGCTGCCAGTGCCATCGCCTTCAACCAGGGCGAAGTCTGCACCGCCGGTTCACGCCTGCTGGTGGAACGCTCCATCAAGGATAAATTCCTGCCGCTGGTGATCGAGGCCCTCAAAGGCTGGAAGCCAGGCAACCCGCTGGACCCGGCGACCAACGTCGGCGCGCTGGTAGACACCCAGCAGATGAACAATGTGCTCTCGTACATCCAGGCCGGCCACGACGACGGCGCCAAGCTGGTAGTCGGTGGCAAGCGTACGTTGGAAGAAACCGGTGGCACTTACGTCGAGCCGACGATTTTCGACGGCGTGACCAATGCCATGAAGATTGCCCAGGAAGAGATCTTTGGCCCGGTTCTGTCGGTGATTACCTTCGACAGTGCCGAGGAAGCGATCAAGATCGCCAACGACACCGTCTATGGGCTGGCCGCAGCCGTGTGGACTGCCGATATCTCCAAGGCACACCTGACTGCCAAGGCCTTGCGTGCCGGTAGCGTGTGGGTCAATCAGTACGACGGTGGCGACATGACCGCACCGTTTGGTGGCTTCAAGCAGTCGGGCAATGGTCGCGACAAGTCGCTGCATGCATTCGACAAGTACACCGAACTGAAGTCGACCTGGATCAAGCTGTAACTTTCAGGATTTACCGCTGTAAAAAACGTAGGAGGGGGCTTGCTCCCGATGTGGTGGATCAGTCGCTCAATGTGGCGACGATACCCTGCTATCGGAAGCAAGCCCCCTTCTACCTTCGTTTTGTGTGTTCTCATCATTATCCACAGGAGCGTGGAATGCGTTGGGCGACTTATTTCGCCGTCCTGGCCTCGGTTCTGAGTGTCGGCCTGGCCTTGGGCGTCAGCATGCCGCTGGTGTCGCTGCGCCTTGAGGGCTGGGGCTACGGCAGTTTCGCCATCGGGGTGATGGCCGCGATGCCGGCCTTTGGTGTGTTGCTGGGCGCCAAGGTTTCCAGCCGCATGGCCTCCTGGTTGGGCACTGCCAATCTGATGCGCCTATGCCTGTGGGCCGGGGCGTTTTCCATAGGCTTGCTGGCGATCCTGCCGAGTTACCCGGTCTGGTTGGTGCTGCGCCTGATGATCGGGGTGATCCTGACTATCGTATTTATCCTCGGTGAAAGTTGGATCAACCAATTGGTGGTGGAGCAATGGCGTGGCCGTCTGGTCGCGCTGTATGGCTGCAGTTATGCCTTGAGCCAGCTTTCGGGGCCGCTGCTGCTGGGTGTACTCGGCACCGATCAGGATTATGGCTTTTGGGTTGGCGTGGGTCTGTTGATGGTTGCGCCGCTGCTGCTGTTGGGGCGTTCCGGCGCGCCCACTGCCGAATCGTTCAGCGTGACTTTCGGCGACCTGTGGCGCTTCTGTCGGAGCTTGCCGGCGATAGCGTGGGCGGTGGCGTTATTCGCTGCGTTCGAAGCGATGATTCTGACGTTGCTGCCGGTGTATTGCCTGCAACAAGGCTTCACTGCCGAGATCGCCCTGGCGATGGTCAGCACAGTGGTAGTCGGCGATGCCTTGCTGCAATTGCCGATCGGCGCCTTGGCCGACTATTTGCCGCGGCGTACGTTGTTCTTGAGCTGTGCGGTGCTGTTGCTGGCTTCAAGCCTGGCGATTCCGTTGTTGATGCACACACTGCTGATCTGGCCGGTGTGGGTGGTCTTCGGCGCAAGTGCCGGTGGGTTGTTCACGCTGTCGTTGATCCTGATCGGCGAGCGCTACCGCGATGATGCGCTGGTGCGGGCCAATGCCCACGTGGCGCAGCTGTGGGGCATCGGTTGCCTGATCGGCCCGCTGGTGGCCGGCGCCGGCAGCCAGTGGATCAGCGGGCATGCCTTGCCGTTGCTGATGGCGGCCGGCGCGTTGGGCCTGGTGCTGCTGTTGTTGCGCCAGGGCGCATTCGGCGTCGCGCAACCGGCTTAGAGCATGCGCTCCAGCCCTACACGCGTGGCGAACCAGGCATTGAATCGCCGCCACCAACTGCCCGGCTCGCGGCTCAGGGTGTGCAACTGGCCATTGTCCTCGGTGACCCATACCACCTGGCCCTCCTGCAATTTCGCCTGGTAGCTCAGGGCCGGCGACATGCCTTCCAGTGCCAGGTTGCGCACATGTTCCGCCAGCTCAGGGCTGTCCACCAATACGCCGACTTCGGTGTTCCACAGCACCGAGCGTGGGTCGAAGTTGAACGAGCCGATAAACGATTTTTCCCGGTCAAAAATCATCGCCTTGCTGTGCAGGCTGGAGTCTGAACCGTGGAACGCACCCCGGCGAAACAGGTGCGGGCCACTGCCGCTGCCTTTGCCGCCTGCGTCCGGCTGGCGGCGTAATTCGTAGAGTTTTACACCGTGTTCCAACAGCGCCTTGCGATACGGCGCGTAGCCGCCATGGACCGCCGGTACATCGGTGGCCTCGAGAGAATTGGTAAGCAGGCTTACCGACACGCCGGCATCGGCGCGGCCAGTCAGGTAAACCAGCCCGGGCTGGCCCGGGACGAAATACGCCGAGATCATCATCAGCTCATGATTGACGCCTCTCAGTTCCGGCGCCAGTTGGGTGGTGAGCAGCAGGTGCGGGTCCGGGTCGGCTTTGGCCAGCACCTTGCTCGGCGCGTCCCAGAGTGCCTGGTTCCAGGCCCAGATCAGCTCGCGACGCCAGATATCCATGCGCGGCTGGGTCTGGTAGGTGCGCAAGCGGTTATACAGCACGTGATTCTGCTGGCGTGATTCGGCCAGCGAGTCCTGCAGGCGTACGCGAGCCGCGGCCAGGTCGCCCTTGGACGGGCTGTTGGAAACAAAGTCGTCGATGGGTTTGCTCAGGGCACTGTTCCAGTACTGATCAAAGCTGTGCCCGAGCTGCTCGGCCACCGGCCCCACGCTGAGCATATCGATATCGGTGAAGTTCAGATTAGGCTCGGCGTCGAAGTACTCATCCCCCAGGTTGCGTCCGCCGACGATGGCCACGCTGTTATCCGCCAGCCACAGTTTGTTGTGCATGCGCCGGTGTTGCAGCGACAGGTTGAACAAGCGGCCCATGGCTCGCGTCACGCCAGTGCTGCGTCCAAGGTGCAGCGGGTTGAACAGGCGAATCTGGATCTGTGGGTGGGCGGCAAGGGTAGCGATGATCTGGTCGAGACCGTCACTGGTGGTGTCGTCCAGCAAAATGCGGATGCGTACGCCACGATCTGCGGCCTTGAGCAGTTCATCCACCAGCATGCGCGTGCTGATGCCGTCGTGGACGATGTAGTACTGCAGGTCGAGGCTGGTCTGGGCATTGCGGATCAGCTCGGCGCGCGCCATGAACGCTTCGCTGCTGTTGGGGAGCAGGCGAAAGCCGGAGCGGCCTTGATAGGGCGCGGCCTGGGCCTGGATCGAGCGGCCGAACGACGATTTTGTGGCGGGCAGCGCGTCGCTGGGAATGCGCGGGGCGTCCACCGTGGCGCAGCCGCCCAGGGCCGCGGCGCCCAGCAGGAAAAATGGTAAAAGCCGTCGAGTCATCAAAGGCGCTGCATCCGGATCAGGGCGGTTGTGGGCATATGACGGTTAATTCCGAGGAAAGGTCAGTCGTCAGCCTCGGCGAGTATCTTGATCACGGCTGCGCCGATCTTGCGCACCGCTTCTTCAATTTGCGGGGTTGGCTTGGCGGAGTAGTTCATGCGCAGGCAGTTCCGGTATTTGCCCGATGCAGAAAAGATGCTGCCTACGGCCACCTGTACGCCTTGTTCCATCAGGGCGCGGTTGAGCTTGAGGGTGTCGAAGCCTTCCGGCAGTTCTACCCACAGCATGAAGCTGCCCTGAGGTCGGCTGGCGCGGGTACCGACGGGGAAGTAACGGCTGACCCAGTCGAGAATCATGTCGCGATTGCGCTGGTATTGGGTGCGCATCCGCCGTAAATGCGGTTCGAAATGGCCGTTCTTGAGAAATTCGGCAATGGCGATCTGCGGCTGTGTCGCCGTAGAGCCAGTGCTGATGTATTTCATGTGCAGTACCCGTTCCAGATACCGGCCCGGAGCCACCCAGCCAATACGCAGGCCCGGCGCCAGGGTTTTCGAAAAGGAACTGCAGAGCAATACACGACCATCCTCGTCAAAGGATTTGATGGTGCGCGGGCGTGGGTAGCTGTAGGCCAAGTCGCCATACACGTCATCTTCGATGATCGCCACATCAAAGCGTTGGGCCAGGGTCAGCAACGCTCGCTTGCGTGCCTCGGGCATGATGTAGCCCAGTGGGTTATTGCAGTTGGGGGTCAGTTGGATGACCTTGATCGGCCACTGTTCCAGCGCCAGCTCCAGAGCTTCCAGGCTGATACCGGTGATGGGGTCGGTGGGGATTTCCAGGGCCTTCATGCCCAGGCCCTTGAGGGTTTGCATGGCGCCGTGGAAGCTCGGCGAGTCCACGGCGACGATGTCGCCGGGCTCGCAGATAGCGTGGATGCTGGCAGACAGTGCCTCATGGCAACCGGTGGTGACGACGATATCTTCGGCGGTGAGTTGGCAGCCGGAATCCAGCGACAGCCGAGCAATTTGTTCACGCAACTCCATACAGCCGAGGATGTTGTCGTAATACAGCCCAGGCAGGTCCTGGCGACGACTTACACGGGCAAGGCTGCGCAGCAGAGGTTTGAGGGTGGGCGACAATACATCCGGCATGCCGCGACCCAGCTGTATGACATCTTTGCGTGGCACCGCGCGAATCAGCTCCAGTACCTGGTCCCATTGGGAAATCTCTACCGGCCGTTGGGCCGGGCGGCCTACTTCGGGGAGCGCCGGCAGCTCCCGGCCCACGGGCACGAAGTAACCGGACTTGGGTTTGGGCATTGCCAGGCCGTTATCTTCCAGCACGCGATAAGCCTGTTGTACGGTGCTCAGGCTGACCCCGTGTTCCACGCTCAGTGCCCGCACGGAAGGCAGGCGATCACCGGGGCGATAGAAGCCTTGTTCAATGCGCGTGCCCAGCAATTCGGCAAGGTTGACGTAAAGGGTCATGCGGCCACTCCTGAGAGACCAGTACAGATGCACGGAAAATACAGGATTCAAGCGCCTTAAGACAGGCTCTGTATGGTTTTAATAAAGTTGTGTTGAATCTGTAATGGTTGTGCCTGCTCGTTGATCCTAGTCACTCATGGCAACAGGCAAATGAGGGGCGGCAAAATGAGCGGCATGAGCGATGTGCGGTTGGCATTACACGGTCAGGAATTAGAGGCGGGGCAGGAGCGGGCAGTGTCGACGTTCTGCCGCTGGAGCCTGTTCCGGCGCCGTCTTCACACCCGCAAGGCGCTGCTGGACCTCACCCCGGAGCAATTGCGCGATGTAGGGCTGACGGCAGAACAGGCGCGCCAGGAAGGTTTGAAACCCTTCTGGCGCGGCTGAATCAGATCAGCTCTTTGAAGCGATGCCAGAGCATGCCCAGCGCTAACAGCGGCGAGCGCAAATGCTTGCCGCCGGGGAAGGTGATATGCGGTACCCGGGCGAACAGGTCGAAGCGTCCCTGCTGCTGGCCGCTGATGGCTTCGGCCAGCAGTTTGCCGGCCAGGTGCGTGGCATTGAGGCCGTGACCTGCATAGGCTTGGGCGTAATACACATTGGGGTGGTCCGCCAACCGGCCGATCTGCGGCAGGCGGTTCGCGCCGATGCCGATCATGCCCCCCCACTGGTAGTCGATCTTAGCGTTGGCCAGTTGTGGGAACACCTTGAGCATTTTCGGCCGCATATAGGCAGCGATGTCCTGGGGATCCCGGCCCGAGTAATGGCAGGCGCCGCCGAATAACAGACGGCGATCGGCGGACAGGCGGAAGTAGTCCACCGCCACCCGCTGGTCACACACGGCCATGTTCTGCGGCAGCAGGTTGGCGGCCTGGGCTTCGCTCAACGGCTCGGTGGCGATGATGTAGCTGCCGGCGGGCAGCACTTTGCCGCTCAACTGCGGGTTCAGGCCATTGAGATAAGCATTGCAGGCCAGCACCAGCGTCTTGGCGCGTACGTTGCCTTGAGCGGTGTGTACGTTGACCTCAGAGCCATAGTCGATGCGTATGACTGCGGATTGTTCAAACAGCCTCACCCCCAATCGCTGCGCGACGGAGGCTTCGCCGAGTGCCAGGTTCAACGGGTGCAGGTGGCCGGAGCCCATGTCGATCATGCCGCCCACATAGCGTTCCGAGCCGATCACGCTACTCATTTCGTTGGCTTGCAGCAGGCGTACTTCATGACGGTAGCCGAGGCTGCGCAGCTCTTCGGCGTCTTCAGCCAGACCCTGCAGATGGTGGGGTTTGTTCGCCAGGTCGCAATAACCCCACGTCAGGTCGCACGGGATCTGATAGCGCTCGATGCGTTCGCGCACGATTTCCACCGCCTCCAGCCCCATCATTTTCATCTGACGCACACCGTCGGTGCCGATAACGTTGGCGAACTGGTCCAGGCCGTGGCCGACGCCACGAATCAACTGGCCGCCGTTACGCCCGCTGGCGCCCCAGCCGACCTTGCGTGCTTCCAGCAGCACCACGCTGAAGCCTCGCTCGGCCAGCTCCAGCGCGGTATTCAGCCCGGAATAACCGCCGCCAATCACGCACACATCCGCGTGTATTTCACCGGCCAGCGCAGGGTAGTCGGGCTGCGGCACGCTGCTGGCTGCGTAGTAAGAGGAGGTGTGCTGGGCGCTGGCAGTCATGGGGAGCATCCCTGTTTGGAAAATTTGACGCAGGATACAGCGGTCGGATGAAGCTGTCTGCGCAGGGCGTTTTGCGTCAGAATCCCTGCCTATTCGCCGTTCGGTATGTGTCTTGATGAGTTGCAACAGTCAGAAAATCAGCGCGCTGCGCCGACAGATTCCTTCGTTCGAATGCGTTCCTGGTTGCCACGACTGCTGTGGGCCAGTGACGACATCACCCGAAGAAATGTCGCGCCTGCCACGCAAGACCGCCGCCGAGCAGGCGGCGGCCATGGACGAACTGAACTGCGTGCACCTTGGCCCCAACGGCTGCACGGTGTATGACGAGCGCCCGTTGATCTGCCGGTTGTTCGGCACCACCAAGACCTTGCCATGCCCGAATGGGCGGCGCCCGGAAGAGCTGATTCACCCGCGGGTGGAGAAGCAGATCCACGCCTACATGGCGAGCACCCGACAGGTGCTGGTCTAGTAAACGTATGCGGTCACACGCGTGGGAAGCTTG